>JAFGJZ010000026.1 GCA_016928815.1 Spirochaetota bacterium
AGAAAATCCTATTTCTTTCATCTTATTTATTATATTAACTACCATGGTAGTTAATATAATAAATAAGATGAAAGAAATAGGATTTTCTGAATATGAATGTAAAGCCTATCTTGCATTGCTGGAAGAAAATCCTGTAACGGCTTATGAGCTGGCAAAAAAATCAGGCATTCCTACGTCAAAAATCTACGAAACAATATCAAAATTAATTGAAAAAGATGCAGTATTTGAATTGATCGAATCTGGAAAAAAACGTTATCTTCCAGCCGATTCCAATGAATTAATTTCTGTATTTTCAGGAAAAATCAATAAAACACTTAATGATCTTAAAAATGATTTAAATGGTATTTCTACAAGACAGAATGTCTCATATATATTTACAATAAATTCCTATGAAACCTTAATCAAACGGGCAATTTCACTAATTCAATCTGCGGAAAAAACTCTTCTTATATCCGGCTGGAAAAATGATCTTGAAAATTTAAAAGAAGAAATCAGTAAAAAATCGATTCAAACTGCTATAGTTATTTTCGGAGAAGATATTAATTTACCGGATATGATGACATATTCACATCCTGTCGGTCACACCCTGTTTTCAGAAAAAGGCGGAAGACAGTTTGTTATCTGTTCGGACTCACAGGAAGCTATATCCGGTACAATCTATGAAAAAGGTATAACAGAAGCAGCCTGGAGTAAAAATGAAGGTTTTGTTTCTCTGGCTGAAGATTTTATAAAACATGACATATATATACTAAAAGTGGTTAACCGGTTTAACGATCTTCTGATTTCTACTTACGGTGATAATTTTGATAAGCTGAGAAATATTTTTAAGGATGAGGTAAATTTATGAAAGTTTTTATTGATGGAAGTTACTTTTCAAAAGAGGATGCCAAAATTTCCGTTTTTGATCATGGTCTTCTTTATGGAGACGGCATATTTGAAGGAATCCGTATTTATAACGGAAAGGCTTTCCTGCTGAAAGAGCACATTGACAGACTTTTCGATTGTGCCAAATTCACAATGCTGAATATTCCTTATTCTAAAACTGAAATGATCGATTTGGTTAAAGAATCCATCATTCAGAATGATAAAAACAAAATTAGCGATTCCGGATATATTCGACTACTTATTACAAGAGGATCTGGTGATCTGGGTCTTGATCCAGCTAAATGCAGTAAAGTATCAGTGATTATCATTACTGACAAAATATCGCTCTATCCTGAAGAATATTACTCAAAGGGAATATCCATAATAACATCTTCCATTCGAAGAAACAGTGCCGATTCCTGTGATCCGAGGGCAAAATCATTAAACTACCTTAATAATATTCTTGCTAAAATGGAAGCTAAAAATGCAGGTTGCCTTGAAGCTCTGCTTCTTAATCATAACGGATATGTTGCAGAATGTACTGCTGACAATATTTTTATAATTAAGAATAATATTTTAATGACACCCGATGTCAGCTGCGGTGCTCTTGAAGGAATTACCCGTAATACAGTTATAGATATAGCTGTATCTGAAAAAATCAAAGTTGAACAGAAAAATCTGACACTTTTTGACATTTATACTGCTGATGAATGTTTTATAACCGGCAGCGGGGCTGAAATCATGCCTGTTACTTCAGTTGATAAACGTATTATTAAAAATGGAACCCCTGGGCCCATTACACTGAATCTTCTTGATTTGTTCAGAGAATTTATTAATAATTACAATTATGAAAAATAATTATTGACTTATTTCTGCGACATTAGATATTTTATTTATCAAACAGGAGATAATATGTTTTTTACCAGCTCAAATCTAAATGTATTAAAAATGCAAATAACCGCTATCAACTCATTGCTAGTGGTCGTCGTCATTTCTATATTTACATATCAGGGTTTGTGCCAGTAGGATAAATAATATATAATAGAAATATAGAAAGCCCCTTCGGTACAGCCGAAGGGGCTTTTTTTATGCCTGTTTAAAAGAAAAAGGAGGACATTATGAAAATCAATGGAGCTGAACTTACAATTCGTCTGCTTGAAAAACAGGGTATCAGAATCATAAGCGGGATTCCCGGCGGGACAAACCTGCCACTTTATGATGCACTGTCAAAAAGTACTATCCGGCATATTCTTGCACGACATGAACAGGGAGCGGGATTTATCGCTCAGGGTCTTTCACGGTCAACAGGAAAACCTGCCGTTTGTTTTGCCACTTCCGGTCCCGGAGCGACAAATCTGGTAACTGCGATTGCAGATGCTCAAATGGATTCAATACCGATAATAGCTATTACCGGTCAGATACCGTCGCAATTGATAGGTACCGATGCATTTCAGGAAGTTGATATTTATGGTATAACTATTCCAATTACAAAACACAATTTTCTAATTAAAAAAGTTGAGGAGCTCATTGATGTAATACCTGAAGCTTTTTCCATATCCGTTTCAGGCCGTCCAGGACCTGTTTTAATTGATATTCCAAAAGACATTCAGACAGCCGAAATTGAAATTTCTGAAAACTTTTTTGAAAAAATTGAAAAAACAGTAACTGCTAAAACTTTGGCTTTAAATACTGATTTTACTGCTGCAGCTTCGATGATTAACAATGCCGCTAAACCGCTGATAATTGCCGGTGGTGGCATCATTAAATCCAATACTTCGGATTTACTTAATGAACTATCCGTTAAAAATTCAATTCCTGTTGCATTAACCCTGATGGGCCTTGGTTCTTATTCTCCGGACAGTAACCTCTATCTTGGTATGCCTGGAATGCATGGCAGCAGACATACCAATTATATTCTACAGGAAGCCGACCTTATTATTGCACTTGGAATCAGATTTGATGACAGATTAACAGGAAAATCGGACAGCTTCTGTAAAAATGCTAAAATAATTCACATTGATATTGATAAATCAGAATTGAATAAAATTAAAACTTCAGATCTGTTTATTGAAGGTAATCTAAATGAATCTTTACAACATCTGCTTGAATATATTGAACAAAATGAAAGAAAAGAATGGATTAAACATATTGAAAACATAAAACACGAGTATCCTGAATTAACGGCCAAAGATCAGTTCTCTCCTTACAATATTATATCCATTATTAATAATCTGACAGATAGCAATGCCATTATTACAACAGATGTCGGTCAGCATCAGATGTGGACAGCTCAGTATTATAAATTCAGAAAACCAGGAACATTGCTCACATCAGGAGGCCTTGGTACTATGGGGTTCGGACTTCCTGCTGCTATTGGAGCCTCTTTGGGAAAACCCGACTGTCAGATTCTTTGCATCACAGGCGACGGTTCTTTTTTAATGAATATTCAGGAACTTGCGTTATTAAAGGAATTGAACCTGAATGTAAAAGTAATTCTTTTTAAAAACAACAGCCTGGGTCTTGTACGTCAGCAGCAGGAATTATTTTATGATAAAAACTATTTTGCATCCCGTTTTGAATTCAATCCTGAATTTCATAAAATTGCTTCCGCTTTTGGTATTGAAAGTTTTAACCTGGCGGAATCAGACGATATAATTCACGATTTAAAATATTTTTTAAACCTGAAAACCCCGGCTTTTATTGAAATACCGATAGCACAATCCCAAAATGTTTTCCCTATAGTGCCTCCGGGAAAATCAAATTATGAAATGATAGGAGGAGGATACCATGAAAAAAGTTGTTCTTGAACTGAAAGTTAACAACCATTCCGGTGTCATGTCGCATATAACAGGATTATTTTCAAGACGAGGTTTCAATCTTGAAGGTATTTTATGCGGTCCGGAAAAAAACAGCAGTTTCAGCCGGATATATCTTTTAGTAAATAATAACGACACTTTACATCAGATACAAAGTCAGCTTGCAAAATTATATGATGTTCTGGAAATAAGGATCTGCAAGGGCAATGACTTTTCGGTTTTCTTTGAAATTGATAAACTTTTTAAATCCTGATTTAATTTTATATTACATAACTTGTGAAATTATTTATTGATAATTTTCAATTTCAGTAATAATATAAATATTATTTCATTTTTAAGAGTTTTTCAATAAAAAGCTTGTTTTTAAGTCACAAGTTTTTAAAGTTGCTTATTATAGAAGGAAGGAAAAATTATGAGCTGTACAGTTGTAATTGGCGCTCAATGGGGCGATGAAGGCAAAGCTAAAATGATCGATTACTACTCCAGTGATGCGGATATCATTGTCCGTTATCAGGGCGGTGCAAATGCCGGCCATACTGTAGTCGTAGGCGGAAAAAAATATGTCTTTCATCTTATTCCTTCCGGAATCCTGCACCCGGGGAAAATCTGTGTACTGGGAAATGGAGTCGTTCTTGATCCTCTTCAAATGGTGGATGAAATGGATAAGCTCATTGAGCAGGGAATAGATATTGACTACCGTATTTTTATCTCTGATGCTGCTCATCTTATACTTCCTTACCATAAAGCACTTGACAGCGCTCTTGAAGAAATGAGGGCTGAAAATAAAATCGGTACAACCGGCAGAGGTATTGGTCCGTGTTATGCTGATAAATGCTTCAGAACAGGCATCCGGGTTGGTGATCTCTATGATGAAAAATATCTCGAAGAAAAGATTACACAAACCTTAAAAATAAAAAATCTTCAGCTTGAAAAACTTCATGGCCGTGATCCGTATTCTGTAGATGAAATAATGGACATTTGTCTTCAATTCAAGGCACGTGTTGAAAAAATGATAATTAATACCGCGTTTTATTTGAATGAAGAATCGGATAAAGGAAAAAAAATTATACTGGAAGGAGCTCAAGGATTCGGTCTTGATATTGATCATGGAACTTATCCTTTTGTTACATCCTCAAATCCTACAGTTGGCGGTGCACTTCTAGGTACTGGAATTAATAATTTTCAGGTAAATCGTGTCGTCGGCATTGCAAAAGCATATATTACCAGAGTTGGAGAGGGTCCGTTTCCTACTGAAGATTTCACTGAAAGCGGGAATACAATACGTGAAAAAGGTCACGAATACGGCGCAACAACCGGTAGACCCAGAAGATGCGGCTGGTTTGACGTTGAACTGCTAAAGCAGGCAAAACGAATTTGCGGATTTACCGAAATAGCATTAATTAAACTGGACATTCTGAGCGGATTTAAAAAAATCAAAGTTGCAACCGGATATCAATATGAAGGTAAAAAAATAGAAATGTTCCCTTCCTTCATGCTGGATAAAGTAAAACCTGTCTATACAGAACTTGACGGCTGGGATGAAGACATTTCCGCATGTAAAAAATATGAGGATTTGCCGGAAAAAGCAAGGAACTATATAGATTTTCTTGAAGAAAAGATTGGAATAAGAATTGCCATAATAGGAGTCGGTCCGGGACGGGAAGACACAATTATTCGAAATTAATTTATAAATTAACTTTTTTTTATTAATTTTATTGACACAAAGTACCATAGTTGTTATTTGGTTATACGCTAGTTAAGAGACGCTAGCTCAGTCGGTAGAGCAACTGCCTTTTAAGCAGTGGGTCCGGGGTTCGATTCCCCGGCGTCTCAAATCTTCAGCAATGAAGAAATATGTCCCCTTCGTTTAGTGGTCTAGGACATCGGGTTTTCATCTCGACAACAGGGGTTCGAACCCCCTAGGGGATGCATTAAAAACCGCCTTGAATTCAAGGCGGTTTTTTTATTGAAAAATGTTTGCAATTCCAGAATATATTTACTATAATCAATTATTCAATAAACGGACAGGATATAACTATGAAAGCTAATAAAATATTAACCGTAATATGTTTAATAACACTGTTTTTATCATCATGCACATCTACTAACAAAGAAATTTTCATTAAAAACAAAGAAGAGTTAAGAAAACCTGTTAAAGTAACTGTTCTTCCTTTAACTGATGCTGTCGGGAAACAGGGTTCCGGAACGATTGTCTCCGATGCCTTAACTAATGAACTTATAAAAATTCCAAACTGGACTCTTGTTGAGCGTTCACAGCTCCAGAAAGTCCTTGGAGAAAAAGAACTGGATATGTCCGGTATGACAACAAGTGATGCAGCACAAATCGGCCAATTACTTAAAACCGATTACATTATTACCGGAAACATTGCAACATATAACTATAAAAGGCAATTAGGAATAGTACCTATAACAAAAATTAATTTTACTTTAAGAATTATAAACGTTTCAACGGGAGAAATTGTCGGTACAATTAATTATGAACGTGAGACCAATAAATACTGGGCAGCCGGCTGCTGTATTTTTGGCGTTTACTATGTCCCATATATTGTTATTTATTCACTTACAGTTGATAAAAATATCAATCATGATCTGAAAAAAGCATCTCAGGATATAGTTAATCAAATAAATTTAGACATAAACAATAAAAGAATTAATTCCGGCTGCATGTAATAACGGATATTTTTAAAATCGTCTGTCTTTACTTTAATACAAGTACAGCCGTTTTACAATGGTGAACTACTTTATCTGTTATACTTCCGAGAAAAAACCGGCCTACATCCGTTCTATCCCGGTCTCGTAAAACAACCAGATCATATTTTCCTTCTTCAGCCATATTTATAATTACACCTGCCGGTTCTCCCAACTCTCCAAGACATTTTGTTTTTATTCCGGACCCTGCTTTTGCTTTAATCATATCACAGATTGATCCGGCAATATTTTTTGCATTTTCTAAAGCTTTTTTATCATGAGTTTCATCCGGTTTATCTGTCATATAGACAAATTCAGGATAGGTAGGATATGCAAGTGTAAATGTTTCATAGCTGTATTGTACATTTAAAACATCAACTTGAGCATTTAATTTTTGTGCAACATCTCTAATCCACTTTAAAACAATTGAATCTATTTCCTTTGAAGATACCGGCAGTAATATTTTCATTGTACCTCCTCCTATATATCTGTTTATAAGATAATCATAGAGCCGGAAAAAGTAAAATTGATTACTTCAATATCATGAATAAGAAACCTATTATAGATACAAAAAGTGAAAAAATCAGGGACATACTGTAATTATCTTTTTTTCTATGTTTACGTGTCGCATTTAGAAGCAATCCAAAGGAGGAGACTACCAATTGAATCATAAGAAAAATCAGGACAAAAAACAACATACCTTCATCCCAGCCGCCTGATACGGATGATCCGGCAAAACGGTCAAACATGGTTTCCATTCTTGGTTTCGCAAGACTGACTAGAATTAACAGCAGAATGTTTATTATAAGAGCAATATTAGATAAATAATGGAATGTTTTTACAACAATATCCGGCCCTTTACGCCTATCAATACCTTTAAATGCCATAAAACCTCCTTTTCTTGAAAATATAATACCTGTTTGATTAAATTCAAGTAAAATTTATAATTCATTTATATAATACTTATATTTTTGCTATTCCATTATTATCGGTAAAATAAAAACATTTCTATAATAACAATAGAATAATTAAAACTGATTTTAAATTTCATAATTATTTTTTATTTTTTTGTTGCATCTGCATATAGTTCATTTAATAATAAGTTCATGAATACTATCGATATCGCATTGGATAATAATGAAATTGTAAATCTACCACGCGGTGGATATTTAATCAATACTCCTGCAGGTCTATTCCAGTTCGGTTCACCTCCTGAAACAATTAAAGACACTATTCCGTCCATTCATGGTGTGCCTACAACCTTCATTCTTCCATCCAAATTTTTTAACTGGATAAAAGGTATCAGTATTGCTGAACTGGAATTTCCAATTTATTATAATTATTTCATAAAAAAGAAAAAAACACGTATTATATGCAATAGACAGCAGGAAGAAACCATAACTGTT
This sequence comes from Spirochaetota bacterium, assembly GCA_016928815.1. Taxonomy (GTDB): domain Bacteria; phylum Spirochaetota; class UBA4802; order UBA4802; family JAFGJZ01; genus JAFGJZ01. The sequence goes on from JAFGJZ010000026.1 coordinate 7,796, forward strand.
GTTTTAAAACAATCGCTTTTCGGACCGGATAGAATTGATTTTACTAATGATTTTCCTGTAAATCCTGAATATGGTGAAAACATTAAAAGAGAAATGGAATATTTCAGGATCATGAAACTTGAGGATGTTGTTGAGTTCTCAATTTTCAACAATTCAGTAGTTACAGCCGACGGGATTAAAATCAGCATCGATACAGGCAATAATTTTGAAATTTCCTGGAATTCTGATCACTGTTATCACATTCCCGGAAACATAGAATACAAACCTAAATATCTGATTGGAGAAGGTCTTTCCGAACCGTTTAAACCCCCGCTGTTCGGGATGACTTGCCTTGGTCCAAGCAGCGGTTTTGATCCGGAAGAAAACACATCCGGTTTTATTCTCTGGATCAATCATACAGGAATTATGATCGACCCTCCCGTTAATTCAACTGAATGGCTTCTTGATTCGAATGTAAGTCCCAAATTTATAGATTCCATCATTCTTACTCATTGTCACGCTGATCATGATGCTGGAACCTTCCAGAAAATACTGGAAGAAGAAAAAATTACTATTTATACAACAGAAACAATTTTAAACAGTTTTCTGAAGAAATACTCTGCATTAACAGATGTAAGTGAAAAATATCTTCGGTCATTATTTGATTTTTATCCTATTGTAATTGAAGAACCGTTATTTATTCACGGAGCCTGTTTTAAAATGATTTACTCTCTTCATTCAATACCATCAATTGGATTCAGAGTTGACTTTCAGAATAAATCGCTTGCTTATTCATCAGATCACAATAATGATCCAACACTTCATAAAAAACTTTATAACGAAGGTATCATTGACACCGACAGATATAATCAACTTAAAAAATTTCCATGGGATTCAAGTATAATTTTTCATGAATCCGGACTTCCCCCGCTTCATACACCAATGGAGTTTCTTGACTCTTTACCTACAAATATTAAAAAATCAGTTCATGTATATCACATTCCTGCAAAATCTTTTCCAAAAAAGACAGCTCTCAGACTGGCTAAATTCGGAATAGAAAATACCATTTATTTTAATCCTGATCCGCCGGAATTTGAAACTTCCTACAGAATTATAGGTCTTCTAAAACATATTGATTTATTTAAAAATCTGACAGTAGGGAAAGTACAGGAATTTATCAGTATAGTACAGAAGGATAAATTCAAAAAAAATGATATTATCATAAAAAAAGGCACTACCGGTGACAAATTTTACATCATTTATTCAGGGAATGTTGCTGTTTTTGATGAAGACGGCAACAAATCTAAAGTATTCGGTGCATATGATTATTTCGGTGAAACCGCACTTCTAACAAATGAAAAAAGAACCAAAAACGTAATTGCTATTACAGATGTAGCATTGTATTATATTGAAAAAACAAGATTCTTTAATTTCATAAAAAATACGGAAATTAAAGAAATACTAACAAAACTGGTTACTGTAAGAAATGATGAAACATGGAAACTGTTTAATGAATCTAAATTTATCAAAATATTTACACCAACTCAGAGAATTCTTTTTGAAACATTATTAAATGAAGAGGAATACAGCGGGAAAGGCACGCTGATAAAAGAAGGTAAAGGCATTGAAAAAATATATATAATACGAAAAGGGAATTTAATAGTTAAGAAGGGACAAATAAATGTTGCAATTCTTCAGCATGGAGATCTTGCCGGTATGACTTCTTCAATTTATTATAAAAGAGAATCACAGTACTCTTATGAATATTCAGATGAAATTTCTCTTTATTCCATCGATCATGAAAACTATATTAAATTTCTTGAAAAGAATCCCGGTCTAATCATGAAACTTGATTTTATTTTTGAACAGTATTTATTCTTTCAAATATGAATTTTATTGTTTCTGTTTCCGGCTTTTCTTCCTACATCTTATGATTAAAATAGTCTTTACAAATAAGAGTATGGAATAATTATTGTTTATAATACAAAGTTACAGGAGTCTTATGAAATTTATTGAATTTAATCTGCATGAAAATATACTCAAAGGAATTGATGATGCCGGATTTATCAGCTGCACTCCCTGCCAGGAAGAAACCTTAAAACGTACTCTGAATAATAAAGATGTATGCGTTCAATCTCAAACAGGTACAGGAAAAACAGCTGCATTTCTTATAACAATCTTCGAAATTTTTCTCCGCAAAATAGAGCAGGGAGAAAAACCCAAAGCACTTATTATTGCACCGACAAGAGAACTCGCGATTCAAATTGAAGAGGAAGCAAAACTGCTCGGGAAAAATCTGAATCTTAAAACTGCCTGTTTCTACGGAGGAGTTTCATACGCAAAGCAGGAGATGCAGATTTCAAATGGAATAGATATTTTCATAGGAACACCGGGCCGTTTAATTGATTTTATTAAATCAAAAAAATTAAATTTCAGAGACTTATCTATTCTTGTACTGGATGAAGCTGACCGGATGTTTGATATGGGATTTTTTCCCGATATCAGATTTATCATGCATAAACTTCCTCCTAAAGAAAAAAGAATGACTCTGCTTTTCAGCGCCACCCTTGCCTATCGGGTCAGAAACCTTGCCTGGGAATACATGAATTTTCCGGATGAAATTGATATCAAATCTGAATCCGTTACAGTAACGGATATTGAACAGAAATTATTTCATGTCGGTTCCAGTGAAAAATTTCGACTGCTTCTTGGAATTTTAAAACATGAAAAACCGAGAAATCTCATTATTTTTGCAAATACCAAACATAAAGTTGCCGAATTATCACAGCGTCTTCAATTAAACGGGTATCCAAATGATTATATTACCGGCGATCTGCCGCAGAAACAAAGGATAAAAATAATAAACAATATTAAATCCGGCACCATTGAATATCTTATTGCGACAGATGTGGCAGCGCGCGGACTGCATATTGATAATCTGGATCTTGTAATTAATTATGATATACCTGAAGACGCTGAAAATTATGTCCATCGAATCGGACGAACCGCCCGTGCAGGAAATAAAGGACGTGCTTATTCATTAGCCTGCGAGCAATATGTTCTTCACCTGGAAGATATTGAAAATATGATAAACCAGAAAATACCTGTCCAATGGGTTGAAGATGATTATCTTGTTGAAGACAAAACAAAAGGTATTCGTCTATCCGACCCTACAAAAAGGAAAAATAATGATTCAAAACAGGGAGGCAAATCTAAATTCAGCACAAAAAAACCGGAGAAAAAAGAATTTAGGAAAAAAGAAAATTTTGTGCAGAAAGAAGCTCCAGTAAAAACCGAAAAGAAAAGCAGCTATAAAGAAAAAACAAATATAAAAACACCAAAAGAAAAACAGCAGAGGGTAAAACGGGCTGCAAGTACAGAACAAAGACTTGAATATTACAAACAGAAATATGGTGAAGATTTTAAAATTGCTGAAAACGGAAAATCCCAAAAGAAAAATAAAATTTCAATTTTAGGATCGATAAAATCCTTTTTCGGTAAAAAGAAGAAATAGTTACTCAGAATAAATCAATCTGGTCACCGTTACTGTCGCCGATTGGATTTAAATACAGATGTATAAGTCCAAGATGCTCAAAAGCACGCTTGGTTGCAACTCTTCCCCGCGGGGTTCTTTTCAATAAACCTGTCTGAACAAGAAACGGTTCATAATAATCTTCCAGAGTATCAATTTCCTCACCGATGGAAATTGCTATGGTTTTAATTCCGACAGGGCCGCCCTCATAGTGCTCAATTATAATTTTTAGTATTTTTCTATCCATTTCATCAAGACCGAGATTATCAATTTCAAGCTGATTCAAAGCGTAATCGGTAATTTCATGATCTATCCGCAAGCGTTTATCAACAAGAGCAAAATCAGACACGCGGCGCAATAAGCGATTTACAATTCGCGGCGTGCGCCTCGATCTGCGGGCAATTTCCATTGCGGCTTCATCAGTAATTTCATAACCAAGAATTGATGCTGACCTCATTGCAATTGTTTTAAGGTCATTTTCTTCATAATAGGACAACTTGCAGGGAATTCCGAACCTATCACGCAAAGCCGCTGTTAAAAGACCAGTTCTCGTCGTTGCCGCCACCAGAGTAAACGGAGCCAGATTTATCTTAATCGATTTGGTACCTACTCCCTGACCAATCAGGATATCAATTGTTTTATCCTCCATTGCAGGATATAAGATTTCTTCAATTGCTGGATTCAATCTGTGAATTTCATCAATAAACAGGACATCATTTTCCTCAAGTCCCGTTAAAATTGAAGCCAGATCACCAGCTTTGTCTATTACCGGGGCAGATGTACTTTTAATATTAACACCCATTTCATTTGCAATAATAAGCGCTAATGTTGTTTTTCCAAGACCCGGAGGTCCTGCAAGCAGAATATGATCAAGCGGATTTTTCCGGATTTTTGCGGCTTCTATGAATACTTTTAAATTTTCTACAATTTTATTCTGACCTATAAACTGATCCAGTGTTTTAGGACGAAGACTGCTTTCCTGGTCTTCTTCCGTTAAATGCGGATCAAAAATTCGTGAATTATCTTCCATAATTAATCTTCTAAATTTTCTTTAAAATAGGCAGTTACTTCTTCAGATGTAGTTTTTTTCAGCAGTTCATTTTTAAAATTATCATCAATTAAAACTCTGGCAATAGAAGCAAGTGTCCGCACATGTTCCTGTTTTTTTGATACCGGAACTATAAGAATTATTATAATTTTTGCTGGTAATCCATCAATTGAATCAAAATTTATGCCTTCCGAAGATATTACCAGGAATATTTTTACTTTATCTATAAAATCAACATTGCAATGAGGTATAGCAATAAAATTTCCAACTCCTGTGCTCATTACCTCTTCACGTTCATATAATGACTGAACTATATTTTCACTTACTTCAGGTTCAATATAATTATTCCTGCATCCATTGTCGATTACCAGACGAATAAGTTCCCATCTGTCTTTTACAACAGGATTTATTATAATGTTGCCTAACAGTAAATCATCTTTTAAAATCATGGTTTATATTTCAGCCGGATTATAAAATAGTCAAGTTTATAAATCGGTCAATATTGAAAAAAGCCGGTTATACCGGCTTTTTTTCAGTTTTTAGATTGATCAACAATTTTAGACTGCTCTATCCACGGCATTAGTGCTCTTAATTTTTTTCCTACGATTTCTATAGGATGCTGCAGCCATATAGCTCTTTTAGCTTTAAACGAAGGTGCATTTGCCTGATTTTCAAGTATCCAGTCTCTTGCAAACTCACCTTCCTGAATTTTTCTTAATACTTCTTTCATTGATTTTTTAACTTCAGGACCAATTACAGCCGGACCGGTAATATAATCACCATACTCGGCAGTGTTGGAAATTGAATATCTCATGTTTGTGAAGCCGCCTTCATAAATAAGGTCAACTATCAGTTTCATTTCATGAATACATTCGAAATAAGCCATTTCTTCAGGGTATCCCGCTTCAACAAGAGTTTCAAAACCGGCTCTCATCAAACTTGTTACTCCACCGCATAAAACAGCCTGCTCACCGAAAAGGTCTGTTTCTGTTTCATCTTTAAAAGTGGTTTCAATGACACCTGCTCTTGCTCCGCCTATTCCATTTGCATAAGCCAGGGCCAGATTTAATGCATTACCTGAATCGTTCTGATGAATAGCAACAAGACACGGAACTCCTGCACCTTTCTGATATTCAGCTCTTACCATGTGTCCCGGTCCTTTTGGAGCGACCATAACAACATCACATCCTTTCGGCACGACTATCTGATTATAGTGTATATTGAATCCATGTGCGAACATGAGAACTTTTCCTTTAACCATCTGAGCTTTAATCTCGTTATTATATACGCTTGCCTGAGTTTCATCCGGAACAAGCATCATGATCATATCAGCCCATTTCGCAGCTTCTGATACTTCCATAGGTTTAATTCCAGCCGCTTCAACCTTTGACCATGAAGGACTGCCTTTTCTTAGACCGACAGCTACATCCACACCGGAATCTTTTAAATTATTGGAATGACCATATCCCTGACTTCCATAACCGATTATTGCGACTTTTTTATTTTTCAATAAATTTAGATCAGTATCCGATTCGCGATAAACTTTCATTTTTCCTCCTGACAGTCTCTTAATTAACTGTTTTTTTATTTTTATTTGTCAAAATAATCCAAATGATATTGATTAAATTATTTACAGCATTTTACGTCAAATTAATTTTATTATATACCGTAAAAATGTTTTTATGAAAATTTCCTGTCCGATATTGCACATCTCGTATGGAATCAAATCATTAATAATTACGAACTGCTTTTCTGAATATTTCCTTTACTTTATCAGTTTCTTCACCTTGAAGTACATAATAACCTGTATTTTTCAATTTGTATGGTTTTACTTTATTTTTTGAATCCATTAATTTCTGAATAACTCTTTCATAACCCGATGTTTTATACATGGGATCATTCTCTCCCCATACAACGGCAATATTGTTATTTTTAATTTTTGAAATAATATTATCCTCAAAATAAATACTTTCTTTGTAAATTTCATGGAAACTATTCAGATTATATTCCGGATACATATCTTTATATTCAGTATAGGACGGATATGAAGAATTATTCATAAAAGGAAAAATATATTTCAGCCATTCAGGTCCTGTTGAGGCAAGCCGTATTTTTATCGGTGCATCATCGTTTACAATGTCCGCATTGACAGGGCTAATCATAATAACTTCATCCGGTTTTTTAGATGCCTCAGCCATAATTACTGCCGCTGCAAAGTTACCTGTACCCTTTGCAACTAGGATAATTTTATGACCCTGCGGAAGCATTGCACAGACAGAATTATAAATCTGCAGAGCCTCTCTTTCATCCTCTTTAGGTGACCAGGTTCTATTTCGTAATTTTAAAGTCATGGATTGTGTTCCAAGAACCGGTGCAATTATATTACATCCTTCAACATCATGAATTTGCTTAAAATAGCTGTAATAATTACCTATTGGATTAGGATTGTTCATTTCACCGAAAAAAAACATGGTTCTGTCATTATATTGCTTGGTCCAGAATAAAGGAGTGCCTCCGGTTTCATTAAACCCGGTTATATCACTGTATTTGATACTTTTTTCAAAATTTTCAGCATATTTTTCAGAAGAGTACATCTGATAAAAATAATTTATTGAGAAAAACCCAATTAGTGTCACACAGAAAAAAATCAGCTTAAAAACAGGTTTCATTATTTTAAATATGTTTTTCATATCCCACCTTTTTTTATTTCATTATATTTACACATAATATGTTTATTTAATTTTATGTAAAGAAATTATTAAATCAGAGGTTTATAAACTTTTAGGATTGATATCTCCATACTGATTATTATTTATTGACTTTTTTTTAAAACCCTATAAATTGCTTAATATGAGAATTAAAATTTTTAAATTATTTCTATTATCAGTTCTTCCTCTGCTCATTTTTGCTACGAAATTTGATGAGCTTGATAAAGCCCCGGAAGGCGCTTATAAAGGACAGATTTTTTTCGGTGGTTCATTAGGTCTTGGATATCCGTTTGGAAATGCGATTGTTTCGGAAAATGATTTTATTTCAGGCACAACATACACTTTTACCGAAAATGAGATTACAAAAGAAGTTGACCTTGTGCATTTATCATTTTTCAGTTCATTATATGCTGAATATATGCCTGCGGATCATGTAGGTATTAAGATTTTTCTGGATTATCTCTCCATATACCAGAGAACTACTTTCGGCAGTGAACTTGAAAATAAGAATGAAGTACTTTATTATCATTTCGGTGCATTTTTAGGTCCGGACTTTCATCTTACAGTTAGAAAACCCTGGGACATTTCATTTTGCCCTTTTATCGGTTACGCTCTGGGTAAATATGAAGCAGCAGTAGTTGCAAAGGAGCTTTTTCCGGGATTCACTGATAATACAGTTGAAACATCAAATGGATTGGTAATTGGAAGTGAACTGTGTGCTAATTTTTTCTTTAACGGAGGAGTATATTTTTCAGTTGGATTTAACTGGATCTATTCATTCATCTCTGCAAGTGAAAATCTTACAAGAACAACTCCATCGCCGCCTGCAGTGTACGACACACCGGATTCAGTAAATACAATAAATCTTATAATTTCATTCGGATATGCTTATTATAATTAATTATATCGTGAGAATATTTTTAATAATCTGATGGTTGCCAGGAAATCTATACCTGAATTTTTTTTGATTGAAAATTCATTTTCCATCATATAATCAGCTTTTGAATTAAAAAGCCATCCTTCTTCAAAATGTTTTTCTTTAACAAAGTAATTGAATACAGATGTTACAAATTGATGATTTTTATATGATGTTTGCGACATTATATCAAGATACTTTATCATGTCAATCTGTCCGAAAATTGAAATCCCGGTACTTTGAAAATTTTTATTAATAACAAAACCATCCAGACTTTCAAGTTCATTCTTAAAGATAATCTGCTGATTTAAGATAAAATATGCCGCTCTATCGATAGCTTCATCTATAACGTCAGATTTGAAAATTTTACGATAGAGCAGCAGTGCATGCAGACAGGATATTGATGAAAAAACACAGCTTTTACTTTTCGTATTCTTTGTTCTATCAATTTTAATTTTTCCGTTGAATACAAACCTGAGTGCATCAGAAACATTTTTAACAGGTGAAACGAACCATCCCCCGTCATCATTCTGATTTTCTGTAATCCAGTTTTTAATGGAATGAATTTCTTCACCCTGATATCCGAAATTCAGAAGAAGAAATAAATATTCTCCCGTCCATAAAGTGCTTTCCGACAGAGGATACCATCCAAATGAGAAACCTCCGGAAGGCATCAGATATTTTTCATTTAAAAATTTAATTGAATTATTGATAAATTCATCCGATTTGTCGAAACCGAGAAAACTGTAATAATACAAATTCCATAAAACACCTCTGGGAATTTTATCCCACTTTTTAACATCACCCGCATAATCATTCCTATTCCTATGAAACAGAAACTTTAATTCAGGCTGCCTGAATAGATCAGATTTTAAGGGAATATATTTTCCGGAATTTACGGATAATTGAGGAAAATTCTGACTAAAAAGATATCGGACGACATCACTTTTATTTTCGATAAAATACTGAAGCTGTTTTGCGGTTAAAAATCTATCCATAATATGAAATATCGGCATTCTTTCCGTATTTGGTTAAAACAGGCAGGTTAAAGGAAGGACAAATCACTTTTTATAAAATTAAACCGGATATGTTCATTCCCCGGTTATCTGTTTCTGATTATTTTTCAATATTTCGTTTTCAGGCTCTATTTCCAGCGCCTTATTAATATACATAACAGCTTCTTTATTTTTTTCAAGTTTATAATAACTCATTGCCAGATTACTGTATATTTCTGCAGATTGTGGATTCAAAGCAGAAGCCGTGGAAAAGGCAGTATTCGCTTCCATATATTTATTAAGCAGCATCAGAGATTTTCCCAATCCATTCCAGGCAGCATACTGTTCCACATCAAGACTTGTGCTTTTTTCAAAAAATTCCTTAGCACCCCAGTAATTCCCGATTTTAAGCTTAGAAAGGCCAAGAACATAATATCCCATTGAATTATTTTTATCAATTGTGATTATTTTTCTTCCGTAAGTTTCAGCTTCACCGTATTTATTTGTGTCTATCAGAATCAGGGCAATATCAATAAGAGGGTTAACATTTGATGATTCAATATCAGAACATCTCTTTAAATGAGCCAGTGCATTAGTATAATTTTTCATTTTCCAGTGACAGTGTGCCGCTAAAAATCTTATTTTATAATTGGAACTTCCGCTCTCCATATCCTTCGATACGTCCAGTATTGATGCCAAATGAGTCAATGCACCCTGATAATTTCCTTCATTATACATTTTCAAAGCATCCTCATAGGAGGCTGACAATATTGACGATATATATAAAAAAACAAACAAAGATAACAAAATTCTAAAAATTTTCATAAATTCTCCAGGTTTGGTAACTATTAATATAGAGGTTAAAAAAATTAAAATATGTCAATAAAAAATTTAATTAGTATTATTTTCCGATGGAATTTATTAAATCAAGACCTGTAATTCTTTCCCGCAGATCACCGGCATGAAATAAGGCAAAATCCCAGTCTGAATTAGTGACATTTATTGAAGAATTATCATTCGGAAGATTATAACGTTCATATAAGCGAAAGAATAAAATTTTAAGACTGCTGATAAAATCCATACCCTCATTAATTTTTTTTTGAAAATCATAATCTGTAAAGTCAAATGCAGCAATTTGTTTTAACTTTGTCCGAAATACATCCCTATTAATTCTGATACCGTATTCATCCCATTGACGGAAATAATCTTCTTCTATCCCAGGCATAATAATATTTTCAATAAAAGCAGAAAAAAATTCAGAATATTTTCTAAAAACAGTGTAGGTGGAAACAGCCACTTTTTCACCATGATGGGAATGGTTTTTATTATTCATTTTTAAATCAAACATTTCGAGTACATGCCCGATAAGATGTTCTCCGCCGGATGCGGGCTGGCTGTTTTTTTCAGCATTCATTACAGCACCTGACAACAAAAGAAATTCAATCAGGGTTTCAGTCTGGGTTTTCTTTTCTTCGTCAAGTAATACAGAAATCAGCCTAAGGACTGATTGATTCAACAGGTAAGCAGCTTCAGGATTGAAAGAACCTTTTCTTATCAGTACATCCAGCTGCCAGTCAAATACAGAAGTAATTTTTGAAACTGAATCACCTATCCCTGAAAGAAACATACGGTAAGGCGCCCTTTTCATTACATCCAGATCAATGATAACCTTTACTGCAGGTTTAATTCCTGAATGGGAGATTTTAACACCGTTTTCAATAATTGAACTGTTTGCAGAAAGGTATCCATCCATGCTTGGAGCTGTACCGACGGAATAAAAATCAATTTTTTTCCTGTCCGCAACAAGCCTGCCGATATCATTTATGGTGCCTGATCCGACAGCAATCAGAGTATCCGCAGAATTAACTGAATTCTCAGTTGTATTGACATTTTCAAGATCACAATGAATATCAGCATCAAGCACGAGACATCTTACCTCATTGTTTTCAGACATAACCTGCTGGACAGTTCTGCCTGCAGCTTCATAGGTATTCCGGTCACATAATAAAAGTATCCGGGCGGAATTAATATTTAAATATTTATTAATCTCAGGAAGCAGGTTTTCTCCAACTGTAAGTTCCTCTATATCAATCTTTTTTAAAAGAAAATCCGGAATTATTATTTCCGGATTATATAAATAATTTATTTTCAATCAACCTTACCTGAATATTCAGTTATTACTGATATTCTTCCTCAAAAAGAGATTCCGCATCCCAGAAATAAGTCTCATTTCCGTTTTTATTCGTATCGTTCTGGATCTTGGTTTTATATTTGCCGTCTTCACCGTTCGGCATATATGCATTTTTTTCACTGTGGTAATAACTGTCAATAGCGCTGACATATTTTGTGCCATCATCCCAGATCTTCATTCCTTTTCCGACACACTTCCCTTTTTTAAATGTACCGATAAACCTTGATCCGTCTACATAGTACCAGACACCCTCACCGTCTATCTCACCGTCCTTAAATTCTCCGACATATTTATCTCCGGAAGGAAGAGTCAACGAACCGTGCCCGTCTTTTTTATCCATATTAAAATTTCCGGAATATTTAGCACCGAACCATTTTGATGATTTGCCCCAGACATAAACACCATAACCATGTTTTTTGCCGTTTTTCCATTCTCCGGTATATGAATCACCTTCTCCGTAGCTCAATGTCTTTTCAGAACCTTTTTTGCCATTTGTCCACATTGCGAAATATTTATTTATAAGTTTGCCATTTTCATCATAAATAAACATCGATCCTTCACCGTTCTCTTTCCCGTTTTTAAACTGACCGATATATTTGGAAGTAATTTTCCCGTTTTTATCAAATCTTATCATTGTTCCATCACCGTTAGGTACACCATCTACTACCTGACCAAGATATTTCGAAACCAGCTTTCCGTTATTATCATACGTAAAGAGCACACCCTCACCGGTTTTTTTTCCGTCTTCAAACATTCCAAGATATTTGCTGATCAAAACCCCTTTATCATTATAAACAAATTCAGATCCATGGCCATGTTCTTTATCATCCTTAAACTGCCCGATATATTTCCTTACCAGTTTCCCATTCTGATATTCCCAGATGGAACCTTCACCATTTTTCTTTCCATCCTTGAAATCACCTTCATACTTGGTAATCAATTTTCCCTGATCATCAAATTCTGAAAGTTCGCCTTTCCCGTCATATCTGCCGTTTTTAAAACTTCCTTTATATTTAGACTTGACTGAACCGTTTTTATTAAAAAGAGTCAGCTCACCTTCACCGTTTTCAAGACCATCCTTAAACTGTCCTGTATATTCTGAAATTTTGTTACCGTCTTTATCATATTTTACAATAGTGCCTTTTCCATCAGGTTTACCATTTTTCACCTGCCCGGTATAAGTACTGGATATTTTCCCATTCTCGTAATATTCAGTTATTTCAGCATCAGCATTAAAATTCCCGTTCATATACTGACCGGTTATTTTTTTTACAATATTACCGTTTTTATCATAATATGAAAGTGTCACTTTTCCGCTTGGTCTGCCTTCAAAAAAAGTACCTTCGAAACTCCGGATAAGCTTACCATTCTCATCATATTCATATAAAATACCTTTTCCTTCAGGAAGATTATCAACAAACTGACCGGAATATAGAGTCACAAGCCTGCCGTTCTTATCAAGAGTTTCAAGGGTTCCAACATCATAATTACCGTTTTTCAGGTTACCTTTATACCGGCTGATTACATTACCCTTACTGTCATAATTTGTAACAGTAACCTCACCCTCAGGAATTCCATTTTTAAATTTGCCTTCAATTTTTCTTTTTATTTTACCGTTTTTATCGTATTCAGTTAATACTCCGGTTCCGTCCGGTTTATTATTGAGATACGTTCCAGAATATACGCTTAAAACCTTTCCATCTTTATCGTAAGTTGTGAGTTTCCCCTGTATATATTTCGCATTCTGAACAGTTCCCTCAAATTCACTTACAAGATTTCCATTTTTATCAAAATTTTTAACTTTAAAATTACCTACCTGTTTTCCAGCTTCAAAACGTCCTTCCTGAGTACTGATGAGGTTTCCGTTTTCATCATAAATATAAAGGGTTCCTTTTCCATGAGGCTTGCCGTCTTTAATATCTCCAACATATTTATACTTACCGTTTCCCCAGGTTAAAGTATTGTTTTTGCCGGATTCGGCATCAGCTTTATTCTCAACTGCAGCTGCGGATTCTCTGTTATCTTCATTTTTTATTTCTGATTTTTTATCTCCGGCTTTATTTTCCGATTCGGATGAAACCATATCCGGTATATTTTTCTTAACCTGTTTTCCTGCTCTGTCACAACCGATAAAAAGAAAACCAACCAGAATTAAAATTAAAAATGTATATTTTTTCATTAATATTTCCTCTGAACCTGTTTTTCAGGTATAATTTTATAAATTGGCCAATATACATGCAATGTCAATAATTTTTTAAACAATACAATTTAAAATAGATAGATTGCGGATATTTCTGCTGATTATAAGTTTTTTAGGAAATAACTGATATTTTTTCATATAAATCAAATTAATCTGTAAATAAATGCATTTGATATCCCGATATTACAAAGAGATGAAAACATATATTAAATAATGTTACAGGTTATATTTATGCAAAAGAAAAGGCATTTATTTATTTTTATTATTATCATAATGGTTTTTGTTCTTGCTTCAGGAACAAATCTTTTATCCAAAGATAAGCAGTTTGAACTGCTAAATCTGGATAAAATATCCAGATATGATGAAGACCGGATAGCTTTTCAGAGAATTGAAAAGAAAATCGACTTTTTGATTGATAATTCCTTTGAAAGCCTTCTTGTTATAAAGGACAAAAAATCATATCTTATTTATGACGGTTATGACAGATTATCACAGGTCATGCATAATAAATTCCTGCTTGATGTGGATCAGACATACATTGACGATGAAGATCTCTGGGAAAACAAAATAAATGGAAAACCTGATTACATCCGGATAATGTACCGTAGACTTGATGTTTTAACAAACAGCAATGAAGAATTTGTAGCTACGAATTTCGGTGAATTCTACAAATCAGTAAGAGACAAGTTTATTCAGCAGAATGTCACAAAATTCAGACAGCTTATGAAAAACAGAAATGAATCAGGGCTTACCGTTGTTTATAAACCGGTACAATCCAGAATTTATGATAAGACAGAAAATATAAAAAATCAGAAATATTTCACTTCCGCCGTTGCCAAAGCCCTTGATGATACAATATACTATTGTGAAGATTCTGATGGTGACGGAATCACTGAAACTTTTACAGTTACGCGCGGAGACGGATTCGATTGGGGGTACACATCCGGTCCTAATATAATCCTGATTTATAATAATACCGATAAAGAAATTGAAAGTATGATCGGAAAGCTGGCTAATGAATCAATTTTCGGTACTGTTGATGAAGAAAAGGACACAATGGAAAGTTTTCCAAAACAGAATGAAATAATTGATCTGATAGAAACTATTACACCTATGGATAATTATTATCAGTAATTTATTGTCATTTATAAAATGAAACAGGAAAGAGCTTAGAATATCTAAGCTCTTTTTTTTAGATACTCAGCCCATAATTACTTCAACATCATTTTTATGATTACCTTCCGGAAGTATCTGACCGCTGATTTCCCTTCCGTTCATAATAATCTTTTTAATCCCTTTTGAAACATGATCAGGATTTTTAACTATTATATGATATTCTGATCCTCTAAATTTTCTGATTATTTTAAATCCATCCCATTTTTCGGGAATACACGGATTAATCTTGAGTCCTTCCGCAACAGGTAAAATTCCTAAAATATATTTTGTAGCCGCCTGATACATCCATGAAGATGTTCCGGACAGCCAGCTGTTACGGGCCAGACCAGCCTGAGGATGCTCATCACCGAGGATATTCTGTGCATAACAGTATGGTTCACATTCATATAAAGAGATATCCTCATTTTTAGATGCCGGATTCAATTGATTATAATATTCAAATGCGTTGTTTCCGCGTCCTAAAATTGTTTCCGCAATAATAACCCATGGATTGGCATGAAGAAAAATACCGCCGTTTTCTTTAGCTCCTGGAGGATATGTTGTTACTCCTCCTTTTTCCGGATCATATCCATCATAACCCGGAGTGCTTAACTTGATACCAAACGGAGTATTAAGCATTTTTCGCACCGAATCCAGAGCAGTAACCGCTTTATCAGAATCCGCAAATCCGCTTATTACCGGCCAAGACTGGGCATTGGTATAAATTTTACCCTGCTTATTTTTCTTCGACCCTATCGCTGTGCCATCCCAATCAAAATAACGGATAAACCATTCTCCATCCCATGCTTCTTTATTTAAAACTTCTTTCATTAGTTCATAATTTTTACCATATCTGTCAGCTTCATCTTTTCTATCCAGATATAATGCAATATCAATAAATTCCTTTAACGCAGTTCCGTATAAACAGGCATTAAATACAGATTCTGCTCCAGATTTAAGATTAACAGTGTCATTCCAATCAGCAAATCCCAACAGCGGCAGTTTGTGTATGCCGATATTGGTCGAAGTAAAGTCCAATGCGCGCTTCATATGATCCCATACAGAACCTTCATAAACCGGAAGGTTATTTTTATCTTTTTCATAATATGGTATTATTTTATCCAGAAACTTAAAATTTCCGGTTTCCTTAACATATGCACTAACAGCCAGTATTCCCCATAGATGATCATCCCCGTAATAATCCGGACGGTCTTCTTTTTCCTCAGCATCTCCTATTGAGGCAATCATATTCAGCGGATTAAACTGGTGCATTGCTGAACCATCGCTTTTCTGAACATGGAGAATCTGTTCTATTAATTCCCTTGCCTCTTCAGGCTTTTGAGTAGTAATTCCCATAACATCCTGCATGCTGTCGCGATAACCGATTCCGCGTGAACCCAGACCAAGCTGATACAGAGATAAATAACGCGACCAGTTTTTTGTTATGTAGCACTGTCTTGAATTATGAATGTTCAGCATTGAATTCATGCCCTGATCCGGTGTTTCAGCATTAAAAAATGACAGATGATCATTCCAGAAATCATTTAATTTCATAAATGCCTTATCAACTTCAATTTCATCCCGGTATTTTTCAATAACATCAATGGAATCAGAAATTTTTTCAACCTGTCCAAGCTGAAAAACTGTTCTTACAGAACCATCCGGCTTAATTTCACCCAGATGCTGCATTACAGCGGCAATGTTATCACCCCTGTTTGCCTGAGTGCATGATAATTCCTCATTCATTAATGATAGAGGTTTTGCCCAGCTGCTGTATTCATTTGCTCCAAGGAAAATTTTACGGTCTGTTTCAAAACTTTGAAAGGAACGGTTTGAAGTAAAATAATTAACATTAGTATCTTTATTCATAAATGCATACTGTGTTAAAATTTTATTTCCCCCGGACTGTTCTATTAATCTGCTCATCATTGTCTGAGGTACCCAGTCACTATTTGTAAACTGCTTCAAAGCATCAAAGTGAGTATATTCAACTGCAGGGATTAAATCTATTTCCATTGAATTCCTGGTAATATTTTTTACAGTGACATCCAGTATGAGAGGAGCATTTTCCTCGTCAGGAACAAAAACAGTCAGCTCTGTATGTATACCATAAAATTCTGTTATAAACTTTGTATATTGAAGCCCCACATGACATTCAAAAAGATCATATTTATCAAGGGTTGGAGTATACAAAGGGGAAAATATTTTATACGAATTATTCTCTTTTATTCTTAAATAAATTCCTGTTCCCCTGAAATCTGAAGCAGGAAGCTGAGGAATATATTTTGTTATTCTATTTAAACTCGGATCACCTTTACATAGAAGTATGCCGCCTGTATGGTCTACAAAACCGCCGAACTTCAATGTACCGATATAATTTATCCATTTCACAGGAGTCTGAGGATTCGTAATTATATATTCCCTTTTTTCATCATCAAAAAAACCGTATTTCATAAATAGCTCCGATACTTAAAAATTAGTGTATACGTATACAGTGTATAATAAAACAATAACACCTGAATGAAGTCAAATATTTTATGATAATTTAAGAATTTTCCGGTATGAAAAGGGATAAAAATAAACGGATGTTCAAATACTTATCCGTTTATTTTAACTTTAATAAATAAAACAAGGATTATATTCTGAAGAATTCTATATTTTCTTTTAAGGTGATTACATTATCAGAAACATGACTGACCGATGCAGAAAGCTGTTCAGCTCCTGAAGCATTGTTCTGGGTAATTAAATTAATATTTTCAATAGAATTTGATATTTCCTTAATTGCAATCTGTTCTTCAGAAATACTGTTCTTAACCTGATTTGATACTTTTTCAACAGTAACAACCTCTGACTCAATTTCAGAATTCAATTTCAGCTGATTATTCATTATTTCAGAAATTACAGATATCTGATCAGAAACGTTGCTGATACCTTCTATAACCTGTTTAATGGATAAAGTGGAAGTATTTATGATACTCATACCTTCTTCAACACCTTTTCGATTAATGGAAATATTAGCATCAATTTCTTTTAAACTTGATGCAGTCTGATCGGCAAGTTTGGAAATTTCATCGGCAACTACCGCAAATCCACGGCCGGCGTCACCCGCACGTGCAGCTTCAATTGCAGCATTCAGTGAAAGAAGATTTATCTGTTCGGAAATATCATTAATAATCTTAATTATATCCCCCATTTGATTCGAGCTGTTTGTAATATTTTCCATCGTACCGATCATATCCAGAAGAGCTTTTTCACTCACAGAAGCCGTTCCCTGAATAGATCTGCTCATGTTTAAAATTTCCGAAATGTTTCTTTCCATACTGTTAACCGATTCCGACATTTCTTTCAACTTCACCATCAGTAATGAAAAACTGTTTACCTGAAGATTTGTCTGCTCGGCTACATTGTCCATACTTGCAGCGATTTCCTCCATGGATGCGGACATTTGTTCCATAGTTGCAGCCTGTGTCTGAGCATTATCAGCAAAAGAATCTGAAGTATCAAGCATTTCGGAAGCTGAAGAATCCACTTCCTGCATAATATTAATTATTGTTTTAATGACATTTCTGAATTTAAGAATGAAAACATTAAATGAGTTAAACATGAGACCGAATTCATCCTTTCTGTCCAGAATAAAATCATTTGTAAAATCGCCCTTCTCCATGTTTCCGGAATGATCCATAAGTTTCAAAACAGGACGGGTAATAATTTTAACCATAAAAATGGAAACAACAATATAAAGAAAAATTATTCCACCGGCTACAATAAATGAAATAAGAAAACTATCTTTATAATCTTTTTCCGACCTTTTATAACTCAATTCTGAATCAGCTAATAAAACTTCCGTCAGAGAATTCAGATCTTCCCGCATTTCAGAAAATGATTTATTATATTCACCGGCTACAAAAGAAGTAATTTTATCAGGATTGCCCTGTTTAACCAATTCAATATTATTTAATGAATCAGCAAGCCACTTTTGATAATCATTTACATATTTTTCATAAATTTCAGGTTTTGCCAATCCGAATTCATCAAATTTTGCCCCGGCCTGAGAGACCCGCTCATCAACCTGCTTCATGTTTTCAGTTATATCCGAAATAAAGGAATCAACTATTTTACTGTCAGTATTTTCATTCTGCATAAAATATATTGCCGCTTCCAATGCAGCCATTTTGGACTGATATGCGTCTCTATCAGCCTCAACTACAAGTTCTACACTCAAAAAATCTTTTTTATAAATTTTATTTAATTCTGCAAAAATACTCTTAATGTGAATTATTATATAATAAAATCCTCCGGACAAGAAAAAACATAATAAAACTGTTATAAAAACAAATTTCGTCCTAATCTTCAGATTATTTAAAAAATTCATATTTATTCCTCCTTTAATTGATTATTAAATTATAAAATAAAATTCCGAACAACACAAATAAAAAACTGACAGTAAAATTTATTTGTAATTTTTTTATGAGCTTAAAATTTTTTATAGTTATTACATAAAAAATATA
>JAFGJZ010000027.1 GCA_016928815.1 Spirochaetota bacterium
AGCTACCAATTTATATTCAACAAAAGCTTTTTAATCTAATTGAAGATTTAATAGAAAAAGGGCCAATAAGATCAGATTGGCCTAATTATAGTAAACTCAGCGAAAATGAATATCATTGTCATTTAGCCCGAAAATGGGTAGCATGCTGGTTTCATGAAAAAAATACATTAACAATCGAGGTATATTATGCAGGCAGTCGTGAAAAAGCCCCATATTGAAATAAAAATTAAAGGTGAAATTCCCCCTAAAATTATTAAAGTTTTGTAAGCGTATAATTCACCCCACCTTGACACCCAAAAATAAAGTGATATAATACTTCCAATTTACGGAGGTGTTATATGAAAACAAGAAATTTATCAAGAAAAGAAAGAAAATTATTCTGGCAGCAGCATGTAGAGAATTTCAGAAAATCCGGCCAAACTGCTAAATCATACTGTATTGACAATAATCTTTCATACTGGTCTTTCAATGACTGGAAAAAGAGGTTTTTAAAGGAAAATAAATCTAAGGCAATTGTAGAGATCCCTCATTCACCTTTTGACTCTATATCGCATTTCGAAGATAAATTTGAAATAGTCGGCAGCGGCAGTCTGCGCATCAGCATTCCTGATAATTTTGAACCTGAAGTTTTAATAAAAATAATAAAAACGCTTCGGAAAATGTAATGCTGATAAATCTAAATAAGGTCAGAATATTTCTGAAACCCGGTACTACTGATATGCGGAAGCAGATAAACGGATTATCCATAATCGTTGAAGAAGAATTGGAATTTGATCCGTTCAGCGGGCATTTGTTTATGTTCTGTAACAGGCAAAGAAAAATCCTTAAAGTTATATACTGGGATAAAAACGGTTTCTGTATGTGGCAAAAGCGTCTTGAGAAATACAGATTTCCATGGCCTGAGAATTCTGAAGAAGCAGTTGAGTTATCAAGAGAAGAGCTGCTCATGCTGTTAAGCGGCATAGATTTTTTCAAAGCGCATAAAGAAATAAAATACAGAACTGTTTTGTAATTTTTTTTGCTTTTGTGATTTTTTTTAAAAAAAATACTATGCAAAAAAACTTGTTGTATAAATATGCATCATGAAATTACACAGAAAAAAACTTCCGAATGATCCTGCTCTTCTTAAACAAATGTTTTTTGATGTTCAGGATAAGTATGAAACAGTTAAAGATAAATTACAAACAATTCAGAATAAATATAAAAATACTTCTATAGAATTTGAAAATAAAAAGCAAGATTTTCAAAAAGAAAAAGAAGTTTTTATAAATGAAATTGAGAATTACAAAACCCGTTTAAAAGAATCTGAACTGTATAGCGAATGGCTTGAAGAACGGGTTGCCGCGGTTGAATATAAACTGTATGGGAAGAAAAGCGAGAAACTCAATCTTTTAAATAAAGATCAGTTTTTTCTTTTTAATGAGGCGGAAACGTTTGCGGAAGTTGACGAAGTACAGGAAGATAAAATTAAGATAAGGTCATATATCCGCCACAAGCGCGGGCGGAAACCTTTACCTGATTTTCTGAAAAGAAAAGAAGTTATTCATGATCTGCCTCCTGAAGAGAAAAAATGCCCCTGCTGCGGTAGGGAAAGAAAGTTTCTTGGCAGCGATACGAGCGAAGATATAGAGTTTTATCCGGCAAGAATAAAGGTTATCAGACACAGGGTCATGAAATACGGCGAGTGTAACTGTGAAGATTTTGTAAATTCAGGATTACCTGGCGTTATATCAGCGAAAAAACCTCCCAGGCTTATTCCCGGCAGTATAGCTTCAGCCAGTATTCTTGCTCAGGTAATAACAGCTAAATATGCCGATGGACTGCCGTTTTACAGGCAGTCGAAAATATTCAAACGTTTCGAAATAGATATTTCCCGAAGTACAATGTGTAACTGGACACTTCTTGCCGCGGAAAAATGTAAAAAATTGATAGATTTACTTAAAACAGACATTCAATCCTGTCCTGTTATCCAAATGGATGAAACAACATTGCAGGTTTTGAGGGAACCCGGCCGTCCGCCGAATACAAAATCTTATATGTGGGTAATACTTGGAAGGTCAGCAGAACAGAGACTGGCAGTCCTTTTTATATATGATCCAAGCCGTTCAGGAAATGTAGCGGAAGAAATACTTGGCGATTTCAACGGATTTCTTCAGACTGATGGATATGCCGGATATAATAAAGCGGGTTCAGAAAATGGAAGGAAGCATGTCAGCTGTCTTGCTCATATACGCAGAAAATTTTATACGATAATTGAAAGCAGTAAAAAGAATAACATAAGAGTAAAATCAGCTGAGAAAGCAATGGATTTTATCACAAAAATATATCAGATAGAAAACAGCTTAAGAAAGCGTGATCTTTCGCCTGAAAAATTCGTTAAACTCAGAAAAGAAAAAATGCTTCCTCTGCTTGAAAAATTTTCAGACTGGTTGTTATTAAAACAGACTGAAGTTCCTCCTTCCTCTTCTATCGGGAGAGCCGTGAATTATGCTTTAAAAGAATGGAAAAAATTTACAGGATTTCTTGAATCCGCTTTGCTGACACCTGATAATAATCTTGCTGAAAACGCAATCAGACCATTTGTTATAGGAAGAAAAAATTGGCTGTTCTCAAACACACCCCGCGGAGCCAATGCGAGCGCTGCTATGTACAGCCTGATAGAAACAGCGAAACTTAACGGCCTTGAACCTTTCAAATATTTGAATTATATTTTTGAAAAACTGCCGCTAACTGAAACAGATGAAGAATTACGGAAGCTGCTGCCTTATAATGTTAATGTTGAAGAAATTGAAAAAGCTGTTGATTCAGATGGGTAGAAATTGACGCTTACAAAGTTTTAAAGTCAGAATATGGTAAAGAGCTGAAAATAAAAAAAGATCAGGATGATAATTTAGTAAATATTACAAAAACTAAATGGTATAAAAAGATAAAGAATGAAGTTACTCCAGGTATTAACCTTAGAATATATAGAACAAACCATGGATATACTCAAAAAACCCTAGGAGATCTTTTAGGTGGAATTCCAAGACAGCATGTTTCCAATATGGAAAATGATATTCGGCCAATTAGTAAAAAAATGGCAAAGCGTTTATCTAAAATATTTAAAGTTTCAGTAGAAAAATTTATTTAGGTTTTTCGTGAGGCAACAATAACGTAAATAAACTTGTTTATTTTCAAGTTCATTTAACTCTATTTCATATCGGTTAAGCGACCCCGGCTTGATAATTTCATCATCATCGCCGGGGTTGATCGGGTTCAAATTTTTACTGACGAACAACTCAATGCACCAGTAACTTTTCTCTGTCACACATTTTGCAATAATAAATACCAGAAAAATAACATG
>JAFGJZ010000028.1 GCA_016928815.1 Spirochaetota bacterium
GACAAAAAATAAAATAAATTCATATATGAATTTTTATTCAGGGGATATATAATTTAATTTTACCGGAGGCATTATAATGCAGTCTATCAGAGATTCTGTTGAAAATTATATTAAAGAAAATATTCCATTAACTAAAACACTGGATGTCAAAATTATTCAGCTCGATCAGACGGGTGCAGTTTTCTCCGCTCCGCTGGAACCGAATATCAATGATAAATCCGTAGGGTTCGCCGGCAGCATAGAAACCCTGCTTACAATAACATCCTGGGGATGGCTTTTTGCCCTCTTTCTGAAAGTCGATCCGAAAGTCCAGTTATATATAAGAAGATGTTCCTTTGAATTCAACAGACCTGTAGAAAAAGATCTGCTTGCATTTATTGATACCCCTGACAATGACACTATAGGCCGGTTCTTTGCTGACTATAAAACTTCAGGTAAGGCAAGAATCAGTATAAAAGCGTTTATTGGAGAAAAAAACGACCCTGATTCAGAATTCAGCGGCACTTTTGTTGCTCTTTCAATGAATTCCCGGCTTCTGCTTTTAAACAGATAACGCCGGAAATTCATTGCAGAGTAATACTATTTTATAATGTTTTTTATTTTTCCTGATACATCTTTTTTTGCCTTATCTGCGGCTTTTTTCGCTTCAGCATCTGCTTTTGCTTTTGCTGCATCAGCTTCCTGCTTGATCCGTTTTTCAGCCTCAGCTTTAATCGCGTCACCTGCATTAGAAAGTGCATCTTTAATTAATACTGTAATTGAAGGCAATTTCGGTTCTACTAATTCAGGATCCGGTTTTACAAACGTACCTGTAATTTTATAAACAAAATATATTTTCCCGTCCTTATTAAGCATAGGTTTTAAAGCTGCTTCCTTAAGTGTTTCAGCTTTAACATATTTTGAAACTTTTAACGCTTTTATTCCTTTTTCTATATTCTTAACAAGATTCTTTTCGATCGTTTCCTTATATTTATCTGCAAGTATCAAACTAACGTCATAATCAATTTTTTTAGTATTAATATTGGATTGCCCTCCGAATTCAGCTGCATAATCATCGGTTTTTAATGAACCATCCTGTGTTTTCACCACACCGTTTTTATACCATACAGATGTTTTCAGATCCGACCAGCTTATCGAATCTTTCAGAAAAGAAAGCTTTCCGCAGTATTTCTCAATCTGCTCAATATCCTTCATAGCCTGAAATATCTGGAGACCGGTTACTGTTCCTCTATTTGATCCGGCGGTTACGGAAATTTCAGGATTTAAAATTCGCGTCTTAACATCAAAAGGTTTTACATCAGCATCCGCATTAATATTAAGATCAAAAGACTGTACGCTTCCGGACTTCATTTTACCGATAGTTTTTATTCCGGTTGCAAATCTGACCTTAATGCTGTTTTTTGTTTCAAGTCTTTCTGCATCTAGTTCAATAGAATGAACCAGAAACGTCAGATCATATATCTCCACAACCTGTTTGAATTTATTGTCAGTGTAGGTTATTTTCCCTTTTTCAATTCCGATTTTACCAATCGATATTTCCAGTGGAATTAAATCTGCTGTTATAGGTTCTGAAGTTTTTGATTCAACAGGCTTTTGTTTTTTTTCTTCAGGCACTTTTCCTTTCGGTACCAATAAATCGCCGAAGTTAAAATAACCTTTCTCTGAACGGACTACATTAATTACAGGTGCATATAAGGTAATTTCTTTCAATACAAACTGTTTCTTTAATAAAGGCAGAAACTGGATTTTAAATTTAAAAGAATCCAGAGATACAAATATATTGTTTTTCTCTACCGGTTTGTCCTGGATGTCTTTTAATTTATCCGGATTAATATAATTTGAAATTTTAACATCATTCACTTCAATTCCTGAAACTATTGAAAATACACTGATATCAATGTTCCCGATAGAAACATTTCTGTTTAATGCTTTTTCCATCTGTGCTTCAACAAACTGTTTATCCACAATTAAATAAACAGCTGCCGCTGCAGCTGCAATCAGCATTATAAAAATCAGAAAAATTATTCCGGTAATTTTAAAGAATTTTTTCATATCCTGAGCTCCGTCCATTTTCAATTTTCTTCATTATCTTCCTCTAATTAAATAAATCAAGTTTAAATTAAATTTCAAAAATAATATTCAGTATTCTGATAACTGCATAATTTTTCTTAAATGATTTCCTGTATGACTTTTTTTACAATTTACAATTTCTTCAGGTGTTCCCTCAAAAACTATTTCGCCTCCTTTGTTTCCGCCTTCAGGCCCAATGTCAATAATCCAGTCAGCCTGTTTAATTATGTCAGTATTGTGTTCAATTATAACAACCGTGTTTCTGTTTTCTACGAGTTTTCGTATAATTCCGCTCAATCTTTCAATGTCAGCCATATGCAGACCTGTAGTCGGCTCATCCATAACATAAAGACTGCCTTTCTTATGCAGTTCCGATGCCAGTTTGATTCTCTGCGCCTCGCCTCCGGAAAGCGATGATAGCGGCTGGCCTATTTTCAAATATCCCAATCCTACGTCTTTTAAAGCCTGAAGCCTGATTTTAATTTTTTCATTTTTAAAAAATTCAATTGCCGAATCCACCGTCATCTCCAGAACATCGAATATGGATTTTCCTCTGTAATGAAGTTTCAGAACATCTTCTCTATATTTTTTCCCGTTACATTCATCGCAAAGAATTGTAACATTATCAAGAAAACTCATCTCAATGCTTACATATCCGTTTCCGGAACATTTCGGACATGCTCCTTTTGAATTAAAACTGAACAATCCTGATGAACTTTCCGTATGCAAAGCAAATTCCTTACGGATTTCATCAAACATTCCTGTAAAAGTTGCCGGATTCGAACGCGAACTTTTTCCGGCAGGTGACTGGTCAATTACAATCGCATCCTTCTGCCTGCGGATAAATACATCATTGATCAGACTGCTTTTCCCGCATCCGGCTACACCGGTAATGCAGGTTAAAACCCCTTTGGGTATTTCAACAGTTATGTTTTTCAGGTTATGTATGTTTGCGTTTTCCAACAGATAACTTTCAGTAAATTTTTTTCGTATGGTAATCCCATTTTCAGTATTCCTTAAAAATTGAGCTGTCACAGATTCTGATTTCATCAGATTCTCCACAGTCCCCTGAAACATTATTTGACCTCCATTAATACCTGCCTGAGGTCCGACATCTACAATCCATTCTGCAGATCTGATAACATCCGGATCATGTTCAACTACAAATACTGAATTACCGCGATTTTTTATTTCATAGATCATTTCGATAAGACTTGCAGTATCCTTAGGATGCAAACCGACCGACGGTTCATCAAGAATGTATATCATATCTATCAGATCACAATTCAATTGCCGGGCCATTTTTATACGCTGGCTTTCTCCTCCTGACAGGGATCCGGTTTCCCGTCCGAGTGAAAGGTACCCTACTCCTATATTTATGAGATTTTTAAGTATCTGTCGCATTTTTCTGACAATCGGTTCCGCAATTTTTAAACTTATACTTTCAAGAAATAAATCCAGTTCCGTCAATTCCATAGAGACAGCATCCGCTATCGAAACATTTTCTATTTTTACATTTCTGGCTCTCTCATTTATTCTTGTTCCTCCGCATGAATCACAGTTTTTATAAATAAAATATCTGCTGTAAGCATCTTTTCGGGCTTCACTAAGCTGATCCTCACCTTTATTAATATGAAGTTTTTCAAGCCGGCGTACAACTCCGGTAAAGTTTTTTGAATATATACCTGCACCATGTTTTTTCTCAACCGGAATCGCTTCAGCATAAAGAAAATCATTAATTTCTTTTTCTGAAAAATCTTTAAGTTTTTTATCAGCATCAAAAATTTCCATCGCACAGATTTCCCGCCAGTTCCATCCTGCAATTTTATAATCCGGATGATTTACCGCACCATTACGGATACTTTTTTCAAAATCAATAAGCATGCATACATCGACAGTAATGATCTTTCCGGTTCCCCTGCAAAACGGACACATTCCTTCAGGATGATTAAATCCGAAAAAAAATGACGGTCCGATTTCCGGACTGCCTATTCTTGAAAATAAAAGTTTCAAGTGAGTATATATCTCTGTTGCTGTTCCAACTGTACTGCGGATATTTGAACCGATTTTCTTCTGATCAATTATTACAGCGGTTGAAATATTTCTGATTTCATCAACATCAGGTCGGCTTAGTTTCGGCAGTCTTCTACGTGCAAATGTTGAAAAAGTTTCAATCAGCTGACGCTGTGCTTCGGTATATATTGTGTCAAAAACCAGTGATGACTTTCCTGAACCTGACACTCCTGTAAAAACAACAACATGATGCCTTGGAATTTCAAGACTGACATTCTTCAGATTATGTACTCTCGCATTTTCGATTATTACATGTGTATGATTTTTATCCATCTATTTACCATTCCTATAGTTATTTTGACATATATTAAGGGAGTAATATAAAAATAATTGTAAATATTAGACATTTTCCAGAAAATATGAAATTTTTGAATTGCTATTAATTTATTAAATTTTAAAAACAGGATAGACATTTTCAGCAGGAATTGTAAGTTTGAACTATGATATTCAAATATTTAAAAACACGGCTGTTTAATTTTAATTTTTTTCCGTTGCAGAAAGTATTATTAAGTTTCATCTTACTGATATTTTCCGGAAGTATTCTGCTGATGCTTCCAACTTCGACTAATAACGGCATTAGTTACATTGACGCCCTATTTACCGCAACCTCTGCTGTCTGTGTAACAGGGCTGATAATTCTTGACACTGCTAAAGATTTTACTTTTTCCGGTAAATTTATTATTTTCATTCTAATTCAATTCGGCGGTATCGGTATCATGACATTTTATCTGGGGCTGATTTCACTTTTCGGAAAAAACCTTTCAGTAAAATGGAAAATGACACTGCAGGAAACATACAGCGATACAGGGAAATTACATGTTAAAAAAATTCTCATCAGAGTTATTAAATACACACTTTTCTTTGAATCAATCACTGCTCTCATATTATTTTCACAATTTATAAAAGATTTTTCAATTTTAAAGGCAGCTGAACATTCAGTTTTTCTTGCTGTTTCAGCATTCTGCAATGCAGGATTTTCCACTTTTTCAGACAGCCTCATGCATTACCAGGTTAATTATATAATTAATTTTGCAATAACCGGAGCAATAATAACCGGCGGACTCGGGTTTATTGTTCTGAAAGAAATATCTTCATTACGCTTTAAAATCGGAAAAAAAAGAACGGATCATAATTTTTTTTCTCTCCACACAAAGATAGTTTTAATCACAACAGGTATTCTGCTTTTATCAGGAACTGTTATTTTTTTCTTTCTTGAAAAAAACAACAGTTTAAATAATTTCAACATTGCTCAATCTTTATTAGTCTCATTTTTTCAGTCTGTCAGCTGCAGGACAGCAGGTTTTAACACAATAAATATATCATCTCTACGTGAAAGCACACTCCTGCTTATGATCGGTCTCATGTTCATCGGCGGTTCACCAGGATCAATTGCAGGCGGAATAAAAACCACCACTATTGCTTTAATATTTCTTTATCTGTATTCCAAATTCAAAAACCGGAATGAGGTTTCTTTATTCGGCAGATCTTTATCTCATGATATACTTGACAGAAGCAAAATTCTTTTTATACTTGCAGTTATTTTAATTACTTTAATCAGTTTTCTTATTTTAGTAACAAATGACTTTAATAAACCGTTTACTTTAACATCAGTTGTTTTCGAAACTGTTTCAGCTTTCGGTACTGTCGGTCTTTCAACGGGAATCACCGGGTTACTGACTACTGCCGGTAAAATTTTTATTATTGTATTAATGTTTATGGGACGTCTCGGATTGCTCACTTTTATATTAAATATGAACAGCAGAAAAAAACAATATACAATTGAATATCCGAATGAACAGATAATGATAGGATAAATTATGAAAAGATATATGATAATCGGTCTTGGTAACTTCGGCATAAGTCTTGCCAGAAAAATGGAACTTAATGGCTGTGAAGTTTTAGGTATTGATATTTCCAGAGAACTTGTTGAAATTAATAAAGATGTCATCAGTCAGGCCATCATAGGTGATTCTACAAATAAAGATCTTATTGATTCAATTACACCATCAGATTTTGACGGAGCTGTTATATGTATTGGACAGGACATAGCATCGAGTACATTAACTGCACTTTATCTGAAAGAATCCGGACTTAAAAACATAATCGTAAGAGCAATCACTGCTGATCATGGAAAAATACTTACAAAAATCGGAATTACAGATGTCATTTACCCGGAAATTGAAATTGCTGAAAAGCTGGCAAACAAACTGTCCATGAAAAATGTACTAGATTATCTTCCGCTGAGCGAAGAGCATGGAATACTTGAAGTAATCTCCCCGATCAGTTTTATCGGAAAAAATTTGAAACAGTTAAATCTGTCATCCCGGTTTCATTGTCAGATCATAGCCATTAAATATTTCCCGGAAGACAATGACACACATGATTTAACTGAAATGATTTCTCTGATTTTACCGCCAACCGCTGAAGATATTATTAAAAAAAATTCAATCATGGTTATAATCGGAAAACTTTCTGACATTAAGCAAATAGAAAAAATTCATTAATCCGGGAGAATAACTATGAAACGATCAATTATCGATGCAAGAGGCGAACTCTGCCCTAAACCTCTGATTATGTCAAAAAAAGCACTTGAAGATACCTTAGTATCCGGAACTTTTGATCTTCTGCTGGATAATGAAACTTCACGTGAAAATGTTGAAAGGTATCTTCTCGATAATAACATAGATTTTTTTTCATCCGATAAAGACGAATATTTCATACTCACCATAAGTAAAAAAGGAGAATCTGTTCTTACTTCAGATGCTGAAGAATACTGCAGCCTGCAGATGCAGATGCAGAATATCAATTCAGCGGGTCACATAATATGTTTTAAAAAAGATAAAATGGGATCAGGAGATGATGATCTCGGTTCGATATTAATAAAAGCCTGCATTAACACCATCAGGGAAATAACCCCGTTGCCTGAAAAAATTATTTTTTATAACAGCGGTGTAAAACTGGCGACTTCTTCATCACCGGTGATTGATTCCCTTAAGGAACTGGAAAAAACAGGCGTCACTGTGCTTATCTGCGGCACATGTGCCGATTTTTATCAAATTAAACCGGACATTGCAGTCGGCAGAATAAGTAATATGTACGATATTCTTGAAGCTTTAACTTCAGCATCAAAAATAATTTATCCGTAATTATATGAATCTTTATTTTGATAACAGCGCCACATCTTTTCCAAAACCCCCGCAGGTTGCCGAAGCCGTCGAATTCTATCTGAACAGACTCGGAGGGCCGTACGGCAGAAGCGCTTACTCACGCTCGGTCAGTGTTTCCGCTGAAGTGGAAAAATGCAGAGATCTTCTGGCAGAAATGCTGAATGCCGGTGATTCTTCAAAAATTATTTTCACTCCAAATGCAACGCAGGCGATAAACATTGTACTTAAAGGAAAAAATCTTTCCGGCACCAAAATACTCATATCTCATCTTGAGCATAATGCGGTTATGCGCACCCTGAAGCACCTGCAAAATACCGCAGGAATAATACCGGTTTACTTCCCGTCTGAAAAAGACGGCCGGATAATTCCGGAAAAAATACATGAAGTTCTTTCTCCTGAAATTTGTCTTGCAGTTGTTAATCATCAAAGCAATGTCAACGGTGTAATCCAGCCTGCTGAAGAAATCAAAAAACAACTCGGCTCCATTCCTCTGCTGACAGACATGGCCCAGTCTGCCGGAAAAAATAAAATCAGTGCTGATAAGTCCGGAATAGAATATATTGCACTTACCGGACATAAATCCCTTTTCGGACCTACGGGAACCGGAGCACTGTTTATAAAAAATCCGGAGCTGATAACACCTTTAATCCATGGAGGAACAGGAAGCCGTTCTGATTCAACAGATATGCCTGAATTCTGTCCTGATATGTTTGAAGCCGGAACGTTGAATATTGCCGGAATTTTCGGTCTTTCGGCATCTCTTCAGAATTTACCGCACTCACTTCATACTTCCGGCGATTATTTGCATCTGCTTGAAAATATTTCAGAAATAGAAAATATCCGGATTTATTCTGCGGAAAATTTCCAATATCAGGGAGATGTTTTCTCCATAACATGCTGCGGGATGGACTCATCGGAACTGGGAGGAAGACTGTTCTCCGAATTCGGAATTGAAACACGAATAGGACTTCATTGCGCTCCCGCTGCGCATGAATATCTGGGTACATATCCTGAAGGAACTGTAAGAATTTCCATTTCTCCATATCACAGTCAGAATGATTTCAATTTTCTTTATGATGCGCTAAAAAAAATTGCAGGACAAAAGAATTGACACATTGCATCAAAATGATTATTCTTACTTCCGGTTATTCAAATGACAGTTTTCACTTTTAAAAATACACGTGATGTAATAAATGCGGAGAAATGTCTTATTGCATCCGGAATTTCTTTCACCATTATTCCGGTTCCAAGATCCATTTCATCAGAATGCGGGATGGGAATTGAAAGCGGCTTTGAAAGTCAGATCGAAAACTGCCTGTCTGAAAATAAAATCAGTTTCAATAAACATTATGATTATAAAAAATGAGGTCACGACATGCCGCACGAAATTGATCTTTTAAGCCTTGTCGAATCAGGAGGATGTTCCGCTAAACTGCCTGCCGGTAAACTGAAAGAAATTGTATCCCGTATTCCTGTTCTTGAATCTGAAAATCTGCTGGTTGGTACGGAAACCGGAGATGACGCCCTTGTTTACAAAATAAACGAAACAACAGCATTAATACAAACCACCGATTTTTTTCCACCTGTATGTTCAGATCCTTATGATTTCGGCCAGGTTGCAGCTGCAAATGCCTTGAGTGACATTTTTGCAATGGGAGGAGAAGCAGTTACTGCATTAAATATTGTAATGTTTCCTTCAGCAAAAATGGAGATATCAATTCTTGAACAGATACTTAAAGGCGGAGCTGAGAAAGTAATCGAAGCGGGAGCGGTTCTTGCCGGCGGACATACTATAGACGATGCAGTTCCAAAATACGGACTTGCAGTCACAGGAATAATCCATCCTGATAAGATAATAACCAACTGCTGTGCGGAACCGGGAGATCTTATCATACTGACCAAAGCTCTCGGAACAGCGGTAATCATTGCCGGAAAAAAAATCAATGAAACTGATGATTATACATATAATACAGCCGTCAGTTCAATGAAGCAGCTGAACAGAAACGGATCCCTGCTTATGCAGAAATATGACGTAAAGTGCGCTACTGATGTTACCGGATTCAGTTTATGCGGACATCTGCTTGAAATGGCGGAAGGTTCCGATGTCAGCATTGAAATTGATTCATCATCACTTCCTCTTCTTCCCGGAGTATATGATCTTCTTGGAATGGGCTGCATTCCCGGCGCCTCTTTCAGAAATTTGAAACATGTCGAAAAGAAGATTTCTTTCCATAAAGATCTGGATTACAACATAAAAATGGCGGCGTTGGATGCACAGACTTCCGGCGGTCTGCTTATCTGCATAAAACCGGAATCGGCAATTTCACTTCTGAATGACCTTAAAAACGCTGGGTATAATTCCTCATCAGTTATTGGAAAAGTAAATAAAAAAAATGAGAATTCTCTTCCTCTTGAGATGAACTAATACATTGAAACGGAGTAGCATATGGCGGATATCATTGAACCGGAAGTTTTTTTAAAAAAAATGCATTCAGTTCCGGCAGCAGACGTAAGAACTCCTGCCGAGTTTCTCAACGGTCATATACCCGGAGCAGTGAATATTCCTCTTTTTACCAATGAGGAAAGGGCTGAAATAGGAACAATATACAAACAGCGAGGAAATAATGCGGCTGTCATGAGAGGACTTGAAATTACAGGTCCGAAATTAGCCTCTTTTGTTAAAGAAGCACAGAGCATTTCGCCGAAAAACGAAATTCTTGTACATTGCTGGAGAGGCGGCATGAGAAGTTCAAGTTTTGCCTGGCTTCTTGAAACTGCCGGAATGAAAGTTTCAGTTCTCTCAGGAGGTTACAAAAATTACAGACATTTCATCCGGAATGAATTTCTTAAAATGAATAAAGTCATAATACTTGGCGGAATGACCGGCAGCGGGAAAACTGATATACTCAAGTCTCTTGCTGTTTCCGGAGAGCAGGTTCTTGATCTTGAAAAGTATGCAAACCATAAGGGATCAGCATTCGGATTTATAGGCCAGGACGCTCAGCCGACAAATGAGCAGTTCGAAAATGAAACTTATGAACAAATGCAGAATATGGATTTATCAGAAAGAATATGGATAGAAGATGAAAGTCTGAAAATAGGAAAAGTTATAATCAATGAGAATCTGTACTCGAAAATGCGGAATGCCCCGCTGATAAAAATGAACATACCGCAGGAAATCCGTGTAAAAAGACTGGTCAGGGATTACTGTATAGTGGATGCGGACATACTAACTGCGGTCGTTAATAAAATAACAAAACGTCTGGGAGACAGAAATGCCCGGGATGTTATTGACCGGATAACTAAATCTGATTTTGACAGTGCCGTTAAAATAATTCTGGATTATTATGACAAAGGTTATCTTCATGGAATCGGAAAAAGAGATTCTTCCATGATACATGAAATAGATATTAATTCCGGAGACCCTGACGAATGCGCATTCACAGTTCTTGAATTTTGCAAAAAACTTGAGCGAATAAATGATTAAAAAATACAGATACACGTTAAATTCCGGGGACATTTTTGAACCTGTAATACAATCTGAGAAATTCCGGAAAACATTGAATCTGAACTTTCTAATCCTGGAGAAAACAAAACAGAATTATTTGTCATAAAAAGCAATACTGGCTGAATTATCAGTTTTCTTTCAGTAGATTTATTAATCTGTCCGGATAATCGGTAAATATACCGTCCACTCCCATGCTTAATAACCGTTTCATGTCTGTAACTTCATTAACGGTCCATACATGAACAGCAATTTTATATTTATGTGCTGCTTTTACAAATCCTGGAGTAACAACCCTTGTAGAATCACTGATTTCAGGCACCTGGAAAGCCGAATACCTGATTTTCTTAAAAAGCATAAATAATGGAAGAAGTCCTGTTTTTACTCCGATTAAAAACAATTTCACCTCACTGCGTACCGCGGAAGTAAGTATATCCGGATACAACCGCCTGAATAGAAGCAGCTGATCTTTTTCAAATGATGCAATAATAACATTTTTCTCCATTCCGCACTTTTGAATGATTCTTCCAAGTTCTTCAGGAACAAAGGGATCACAGTCTTTAATATCAAGGTTAAAATATTTTCCAGGGAATGCTTTCAAAACATCCTCAACCGTAACTACAGTAAAATTTTTTCCTCGATATGGGAAAGTACCATTGTTATCCGGCGAAAAATTTTCTGCCAGATCAATCTGCATCAGCTCTTCCAAGGTAAAATCGGATATTCTGCCTGTTTTCGATGTTGTTCTTTCCAGACAGTCATCATGAAACAAGATCAGTTTTCGGTCTTTTGTCATGCGGACATCACTTTCAATAAAATCAATTTCGTTTCGTGCTGCATTTTTGAACGAAAGCATTGTATTTTCAGGTGCAACCGACTGATCTCCTCTATGAGCCATAACCAGAGTTTTTCCGGAAAAAATAAGTTTTTTCAGATTAAATTCTTCCATAAAATTTTCCTTTTTTAATTTATTTACAGTAAAAATAATTGAATTTTTCAGTCATCAATGATCTTCTGTATTTATCTTCTATCCGGAGCTGACGATGAATACTGACAAATTATATAAAAAAGGAAAAGAAAAATACAACCTCTTTTACATCATTTTTTCTAATTTATTTTTCTTTTTACAGATTGCATTCGGATTTTACATCATGCTACCCGTTAAAATTGCCGGGATTCCATTAATTTCAATTGCATATCTTTCATACATTCTTTTCATGCATCTCTATTTTTTAAGAAAACACATGTGTTCAACCTGCTATTATTACGGGAAAAAATGTCATTTCGGATGGGGAGGTAAAATAGCCTGTCTCTACAAAGAAAACGGCGGGAAACATAAATTAGGCGGTATTTTTTCAGGTATCACCTGGATAATAATAATGCTTGTTCCATTTTTTACGGTAATTCTGGATTTTTACTTTAACCTCCGATTGGACAATATAATTCTTATTATTCCGTATGTTTTTCTCATGTCGATCAACTCCATCATTCACAAACGGGATTGCGATCACTGCAAAATGAAAAACATATGCCATGGCAGCGCATCCAGAAGATACAAGGAAATTAAAAAAACAATTACTGATAAAATCAGCTGACTGCCGCTTCATATTTTAGTGATATCATGATTTCAATCATAAATCTATTATTTCTTTTCAATAGAATACAGATTTATTGCCTGCTGCTTACCGCGGAGATTCATTTCATATTCATTCTTAATTCTGTAAGTTTCAGGAAAATCCATAACTTCAAAAAGATCCCTGGAAACCATTATATCAGTATTATACTCCTTGCAGATTTCTTCAATTCTTGAAGTTGTATTTAAAACATCACCGATATAGGTAATTTCCCTCTTTATGGACCCAAGCTGTCCGACTACAACAGACCCCATATGCAATCCTGCCCTGAACTGAGGTACAACACCATAATGTTTCATGTAATATGCGGATTTTTTTTCAATAATTCCCTTGATCATGAAAAAACATTTTATGCACTCCGAATTTTTTGTTTTTTTTCTTAATGGCCAGGTAATTATTACCTCATCTCCGACATAACGGTAGACATCTCCTTTACAAACAACAACAGCTGAACTGACATCATCATAAAAACTGTTTAAATATGACAACGCCTTCCGGTCTCCAATCCGCTCTGAAATTGAAGTATAATTTTTCAGATCAAGCATCATAAAAATCCGCTTAACATTTTGAGGATTATGGAAACGTCCCAGCATCATATTTATCAGAACATTTTTACCAAGAAAGGAATTTAAAAGAAGAATAAACTGACTGAGAACGATCGCCGCAAAACAGAAACCAAGAATCACCATATACTGCAGAACATCGATCTCTTCGCTTCCATCATGGAAAAAATTATCGGGCAGATAAATAATAACATAAGCAATTATTGCAATGATTACCAGATATATCATGGAGTTTATCAATATTGCCGCCATGGGAGGCATTTTAATTGTAATTTTTTTTGCAAAAAATATTTCATAAATCTCAATAATAATCATTATCATGGCCCCGATAACGGCTCCGATAATGACATCATCAAGCTCAAAACCGTCTCTAGGATAAAGCACCGTTAAAACATAACTGATTCCTATCCCGATGACAGAAGATGCAATAACCGGCAAATGCATTTTCCTTAATCTGTAAATGTTTAATGGATGCATATTGACGCACCTCCTGAATATTTTTAGTAGTACTTCTGCAGAATATATTTTCCAATTATTCTGAATCAATATCTCTGATGGCACTGTCAATCAATTCAAAAACACCATGGTCTTCCGGATACACTTTTCTGAAATAAGATGCTGATCTGATAAAATCATTTTTTGCATTTACTTTATTACCGGTTTTTAAGTATATCCATCCTGTAAAATAATAGATATTGCCTGACGATTTATCACTATTACCGGAAAATTTTTTCATTCCGTTAAGTATTTTCAGTATTTCATCAAGCTTATCAAAATTCAAATACATTTCAACAACATCCGAATAATAATTCTGATCTTCAGCGCTTAAATCAAAAACCTTTTTTGTCCATTTTATATAATCAGTGTTATTTAATTTCAAATCAGTATAAATCAGCAGTGTATAAGTATTATAATTCTCCGGATTTGCTTCATCTGATTTTATTAAATATTTTTCAGCTTCACTGTAATCATTAAGCCCCATGTTCATGAGTCCGGCAATTCTTGCTGCATCTGCCTTATATGGCTTATAATCATAAAGATTATAGGCTTTATCAGCATATTTAATTCCCTTTTCAGGCTGCTTTGTCAGCATGTAAGCATAACCAAGATTGTACAGACAAACAGGGTCATCATCTTTCAATAAAATAGCTTTTTCAAAATACGTAATTGCCTCATTATAATCTTTCTTTATCATTTTAGCATATCCCAATCCGTATAAAGACCAATAATCATATACACCGTTATCATATGCTTTTTTATAATTTTTTTCATAAAGATTCATTAAATTTTCGGGAGGAACTTTCCAATTTGAACCATACTTGTACAATACCTCATTATAAAAATAACCGAGCGATTTATAAAGTTGGAAGTTTTCAGGATATTTTTTAATTAAAGATGACAGTTCTTCTTCAGGATCGAAGATAAACATTGAATAACTTCCGACACCTTTTCTAATTTCAATCAGGTCATCATTCTGCTTCAAATCCCGCAATGCAAACATTACATGCATATTGCTTTTTACGAAATATTTCAGGACAATATCAGTTTTTAAAATCAAAATATCAGGATTTTCATTTTTAGGATCTTCTTTATCGAGCAGTTCGAAGGCTGATAAATATTTTCTTTCATTAATTAATTTATTAGCTTCATTTACAGCATTATTATCAGCTGCTGAAACAGTACCCGACAGAATTAAAAACAGACAGATTAATTTTTTCATTATTTTTATCACCTTATAAAACAGATTATTTAACCATATATTGCAATATTTAACATTTCAAGTTTTAATTTAAATTAATGAGACATAATTAGAAAATCATTAAACCCGCTCCGTTTAAATTATCAGAAAATGTCTCATTGAAGAAATTTAAACTTTACTAATTTTAACCTAATATAATAAAATTATATTCATGAAATTCAGAACGGAAATCTGCATTGATTCATTCGGATTCAACATCACACATGAAGAAAAAATCATGCTTATCGGATCATGTTTTTCTGAAAATATCAGCCGCAGGCTTTCCTCAGCAATGTTTGACATCTGTACAAATCCTTCAGGTATAATCTACAATCCGTTTTCAATCACAGAATCCCTGTATCTTCTGATGAACAGAACTGTCTTTTCTAAAGATGATCTTTCTGAACATAACGGACTTTATCACAGTTTCAGACATCATTCCTCTTTCTCATCTCCTGATTCCCGCGAAATACTTTCAAAAATAAACAGCTGCATTACGGAAGGTCATGAATATCTAAAACAATGCAGACATCTTTTTCTGACTATAGGAACCTCATGGATTTACAGACTTGCAAATAACGGCTCCATTGCGGCAAACTGTCATAAATTTCCGGCAGACTATTTCAGACATGAATTGCTTTCCGCCGCCTCTATTGCTGATAACTTATCGGAATGCCTGCTTTCGCTGAAAAATTTTAATCCCGATCTGAACATAATTTTTACAGTAAGTCCCGTAAGGCACTGGAAAGAAGGTGCTGTAAACAATCAAAGAAGCAAATCAGTTCTGATAGAGGCAGTACATGCGGTAATCGAAAAAAACGCCCGGTGTTTCTATTTCCCGGCTTATGAAATAATGATGGATGATCTCCGTGATTACAGATTTTATGCAGATGACATGCTTCATCCTTCAGATGCTGCAGTAGATTATATTTATGAAAAATTCTGTATTGCTTTTTTTAATGAAAGTACCCGGAAATTAAACCATGAAATTGATACCATAAACAAAATGCTGAATCATAAGCCTTTTTTCCCGGATTCGAAAGATCATGATCTTTTTAAAAAAAAGATTTCAGAAAAAATCAGAAAACTTCCGAATGCCGGAATTATTTCCAAATACGTGAAAATACTTAATGAAGAAATCTAAATTAATTTATTTCATTTCATAGACACGGATTGCGTCATCCAAAAAATCACTGAAAACAAATTTCCTGCCGTCAGGAGACACATCCAGTCCGGTACACTGATTTCCGCCTTCAACAATTTCTTTCAGCTTCAGTGTATTCATATCGATCACATATATCCGTCCCATTACAAAACCCTTTTTCAGATAACTTTCAGGATTATTCGGTCCTCTACAGGAAACATAAAGATAATTGGAGTCTGGTGAAACAGCTATTGTATTCGGATTGTTAAAAACAGCTATTTCCCTGATACGAGAATCAGTTTTCAGATCATAAATATTAACGGTTCTTCTGCCCATATCGGAAACTACCAGATAATTTTTCTGCGGAATAATAACCATATGACGCTGAGATCCGGGCACTCCGAATTTTTTAACAACCTTATTTGTAGAAAGATCAATTTTCAGAATCTCACCTTTTGTCTCCTTATTGTTCACTACCGCATAATACTGACAGACATAGGCAAATTTATTATCTTCAGAGAAAACAATTCCTCTTGGAACTCCAAAACACTGAATGGTATATTCTTCAGAATAGGTATCAGGATTAATTACACTGATATCGTGACTTTCCCAGTTTGTAAGGAAAACACGGTTCATTGAAGGGTTATATGCAAGTACCTTGCTCCATTTTGCATTTGTATCAACAGTTTTCTTGTATTTTAAGGTAGTCAGATCGAAAACATGTGCACTTCCGGTAGTCATCTGACTTATCCATAATTCATTTTTCTTTTTAAGGACTAGCGACTCAACAAATCCTTTTTTTTCTGCATATGCAGGCGGAAGTGACAATTCAGAACGTTCTCCCGTTTTTATATTAATTACATCAATATGATCGTCATCAAGAAGAGGCAATGAAACCATATCATTATTTATGAATGTAACGCTTTTCGGCTGTATACCTGTCTTAAAATATGACAGAAACCTGTAGTCCGAGTTTTCTTTGTTTAAAATAACATAATCCGTCTTACCCGACTGCAGTCTGAATTTTCCGGCAGAATAACCTGCACAGGTAAAATCAAATACGGCTGTATCAAGCTTATAATTGAACGTGATTTCAGCCATGGTATTGTCTTTTTTAACAATCCTGAAATTAATTTTCTCACCGTTAACGGAAATTTTCGCATTGGCTGCCGGCTGTAAAACAACACGGAAAGTACTGCTATTATTCTGTGAAATTAATGGTGCCGCAGCAGCCAGCAGAATAAAAAAACTTATCATTATTTTTTTCAAAACAGATCCTCACAGTTAAAATAATTTCAGCGAAAATTAGAAACCCAGCATATAAAACAAAATCCGGCAGGCAATAACAATTTACCCTGTTTTAGTAATATACAGGTCTGTCTACGCTGTTAAATTTATATTTTCAAATAAAATATACGGAATAATACTGCCGCCTTTACTGACAAAATCGCTGCTAATTTCAATGCTGTTTTTAAGCATTTCAAAAATATTCCCGCTTACCATACAGTCTTTGATTCTGCCCTGTATTTCCCCGTTTTTTACAAGATACGCCAGATTTAAATTGGCGGAAAAATCACCGGTAAGTGTATTTGACTGTCCAAGTCCCAGAAACTGATCGGCAATTATTCCATTGCCTGCCCTGGAACATAAATCCTTAAAGGATGTTGTTCCCGGCTCAACAATCAGATTACTGAAATTGGCATGCGGAAGTCCGCCGTAATTTCTTGATGAATTCCCGGAAGGTTCAATATTCAGCAGGGATGCATATTTTACGTCTGAAATGATGTTTTCAATAACTCCGTTTTTAATAATATTCCTTTTCCCGGCCTTTACACCCTCATCATCTACAGTGTAGCTTGAAGGAGAATTTATAATCAGCGGATCATCAGTAATCGTCAGCTTCTCATTAAACTCCCTGTTTCCGATTTTACCGTAAAACGGTGATAATTTTTTATATATCTGTTTTGCATTAAAACCTGACAGTATTATTGAAAGCATTGCTGCAAACGCATCAGGCGTGAAAATTACCGGGACTTTCCCGCTTGCGGCATCACAGACCTGCGAAGCAAGCTGAAGCTCCGCAGCGATTTTTTCAGCAAGAAAATCAATTTTAAAAACATCAGTCGAAACGTCCGAATACCCTATGTCAAGACGACTGCCGCTTTCATCAACAAGTAATGCAGACACATAGGAACTGTAATATTTATACTCCTCTGAATAATCAGCTCCTTCCGAGTTAATGAGACGTCTGCTTCCCTCTCCTGCACTTATCTGCACTGTTACATCAGCATGAGGGAATTTTTCTTTAATGATCTCTATCGCTCTGGTTCCTTTTGCAATCTCAGTTTTTTTATCAAATGTTTTCCAGTATTCATGTTTAAGATTCACGGCATCCGTTTTACCGGGAAGAGCCAAATGTTCCTTTTCACCGAATGCTGAAAGTTCAATAGCTTTATCCGCTGCTTTTTCAATCAGCTCACTGTTGTTAGTATATGAAAATCCGGTCTTCCCGTTTTTATTGAGCCTTATTCCCACTCCTGAGTCTTCATATTCATTTACTTCTTCAAGTACCGAATGTTCGAATTTTACAGGGTATGACTTTGATTCCGAATAATAAATATCAAACCAGCCGGTTTCCTTTTTAAGTCTGTCTTTTAATTTATCAATGTTCACTGGTTTCCTCCAATCAGTACCTTTTCAATCAGCACATGCGGTCCGCCCATTGCCACAGGCAGCGGACTTTGTCCCATTTTTCCGCATCCGCCCAGTCCGCCGTACATTTCCCTGTCATTTGCAAGCATCTTGATATTTTTTAATGTTTCAAAAACATTTCCGGTTAAAACCACATTTTTCAGCAGCTTACCGATTTTCCCGTCTTTAATTTCATATCCGTAAGCGGATGAAAATGTAAACATTTCAAGATTTGTCTGCCCGCCATGGAAATTTACAGCGTAAATTCCGTCTTTGACGTTTTCAAACAGTTCCTCTTTTGTATTTTGCCCGTTTTCAATGTAGGTATTTGTCATCCGTACAATCGGCTTTGCCCCTGCTGAAATGGCCCTGCCGTTTCCGGTCACATTCTCCTTCATCATATTTGCAGTTTCTCTTGAATGAAGTCTGGCGTTCAGCTTGCCGTCTTTTATCAGATATGTTTTTTCAGGAAGTATTCCCTCATCATCTGCCGGAATATATCCCGTAGTATTTTCAATATTTCCGTCATCAATTACATTAAAAAACTCAGGTGCGAATTTTTTGCCAAGTACCATGACTGATTTCATTCTGTCGTTATTGCAGACAAAATCCGCCTCTGATAAATGACCAAACGCTTCATGAATAAATACACCGGCCATTCTCTGATCAAGAATTACATCATACTCACCGCCTTTTACCTGTTCAGCACTAAGCATTTCAACCGCTGTTTTAATTACATTCTCAGCTGCAGAATCCTGATTGTTGACAAGTTCGAATCCGCCGTATCCGGCAATAGACTCATGAAACGGCTGGATATCTGTTCCGTTTTTTGCAACAGAAGTGAATGCAACTCCGCAAAAATATTTATCATATGTAATTTCCGATCCTTCCGTGTTCAGGTAACAGTAATCCGAATGTACATCTCTGTATAATACACTGGTTCTTTCAATTTTCTCATGATTTTTCAGAATCCTGTTATACCTGCAGAGCATCTGATATTTTTCATCAATACCGACTGAAGTAAAATCAATCTGCACATCAGTAACCTTGTTCATTTTCAAAGGCAAAGCCGACATTAATCCTTTCGCCGCATCAGGACTCATATATCCGATATTTTCCATTCCTGCCCGTGCAAATTTCTCAAAACCGCTAAAATCATTAAAAGAAGTAAAAGACCATCTTCCTTTATCAAAAATTCTGATCGATCCGGCCTGGGAAATCCCCGACCCCATGTTTTCAATTTCATCATTTGATAATACTATTGACGAACTGTCGGCAGTGGTAAACCTGACATCAGCGAATTCACAGTTCAGACTCATCAGTATCCGTCTGATTTCTTCAATTTTAGTAAGCAGCATTTTTCCATCCTGAAAAAAAATTTATGTTGTAAATATAAATATACTGCTATTACTTTAATTACAACAATTTTTCAAAAATTATTATGAAACATTATTTTTTATTAACATTATTTCTGCTCACAACATCCCTGAATATACATGCTGATTATGACAGGGACATTCTCATGTTTCTTTTAAAGCAGGTAAAAAACCCTCCTGTAGAAAAATATGCAAATTACGGAATTTACCGTAAGGGCGACATACTGTTCTGTGAAGGAAATTCAGTTTTAGCCGAAACCAGCAATGCCGCAGCTGAGATGATTCTTGACGGAAAATACTCAGAAGCTGTAAAACTGATAGAAGATTCTCTGGTTCATGCACCGCTGTTTCTTCCGTTCCGCTATAATCTGGGAATTGCCTATTATTTTATAAGCGACTATGATAAATCTCTGTTAAATCTTAATAAAGCAGCCTTAATCGTACCGGATTACTATATGATATACACCCAGATCGGACATGCCAAAGCACTATCCGGTAAACTGGAAGACGCCGCCCGTGAATACAGAAAAGCGCTTCGTCTGAATCCCGAATATCTGGATGGATATATTTTTACCGGTGATATCTACCTTTCGCAAAACAGAATAAGTATGGCGGAACGTTACTATAACAGGGCTATTGAAATTGATCCGTTTTTCAATAATGCAAGAATCGGAAAAGCAAAAATTCTTTTCGTCAAGGAAAGTTACTATAAAGCCTATCAGGAGTTTCTGCTGATAGATACAAAAACAGACTATGACAAGTCATTGCATTACTATCTGGCTGAATGTGCATATAAACTGCAGGATTACGAAATAGCATATCTAAATTATGAAAAACTGCTTGAATTCAGAAACAGCCGCTTTTTTCTTACAATCTCTCTTTCTCTGATTCAGCACAAAAGAGATCTTTCCAGGAAATTTTACGAACAGATAAAAGAAGGAATCGAGTAGGAGACTGACAGTTAGTTTGTCAGTCGACCTCTCACACCACCGTGCATACCGTCCGGTACACGGCGGTTTATCAACA
>JAFGJZ010000029.1 GCA_016928815.1 Spirochaetota bacterium
CATTTAATGCGGGATCTTTTGATTTAGGGGTAGCCGGCATTAGAATAATGCATGACAATAACCATGCGGATGAAACTGCTTTGGAAAATAATCATAATAAAACAGGTTTTTTTTTCAAGGGTGATTTATTTATCGGTATTCAATCATCTTATGCATTTCATTTTGATGATGAAATGGGGAGATATTTTCATGAAGCTGATGCAGGTGTTGATTATTCTTTTTTTGCCGGCAGATTATTCACCGAGACTCTGTTTTATTTCAATGAAGCAGGTGAAACAGACTCTGACAAATACAGGGTTGTAACTGATTCGGTTTTTAAAGCAAGGTATTATAATTACTCTTCATTTTCCATAGTGATTTCAGATTTTATTTCAACCGGGATGCAGTCTTTTGTAAATATCTGTGATTATTCATATATGTTAATTCCGTCTTTCAGATTTCAGCCTGCAAATGCAATTACATTGTCTCTCCAGGGAGCATACATAAGCGGAACAGGCTCTCAGGAATTTAACCGGTCTGCTGGCGGAGAATACAGTATTTTTGTGCGTACGGAAATAATATTTTAATCGGAGGATAATATGCTGATAGAAGTGAAGAATTTAAATAAAACCTATTACTCAGGGAAAATAAATTTTAAGGCTCTTAATGATATTAATTTTTCTCTTGAAAAAGGCGAGTTTACTGCGCTTGTCGGTCCATCCGGATCAG
Source organism: Spirochaetota bacterium (assembly GCA_016928815.1). Lineage (GTDB taxonomy): Bacteria > Spirochaetota > UBA4802 > UBA4802 > JAFGJZ01 > JAFGJZ01. The sequence goes on from JAFGJZ010000029.1 coordinate 709, forward strand.
GCAAAACAACACTGCTGAATTGCATCGGCTGTATTGATAATCCCGATAATGGGGAGATATTTCTCGAAGGTGAAAACATAATTTTTTCCAAACCGGATAAACAGGCTGAACTCAGGCGGGAAAATTTCGGATTTATATTTCAGACTTATAATCTTATTCCTGTACTGACTGTATATGAAAATATTGAACTTCCGCTTAAGATTCTTAAAAGGTACAATGACGGTGAAATTAAAAAAATGGTATTGTCAATACTTGATGAAGTAGGTCTTTCCGGTCTTGACAAAAGGAAGCCGCTTGAACTATCCGGAGGACAGCAGCAAAGGGTGTCTATTGCACGGGCTCTTGTAAAAAAACCGAAGATAATTTTTGCTGACGAGCCTACAGCAAACCTGGATTCCGCGACCGGTGAAGCGATAGTTGATTTAATGAAAAATTTAAATGAAAAGGATAAAATTACTTTTCTTTTTTCGACTCATGATCAGCTGATTATGAAGCATGCAAGAAGACTTGTGCATATCCGGGATGGCAAATTGTCAGAATCGGAGGTGTAAAATGAAATATATTTTTACAATCGCCTTTAAAAACATCATTGCACAGAAAAGACGGACGGCACTTACGTTTGCGATGCTTTCTTTCGGCATATCTTTTTTTATTGTTATCTACGGCATGCTTGAAGGTTTCGATATTTCATCTTTTGACAATCTGATTAAAAGCCAGACCGGACATTTAAAAATCAGAAGTACTGATTTTGATGAAGACTCACCCTATGATCTTGACAATACATTTAAGTTTTCTTCCGACATTTCTTCGGTACTCGAATCTGAAAGTTTTATTAAAGGTTATGCTGAAAGAATAAATTTTGTAGCGGAAATTGATAATACAATAGATTCATCTCCAGTCATAGTTGTGGGGATTGATTCGCAGAAGGATAAGTCTGTTTTTGATCTACAGGATAAAATGCGAGGAGAACTTAAACCGGAAAGCTGTGTGCTTGGTTCAGTTCTTGCAGAAGATCTTAATCTGGCAATAGGGAATTTATGCTACATCACTTTCCGTGACAGCAGCGGTATGATAACTTCCATTGAGCTGGAAATTACCGGTATTCTTACTACAGCCGATCTTGTTATAAATTCAACTACCGTTTTAATTAATATCAATGATGCTCAATCACTTCTGAATACTGATAAAATATCAGAAATTGCGATTCTTACCGATAATCCTGATAAAGTATATGGATACAGGGATATTCTATCCTCAAAAATTCCGGACAGGCAGATTATTACATGGCAGGCGTTAGCCGAAGATTTTGCCAATATTACAAGAACGAAAAGAAAAGGATCTTCAGTAATTCTGATTTTCATATTAATCATATCAATGGTCGGTATAATTAATACCATGATAATGTCAGTATATGAGAAAAAAACGGAAATAGGAACAATGAAAGCTCTTGGCATGACTGACCGTCAGGTTGAATATATGTTTCTATTTGAAGGACTGATAATCGGAATTTCCGGATGCCTGATAGGGCTCTTTTTAGGATCAGTTTTTAATTTTTATTTTGCTTATGTCGGAGTTGACTGGGGTGCACTGATGGGAGCTGAAGATCTTGCAAGCATGGGATTTTCCGTCACCGGAAAAATAAAATCAACATGGCCGCTTTCAGCCTATCTGGTTTCGTTTATTCTTTCAATGGCGGCAAGTGCGGCTGCAAGTTTTTATCCGGCGAGGAAGGTATTAAAAATGCAGCCTGTAGAATGTCTGCGTACAATACAGTAGGGAGGATAATATGCTGAAATTAGCGTTTAAAAATATTTTCAGAAATAAAAAAAGAACATCTCTGACTCTGTTATCCGTTTTTTTTGCAGCAATGGTTGTAGGACTTGCACAGGGATGGGCGAACGGAATAATTAATACAATGATTTCAAATATGACAAAATATCAGACCGGTGATATCCGTATTACAGATGAAAATTTTCTTAAAAGAGAAAAATTCCTTCCCGTTGATAATCTTATTCCTGATTCTGCCCGGCTGCAGTCTGATCTTAAAAAACTGGATGGTGTAAAATCCGTTGAGGAAAGAATGCGTTTTGCCATTCTTCTGGGAAAAGGCGAAAAAAGTGAAAGTACAATAGGGTACGGACTGGATCTGAATGAATCTGTATTGAAAGTTAAAGACAAACTGTCAGGTGAAAATAAAGTAATTAAACCCGGCGGTGTATATATGGGATACCGTCTGGCTGAAAAGCTTGATATTAAAGAAGGAGATGAGATTCTCATTGCCGTTCAGAGCTCGGAGGGCGGATTAAACGGTTTGAAACTCCGTGTCAACGGTCTGGTTAAAATGAATGTTTCAGTGCTTGATAAAAAAGCTTTTTTCATGAGCATTGAAACTGCTTCCGATCTGCTAAAAATTAATGATGCATCAACAGAAATTTATGTTTTCCTGAAAGACAGAAAAACCGTTAACACTATGGTGGATACAGTCAGTAAAATTCTACCGGATGGTGTTAAGGCAGAGTCATATATTACTCAATTGGGAGAATTGTATGTTACTCTTGATGCGGGAAAAGTATTTTATGTTTTCATTGAGATTATGATTATGCTTCTTGGTTCTTTTGTAATAATAAATACTTTAATGATGGCTATTTATGAAAGAATGCGGGAAATCGGTACTTTAAAATCTATAGGTTTTACTAACCGTCAGCTTTTCTGGAATTTTACGCTTGAAGGTTCCATCATCGGCGCAATCGGGGGAACGATCGGAGCATTTTCAGGCTATCTGATTATTGTTTTACTTTCTGTAACGGGGATTAATCTTGAAACAATGTTCAGCGGAATGGATGCACCTCTTGAATATATCGTGTATCCGGAGCTGAGTATCATTCAGCCTTTCATTGCCGCGGCCGTATGCATTGTAATTCCGGCAATTGCATCAATGTTTCCGTCAAGACTTATTAATAAGATAATGCCGGCTGAAGCCCTCCGTAAATAGTGATTATTGCCATGCCGGCAGATATTTTAGCGAATTTAGTTGACTTTACATAATGAAAATGAAATTTTTATTATGTAAAGGTATTTGAAGAATATGGATAGAAAACTGATTGTTACAGATCTTGACGGAACGCTTTTAAACAGCAGCGGAGCAATTTCCGACCGGACGGTTAATGTTTTTAACAGATGCAGAAATGCCGGTCATAAAATAGTTTTTGCCACGGCAAGACCATTGAGAACAACTTCGCCATTTCAGCTCAGAATTCAGGCGGATGCTGTCATAACTAATAACGGAGCCGCTGTTTATGTTGACGGTGAACCGGTATTTGAAAAATTTATTTCATCTGAAATCTGTTCTGAACTTTTAAAACTGCTTCTATCTGAAAAAGATGTTACAGGTATAGCGTTTGAAAGAGGAGATTATCTTGACACAAACGCGGAAATTTTCCTTGAAAAGGATAAATCATGGAACGCGGTCTATTCTGATTTATCAGGTATTGACGGTAAGGCGGCCCTGAAGATCGGCATTGGATGCACTAATACCGAAATTCTGAATAAAATTACCGTAAGGTTTGAAAGTCTTCAGATAAATACCATTGAAGGGGAAAACTGGCATTTAATTACCCATAAGGATGCTTCCAAGCTGAATGCCGTAAAATTCATTACAGGGAAATTCGGAATACAAATGGATAATGTCATTTCTTTCGGTGACGATTATAATGATATTGACATGATCCGTGGATCGGGAACCGGTGTGGCGATGGGAAATGCTATTGATCAGGTTAAAAATGCTGCGGATTTCATAACATCCGCAAACAATAATGACGGTGTTGCCGGGTTTCTTGAATCACATTTGTTCAGTTCTGATGCCGGGAAAATCAATTCTGGAAAAATTAAAATAAAAATTAGGGATATTCATAAATCTTTCGGAAGTAAAAAAATACTCCGCGGAATTGATCTTGATATTTTTGAAGGTGAAATTTTATGCATCATTGGTCCCAGCGGTACAGGCAAGTCCGTAATTTTAAAAAATATAATCGGTCTCCTTGATCCTGACCGCGGTGAAATATCTGTCGATGATGAAAATTTCAATTTCGCAGATGAATCACGGAAACATGAGATAAGGAAGAAATTCGGGGTTCTCTTCCAGGGTGCCGCTCTTTTTGATTCGATGAACATTTATGACAATGTAGCTTTCGGCATGCGCCGGATGAATCTTTCTGAAGAGGAAATCCACAGCAGGGTTCCGCGTCTTCTGGAAGATGTAGGTTTAAAGAATATAGAAACAAAAATGCCGTCCGAGCTGTCCGGCGGAATGCAGAAACGTGTAGGGCTTGCAAGATCAATTGCTCTGCAGCCGTCTGTTATGATGTATGATGAACCTACAACAGGTGTTGATCCGATTACCGGCGGGACTGTTGACAGGCTGATTGTAAAAATGAACAGATTGTACGGCATTACTTCCGTCGTAATTACTCATGATCTTGAAAGTGCCTGCGAGATCGCTTCCAGAATTGTCATGCTTAAGGACGGTAAGGTCTATTTTACCGGAACTTCAGACGATCTGAAAAATTCCGATGATGAGTATATCCGGCAGTTTGTCGAAGGCCGTGCAGGAAAATAAAATACCTGATTTTAATAATAATATTGTAAAATATCCTGTATGAAGCTATTTTGTTCAAAATGCATGCGGGTTTCAGGAGAGAGTAATGGTAATTGAAAATTTGGATTTAAAACACAGGGAACTTCTTCAGGACAAACTGTATAATATAAAAGTCAGACTTTCGGAATTCAGTTTTGCAAATCTCTATCTTTTCAGAAAGTCGCATGATTACCGGGTTATTCAGGATGACGGCTGCCTTTTCATCACGGGAATGACCAATGATAAAATGCAGTTTGTTCTGCCGCTTTGCGAGCAGTATGAGCCGGATATGGACAAGATGAGAATAATGCTGAGTGAATATAAAATGCTTTTCCCTGTCGGCGACTGCTGGCTGAAATATTTTGATGAGAATGAATTTGAAGTTTATCATAACAAGGATGATTCGGATTACATATATACGGTCGAGCAGATGGCAACATATTCCGGAAGGGATTTAAGCAAAAAACGGAATCTGTTAAAACAGTTTCTTGAATCCTATACGTATGAACGGAAGCCTTTCGATCAGGATAATATTTCTGAAGCAAGGGAAATTCTGCAGAACTGGCAGAATGAACTGAACCTGTCTCCTGAGGAAACTGATTTCCATTCAGCCAGTGAAGCTTTTGATTACATGGAGGAACTCCGTCTTAACGGCTACATTTATATTGTAGACGGAAAACCCGCCGGATATGTTCTTGGTGAGGAAATATCGGAAGATACATATGCCTTACATTTTGCAAAAGGTCTGAAAAGCTATAAGGGAATCTACCAGTTCATGTATAATGATCTTGCAAAGAATCTTGATGAGAAAATAAAATATATAAATTTCGAGCAGGATCTCGGGCTTCAGTCACTGAGACAGGCAAAGTCATCCTACAAGCCTGATCATATGGGTGAAAAGTACAGAGTAAGGTTTGCTGAATAATATGTTTTTTTTCAATGTCCCTGTTACGATAAAACTTGTATCAGCACTTGTTTTAATACTTGCGATTAACAGAATTTTAAAAAATCTGCTTGTTTCAATCTCTTCAGGAATAGTTATTCTTATTCTCTGGCTCCGGTTTTCACCTGGACAGGTATTTGAAATTTTTTCATCAAAACTGTGTTCTCTGAATTCAATTATGCTGCTGCTGGTTATTTATGCAATTACAGTACTGAGTAACGTGATGTCTGAAACGGGAATGATGAAGAAACTTGTTAATGCCGTAAATTCCCTGGTTTCTCCTGTTTCCGGAATGGCGGTACTTCCTGCAATGATCGGACTGCTTCCGATACCCGGAGGAGCAATTTTTTCAGCTCCCCTTGTCGCCGACTGTGATGGAAATAATGAAGTTGATGCCATACTTAAGACAAAAATAAATTACTGGTTCAGGCACATCTGGGAATTCTGGTGGCCGTTATATCCGGGCGTTTTGCTTGCGATTAATCTCTCCGGTCTTAAAACCATTCAATATGCAGTATTAATGTCCCCTCTGACTTTATTTGCGGTTTTCGGCGGTTATTTTTTTCTGCTAAGAAAAGTAAAAATTCAGCAGGTAAATAGAATAAATTCATTAAGCAGATTTACGGTTTTACTGAATATTTTCCGGCAGATATATCCCGTAATGATTGTGATTTTATTATTTGCTTCATTTAATTTTCTGTTTCCGGAAATTTCCGCAGTAAGCAGTTATGTTCCAATGCTGGCTGCTGTTTTCATTTCCATTTGCATGCTCTGCATTATAGAAAAACCGGGAATCTTCATATTAAAAAAGAACATGTTGAATAAAAAAAATATTGACCTTATTTTTCTGGTTATAGTAATTTTGCTTTACGGTGCGGTAATAGAATCCCGGCTGCCTTCAGGTAATCACCTGATGAATCAGGTCAGGCAGGAAATTACGTCAGCGGGAATACCGGTATTGATAATTATTTCAGTTCTGCCGTTTATCAGCGGGTTATCGACAGGAATTTCGTTAGCGCTGGTCGGTGCGAGTTTTCCAATAGTAACCGGTATTATACCGCAGGGGATTTCAAATTTTCAGTATCATGCCTGTATTCTGCTGGCTGCAGGAAGCGGTTTCATCGGTATGATACTTTCACCTGTACATATATGTCTTATTGTTACAAACAATTATTTTAAGTCCAGCCTGACTGTGAGTATCTTACGGCTTATTAAGCCTGCAATGATTATAGCAGCTGGAATTGCGGTAATGTTTTTTATATATTATTTCATTCCTGGATAAATAAGTTTCCAGATTAAAAATTTTTCGGAGCGGATTATGAAATCACATGTTTTACTCATTGATTGTGAAGACAGGAAAGGTCTTGTGAATCAGATTACCGGTGTACTTTTCAAGCATCTTGTAAATGTTGAAAGTAATGATGAATTTGTGGATCATTCTACAAACAGATTCTTTATGAGAACGGAATTTTCAGGTAATTTTGATTCAGGGCAGATATATGATGATATGAAGAATGTACTTCCTGAGGAAGCGAATATCATGCTCAGCGGAAAGAGAAAGAAAAATATCGTTGTACTGGCAACAAAAGAACATCATTGCATTGGAGATATACTTATCAGACACATGTTTAATGACATTAATGCCAACATACTTGCAGTAATCAGCAATCATGATACTCTGAAATCTCTTTCGGAAAATCTTGGAGTTGCCTACCATTATGTATCTCATGAAAATCTTTCACGGGAAGAACATGAAAAAAAGGTTCTTCAGGTTGTCGAACAGTATAACCCGGACTACATTGTTCTTGCAAAGTATATGCGGATTCTTACTTCAGCTTTTACAGCAAAATTTCCGAATAAAATTATTAATATTCATCATTCATTTCTTCCCGCTTTCATAGGGGCAAATCCATACCGTCAGGCATTTGAAAGGGGAGTGAAAATAATCGGAGCTACCGCGCATTTTGTAAATGAGAATCTTGATGAAGGGCCGATAATTTTTCAGGATGTAATAAACATCAGTCACACGATGGATGCGGATAAAATGTCAAAAGCGGGAAAGGATGTTGAAAAGACCGTTCTCTCAAAGGCAATGGATCTTGTATTTGACGACAGAGTGATGGTAAACAGAAATAAGACCATAATATTCAACTGATCGGTCTAGTTCTCCGTTTTTTCATTTATGATTTCATACATTTCATTTCTATAGGAGGGGATTTCGTTCATCAGCTGATGCCCGGCCCCTTTTATATAATGAATTTCCGGTTCAGGATAAATTTCCCTGATTTTCGCAATGTTGTATTTCCAGTCAACCGTAGTGTCTTTTGTCCCCTGAATGACCGTTATTTTCCTGTCAAGTACGGCTGATTTTCCAATTTTTAAATTCCAGTTTATAAGCGCTTTTACCCACTGTGATGAGAGTATTCTGCTTTGCAGAGGGTCTTGTGAAACGAATTTCCTGAACTCGCGGTTTTTCGTATTGTTGCGCAGGATACGCGGCGACCTGTCTATAATTCCGCTGTTGATGCTGTTGACTTTCAGAATGTTGTCCCAGTGAGCGATATGGAACAGCGGTGCGATGAATACTATGTTTTCAAATGACGCTTTCCGTTTGCGGTCGAGATAATCGGATGTTATCGCACAGCCCATGCTGTGTGCTGTTACGGAGTAGGGCCCTTTAAGTTTCTTTTCAGAAATATCGACTATCTTTTCCATTACGTCCGTATATGCGGAGAAGGTATTAATTGAATTTCTGTCACCCGAGGAAATGCCATGCCCCGGATGGTCATATATCACCACACTGTAATTCTGATCCAGATAATGACTGATAAGTCCCTGCATCACTCCGGTATGATCATAGTAACCGTGTATTAGAAACATGGTTCCTGACGGATTTTCGGGAACAAAAGCATGTACTGCTATTGTATAGCCGGAGATGAATTTTTTTCCGAAATAATGCGTGCATTTTGGGAAATTCAGCCTGTAATAGCTGAAATATTCCAGTTCATCTTCACTGAAGTTCCTGCCGGTGAATGAAAATTCAGGCATGTCTTTCTGAACCCTGTTAAGCGTTTCGAGCATTTCCTTTTTCTGCTTTGCCGCAGCATTGACTGAAAAAAAAGCCGCTAAAGCTGACAGAAAAAACATCATACCCGCTGATTTTAAAAGAATCTTTCTGTTAGAGATCATATATCTTTCCCTGAAACTGGTCTATATTCTGTTAATGAATATAATGGAAAGGGTTTTTTAGGCAAGTTTTTTATTGAAAATTAAAAACCGGAAAGGCGTTTTGACTTTCCGGTTTAATAAAAGGTTGTTATTATAAAACTTATTTATTTTGATTTTGCAATACGAATACCAATGCCGCCGGTTGCAAGATTTGGAGCATAAGATGCAAAGTATCCCAGTTGTGTATAACGTTTATCAGCATTGGATAAACAGCTTGTAATCTTTCTTTTAGTGCCATCAAAAGCATATAAGTATTCAAAGACATTACCGCTCATATCATAGATTCCCAGTGCATTTGCTAGTTTACTGCCTACCTCGGCTGTTGTTACTGAAAGTGATCCTGCTACAGCATATAACTCAAATTCTGTTCCAACGGTCCATGCGTTTGGTGCTCCACTCGGGTGATTACCAGGAGTCCAATAAAGTTCATCTGCCGGATTAGAAAAATCGATTCCTCCTATTGTTGCTGTTACTGCATTTGTACTGTTATTTCCCTGGTATCTTGCTGCGTATTGCCATTCTGCATAAGTTGGTAAACGAAAACCATTAGCAGAACAATTGTTATAGGGAAGGTCTATGCTGCCAGGTACTGAACTAACACCGCTATCATTGGAAATTCTTATTGGCTGGGTGTAAGCAGAATCAGAATAATATACGCATTTTAGAGTGGTACCGTTCAGTTGATTATAGTATTCAGTAAGAGCATTGCACCATACAATACTGTCACGCCAGGATATTCTAATTACAGGATGCTGATTATTACCAGTTGGAGACAATGAACCATTTGTAAACCCCTGTAAGCCGGGATTGATGATTTTATATAATCCCGGTATTTCGCCTGAATCTGAAGTGTCTCCATCCATATTCAGGTCTCCTGTCGCCCATTTATAAACTACTGACCATAATTCATATGTTAATTCTGTTTCGGCAATGAAGAAAGGATCTGTTATTGTACAGGTTGAATTATCGTTAACATTTGTTCCATCAAATGTACCTGAAGGAACTGTTACTTCATTATTAGATATTTTCGATAATATAAAACCGAATTCTATTGTATCTATAACTGCTGTAACTTTGTCTCCTACAGTATTTACTGATTCAAAAGTGATTCCAGTATTTGAATTTTTATCGCTGCTTCCGCCCCCTCCATCGCACGAAAAAGCAATGTTTAGGAGAATTGTAAGTATTATTAGTTGTAAACTTTTAAATTTTTTCATCTTTTTCCCTTATTATAGACCTTGAATGATATTTCAGCAGATGGTTATTAAATAAACTGTCTGAAGATTTTATATAATAACTAGATAAAAATTAAATGAAATTATGTCAATATGTTTTAAAATCTGTTTTATTTATTAGAATGATTATGCTTTATCTTATCTCAGAGGCAGATTTTTTATTTCAAATTTACTGTGTTTTTGCAATACGGAATATTACAGCAGATGAGTTAAAGATGTACAAAAGAATTATTAAATTCTTGATATTTATAGAATATGGCCGGTTTCTTATCTGATTTGTTAAACTTGAAAACATCATATCTCAAACATAAAAAAAAACGGCCAAAAATTGACCGCTTTGATAATCAAATTTGTATTAAAAATCAAGGCATGTTACGAAGAAACGGATACCCGCTGTTTATTACTCCG
>JAFGJZ010000030.1 GCA_016928815.1 Spirochaetota bacterium
AAAAAAAATTACATTTTTAATTAATTTTCAGGATTCATGGAAAATTTGTTATTGACTTTAAATTAATTTTTATATATATGTACATCTATTAATATAGATTAATATGTATTCAAAGGCACCCCGATGTCGGGGTGCCTGCGCAATTAATAGCTGTTTAAACCTGGAGAAATTGTTTTATGAAAAAAGCATTTGATGCTGCAGAGCGCCATCAGGGAAATTATCATATTAATTCGTTTAACGGCGCTGAAGTTTCTAAATACAATTTCGGTTTTTTAAATAAAAAATATGATACAGTTTCTGACAGCAGTACAGGTGAATATTCATCTGAGCTTATCAAAGACGTTTATGTATCATCCGGTAAAACGAAAGCCGGATTTATATCAGGTGATTATCATTCCTGTTTCGCTTCCGATTTTTCATTTTTTGTACTGGATCTGATTGAAAATAACTATGTTGCCGTTAATGAAGACGGATGTCTTGATAATGCTTTTTATGATTTTGTTTCTGCAAAAGGCTCATTGATTGCCGAAATATACGGAGTCAATGATCCGGAACTTGTTAAAATTTTTACGAAGCAGCTCATACTTATTCTTAAATCAATGGATCATCTTGATCTTTCACTCGGACGTGCCAAAGTAACTTCCGCTTTTACCGGTAATGATTTCACACTGTCGCTTTTCAGAACTTTCTGGAATAATATCAGCTGGGCTGAACTTTTTCCTTCTTTGCCTGAGCTGGCGGTGAGTCTTCAGAAAAACCGTAATGTTCTTTCCGGAATGCTGCTGAATTCACAGTACCCTGTTCATCTTGAACAGATAGGTTTTGATTTCCTGATAAAGAGTAATGTAAGACTTAGAAATGAGATGCTGCTTATATCCTTTCTTGATTTTTCAGTTTTTTCATGGCTTAATCTGTTCGGTTTCATAAAATATCTTGACCAGAATTGCGATAGATGCGTTATGATAGATATGACAGATTACGGGCGTGAAACCTTTTCCGCCTTATAACATCCGAGGTTTTTATGGAAACTATTGATAAGCTGATAGAGGCTCACTCCGGAAAATTCGGGCCTTCAGGGAAACTACGCGTATTTGCATGTCCGGGAAGGATAAACCTTATCGGTGAGCATATTGATTATAACGGCGGTCATGTTTTACCTGCTGCAGTAGATAAATCAATTTATCTTGTAATTACACCTAATGATAGAAAATCATTCCGCTTTTTTTCCACGGCATTCGGTAACGTAAATGAAATTTCCATAAATGATCTGTATAAAACCAGCCCTGCAAATAATAACTGGTGGATATATCCTGCCGGTGTGATCCGTACTCTTGCCGAGGATGAATGGCCTCTTGAGCATGGATATGATATGAGTTTTGCAAGTACCATTCCTGTAGGTTCGGGAATGTCAAGTTCCGCCGCTCTGACAGAAGTGGTTGTGTTTGCACTTTCAACGCTTCTGAAAATTCATCTTACACTGCCGCATATGGCTGCTCTCGGTCAGCGGATTGAAACAGAATTTGCCGGTGTTTCATGCGGTATAATGGACCAGTTTGCAGTAGTTACCGGGAAAAGAAACTGCGCCGTTATGCTGAACACTAAAAATCTGGAGTATGAATATGTTAAGGTTGATTCCAATGTCGTACACTGGATTCTGGTCAACAGTATGGTTAAGCATTCTTTAAAAGACAGCGGGTATAATGAAAGAAGATCTGATTGTGAAACTTCCGTTGAAAAACTGAATAAATGCGGATTTAACAGAAAATACATCTGTGATTTCACAATGGAAGAATTTGAGAAAAATAAGGAAGTTCTAATCGAACGCGAACAGAAAAGAGTTTATCATGCAATTACCGAGGAATCAAGAACAGTTCAATTTGAAAAATTAATGAAGCGCGGCGATTATGAGTCTGCCGGAAAACTGCTTACAGGTTCCCATGAAAGTTTAAGAGATAATTATGAAGTAAGCATACCCGAACTTGATAAAATGGTTGAGTGGGCAATGAGCATCGAAGGTGTACTTGGCAGCCGGATGATGGGCGGCGGTTTCGGCGGATGTACAATCAACATGGTTAAAAAAGAAAACGTTTCCGCATTTAAGGAAATAATTTCGGATAAATTCCGAAAGGAATTCCGGAAGGAAACGGAAATTTATGACTGTGTAATCGGTGACGGTGTCCGGGAAATTATATTGTAATCTTCATAATGCCTGATTTCCGGAGGATGTCCCGTGATTGATGAAAACAGCGTTGTTACAATAGAATATTCCGTTAAAGATGAGAATGGCGTTATTATAGATTCCAGCCGTGATAAGGAAATGCTGACTTTCAGAATGAATGAAAAAAGGTTTTTTAATAAAGTACTGGCTGAATTGTTAGGAAAAAACAAAAAAGACTATCTGGAAATTGTACTGAATCCGGAAGACGCTTACGGGAAATATGACAAAGAATTAATTCAAAAAGTACCCAGGAAGCATTTCGGTGACATTGTCGATATTAAAAAGGATATGCAGCTTCAGATTACATCCGGCAGCGGTACGGCTGCAGTCAGGATTTTGGATTATGATAACAGTAATGTCGTGGTTGACGCAAATCATCCTCTAGCAGGGCAGAAAATCAGGATTGAGATATATATTGCTGATGTTAAGTGATTTGAATCATAACAAAAAGCCCCCGGCTAGTTCCGGAGGCTTTTTGTTATGATTCAGATATTTCGTTTATTTGGCGACTTCATTTATTAATTTTCCTAGCGTAGAATCTGCAGCAGTAATTGTTTTCTGGTTTGCCTCATAACTTCTCTGCACATCAATCATATCAACCATTTCACGGACAACATTAACATTAGATTTTTCAAGGAAACCCTGATATACTTTAACTTTATCCGGAGGGAGAGGCGGACCTGAAAGTTCATTCTCTCTGTAAAAAGAATCACCGTTTTTTTCAAGGTATCTGTCCTGATCGAAATCGACGATTTTTAATTTATCGAGAACAATCTGATTTTTCCATTCATTTTCATTCATTCCGACTACGGTATTCACCGGATTACCGTATTCATCTGCATTTACGACTATCTGGCCGTCTTCCCGTATCATGAAATTATTCTGCTGAATCCGGATTATGCCGTTTTCTCCGAGAACAGGATTTCCATTGTGTGTCATCAGAACGCCTTCGTCATTTATTGTAAATGATCCGTTTCTTGTATACATTTCACCTTTTTCAGTAAGAACGGTAAAGAATCCTTTTCCTTCCAGGGCTAAATCAAAGTTATTCTCAGTTTTCATAAGTGCGCCCTGCTCGAACTGCTTAAAGACTTCATTTACTTCAACTCCTGTAGGAAGTTTACCGACATAAGGCATGGAATCATATGAACCGAGCGGGATTAATCCAACGCCGTCATTGTCGATACGTCTTATTATCATATCCGGGAATGATTTGAAAATGGTAGTATCTTTTTTATATGCATTGGTATCAACATTCGCCAGATTATTGGCAACATTGTCCATTCTTGCCTGCTGAGCAAGCATTCCGCTTGCGCCTGTATATATACCGCGAATCATTAGAGTTTTCCTCCTGTATCAACATATATATTATCGGGAAAAGCGGGAATTCTGTGACATAATTTTGCGGTAAATGAAATTTTTTTATTACAAATTTTTATTTCTGCATAAAGAGGATTTTTTTTAATCGCGTCAGGGATTGAAACGGGGACATGCCTCATGAGTTTGACGAATGACGGTATGTCCGTAGTGGAAAGCCCGGCCCTGACTGAAACATTCCGTTTTTCTGAAACGGCGGATATTTTTCCAGCCTGAAGGATATTAACAGAAACAGGTTGAAGGGAGACGCCCATATAGGAAAATCTCCCGGAAAGCTGTTACAGATTGCCGCCTTTTTCACGCGTAATTACAGCACCTGCCGCAGTCAGTTTCTGGACAAGTTTTTCATATCCGCGATCTGAGTGGTAAATTCTGCGTATTTCAGTTTCGCCTTTTGCCGCAAGCGCCGCCACAATCAATGCTGCTCCGGCACGGAGGTCGCTCATCATCACGGGTGCCGCTGAAAGAGTCTGTACTCCCTGAATGATAGCACTGCGGCCTTCTATCGTAATATTTGCACCCATTCGGACCAGCTCGGCTACATGGGTGAATCTGTTTTCAAAAATTGTTTCAATTATTACATTAATGCCCGGAACCGTTGTCATGAGAGCCATCATCGGAGCCTGAAGGTCTGTCGGAAATCCGGGGTGTGGAAGCGTTTCAATAAGTGCTCCTGTCAGTTTTTTCCCGTCCGATACCGATGCCCAGTTTTTCCCTGTTTTTATTCCGAACCCCATTTCTTCAAGTTTGGCGAGGAGAGATTCAATATGCCTGGGCACTATATTTGTGATTTTTATGTTTCCCCGTGTTATTGCGCCTGCAAGGAGATATGTTCCGGCTTCTATTCTATCGGGCATTACTGAATACTCCACAGGTTTCAATGACTTTACACCGTGTATAACTATACGTTCTGTGCCGACTCCGTCGATTTTTGCACCCATTTTAATGAGAAATTCAGCCAGATCAACAACATCCGGTTCCATTGCACAGTTTTCCAGAATTGTATCTCCTTTTGCAAGTACAGCTCCCATTATCAGATTTGCAGTTGCTCCAACCGATACTTTCGGCATTACGAAGATATTACCTTTTAATCCTGCAGTTCTTGCCTTGATGTATCCATGATCAAGATTGATTGAAGCGCCGAGCTTTTCAAAACCGGCCAGATGAATATCTACCGGGCGCGCGCCGATAGCGCATCCTCCGGGAAGTGAGACATCCGCTTCCTTGCATCTTCCAAGAAGCGGACCCATTACATAAACGGATGCGCGCATTGTTTTTACCAGGTCATATGGTACTTCCGCATTGGTAAGTTTAGCCGCATCTATCGTCAGAGTGTTTTTTTCAGAATCAAATTCTGTTTTTGCTCCAAGATACTCTATTATTTTAATCGTAGTTCTTATGTCCTGCAGGTCGGGAATGTTTTTCAGTTTTGTTTTCCCCGGTGCAAGCAAAGATGCAATTATTATCGGAAGTGCGGCGTTTTTTGCTCCTGAAATCGGAATTTCACCGTTAAGTTTTTTCCCGCCTTTGATTCTGTAAATATCCATTAACGTCTCTCCGTATATGATTAAATCTGATTGTTGCTGAATTTAGAACTATATTATAATGGCGGCTTTTTTCTGAAAACTCTTTTTTATATGAGCATAATTTATATACGGCACTGATTGAAAAAGCGGATTAAATCTTCACGTGTAAGATAATCTGTTTCGTTGAAAAATGCGGATGAGCGCTGGCATTTCCATTCTTCAGGTTTTGAGTACACATTATAGTATACTGACGGAAAAAATGTTATCTTGTGTGATTTTAAAAAGCCTATTGTATTTGAAATTTCCTGTTTTGTCTGACTTGGCAGACCCAGAATGAAGTATGCGCGTATATTCATTCCGCTCTTTTTTGCTGCATTAATGATTTCTGTAAAATGATCTGTTGAAAATGGACGGTTTTCGGCTTTTTGAATCAATGTTGAATGTGTTACAAGTGAAATGTTTATTTCATTGAATCCTGCTTTGTGCATAAGCGTAATTATGTCAGGATTGAGATTTTCTATCGATGTTCCGTTCATTGCTGCAAATTCCAGTTGAATATGCTTTTCATACTGATAGGTGATTAACGCATTTAAAATTTCAAATGCACGTTCTTTTGTGGCAAAGAGGTTGTCATCCTCGAAATTAAAACAGCTGATGTTGAAATTTTTTATGCAGTAATCAATTTCTTCAATGATTGAACCGGCGGATCTTGTCCGATACGTATTACCCCATATAATTTTTCCCGTGCAGAAGCTGCAGGAATTAGGGCATCCTCTGGAGGTTAATATCGGTGTCATGAATTTTCTGTAGAACCGGAAATTTTTTTGAGTCAGCAGGTGTCGTGCCGGAAATCTGAAACAATTAATGTCTGTATCAAATGTCTGCGGATTGTTTATAATTTTCCTTTCGTCTTTGTAGCTGCAGCCCGGGATATGTCTGAAATCCTTATGGTCTTGAATTGCATTGGCAAGAAATACTGAAGAAATTTCACCTTCACCTCTCAGAACAAAATCAATACCAAGAGTATTTAAAAAGTAGTCAGAATAAAGGGAAGCGTGGTATCCGCCTGCAGCAATATATGAATCAGGTTTATGTTTTTTTATTATATTGATAATTGTTTCGCATTCTTCGTGATAGGTTGTAAACATAGATGAGATCATGAATAAATAAGCATTCGATTTTAATATCCGTTGCTCAATTTCCTGGAAACTCATTCCGAAATGAGTGTATTTGGTAAAAGGCAGTTTCAAAAGGGGATCGGAATGATGAGTATATTTTCCCAGGTAATTAAGGCTTTCAGGTAATGGCAGTACTTTTTTTTTGTTTGTATGACAATTTATAAGTTCAATTTGATGACCTGCATCTAAAAGTGATGAGGCAATATAAAGCAACCCGAGAGGCTGTCGCCGTATTGAAGTATAATAGAAATCCTCGATTGGCGGATTGAT
>JAFGJZ010000031.1 GCA_016928815.1 Spirochaetota bacterium
CCGGAATAATGATTAATGCGTTTAATATCCGATGCGTCTTACCCGCAATATCCTGAGCATTCCCAATGATTCCCATTTCAAAGTACCGTCACTGTATTCGACATAAACTTCAGATGGCCGTGTTTTTATTACAGTAGCATATCTGTAATTTTTTTTATTTTCCTGTGCGGCATAAACCACTTCGCCGGGCTGAAGTTTCTCAGGGAAAATTCTTTCTCTGCCTGCCCATCCGCTGTCACCGTCATCATATTGAATGAAACACCTGTCATCGCTGACTTCCCGTACAGTTCCGTGATAGGACCAGATGTCCTGCGGCCAGTCCGCAAATACCTTGTCACCGGTTTTGAATCTGAAATCCGGAATTTCAAATTTCCAGGCGTTCCATGTATTATGAACTCCATGACTTGCAGTGTAACTCCCAAGAAGTCTGTTTTTATCTTCCGACAGTGTAAATTCAAATTCACCGTATCCGTAAGCTGCGGAATACTTTCCCTGAAGCTGGTTTTTATTAAGAGCCGCCTTAATTTCAGCAGGACCGATCGGTTCCACTGTCCAGCCGGCAACACTGTTTCCAGACTGTTCAAGATACATTGAACCGGAATGTTTCCCCTGCCCGTCATACCATTCCGTCATCCAGTATCCGGTAAGAGTAAAATTTTCCGCTGACTTTAATTTGGGAGATGATTTTGAAATGTACTTTTCCGGAATAACCGCCTTTTTACCTTCAAGAACATTTAATATCAGATCCGCCATTGTGGACGTCATGGCACTGATATCATTAAGTTCCGTTCCTGACAGAGAAAAACCTTTAATAACTTTACCGCTTTCAATATCTATTATACGTGCATTCACCACATACTCAACTCCGAGTTTGCCGACAGATCCAACTATCATCTGATCTGCACCCGCAAGCTTTCCTGTTTTTACCGCTTCTTCGGCATTGATTATACCCGATTGGGACAGTTCATATTCAGCAAGAATCTCAGTCAGTCTGTGTCGTTCAATAATCTCAAGATTCCCGTCCGACGAAAGACCGGAAATTATTATTTCGGAAACCAGTGAACCGTAATCCTTCTGTATGAGAAAAACTTCAAAATCGGCTACTACTATTTTTGCCTCATTCTTTTCAGATAAAATAACCGCAGGAGAGAAAATGAGCAAAATGCAGAGAGATATCAAAATACTTTTAAGTGTTTTCATAAACAGCCTCCGATAAATCTGCAGATTCCTTTATGCTGAAATCCAATTAAATCAGAAATTTTTTATAATGTCAATATTATAAAAACACAGACCGTTAAAGTAAGGAGTGAGGATTAAACCTGATTTACCTGATGACACCCGGTTTCAGAATCAGGGCGTTTTTAGCGGCACATTCATTTGCAAAATTGCAGGCCTTTTCAATGTTAAATTCCCTAAGCCATACAAAAGCGAATCCGGCTGTAAACGCATCACCGCATCCGGTAGTATTCAGCGGCTCTATCTTTTCCACAGGATAATTTGTAATATGACCGTTATCGACCGAAAAGGCTCCGTGTTTACCCCATGTGATTATGAATTTTGTACGGTATTTTTCCTGCAGTGAAGAAATTTTATCTACAACCTGAAAAGGAATCTGCATTACATCCGCAGTCTCTTCAATTTTGAATTCTTCAAAAAATGTACCGCAGAATTCCTGCATGTTCGGTTTGACAAAGTCCGGCTGGAATTCAAGTGAATTGATTAAATCATGATTTCTTACATCAAGAAAAACAGTTTTATCTTTTTCTTTTGCTGCAGCAACCAGTGCAGGAACAATTTCATCCGAATAGCCTGCAGCCTTTTTTCCTGAAATTATGATCATATCATATCTTTCCATTGCAGCAAGATATTTATGAATAAAAGAACGTTCGGTTCCCGGAGTGACCGGTGACGCTTCCTCAACCATTTCCGTAGTTCTTCTTGAATCAGTTTCAATCAGAGTTGTACATGTCCGGATTTCAGAACCGCTGTTTACTGACAGCACCTTGATTCCGTCATTACTGCACAGCTCAAGAAAAAAGTCGGCATTTCGTCCGCCTGTATGAGTCAGCAGGGTCGCCTCCTCCCCTAACTGTGACAGAACCCTGGCAACATCCGCACCCTTTCCTGCCGCGTCAATTCTGTAATCAGCTGTACGGTTGACCTCTCCGAATTTAATATTACGGTAAACCAGGGTTTTCTGAATAACAGGATTCATATTAATTACAAGATATCTCATTCAGGCTCCATTTACATTACAACGGTTGCATTATCATTCTTTCCGGAATTCCTGTAAAGAAAAATTCATTTCAGATCAGTACGATTTTCGATTACCGGACAGACAGTTATAAGGTGTACAATTTATCACTTGACAATCTTTCTGATTTTTACATTTTGTTAAAAAATTCTTAAAACTGGTTATAAATATGAAAGAAAAGCTGCTGGCTATCAAAGAAAAAGCTATTAATACAATAAATTCAGCCGCATCGAATGAAGAACTTGAGGAAATCAGAGTCGGAATTCTCGGTCGAAAAGGCGAATTAACCGGCATTTTGCGATCCCTTGCGACTTTATCCGCTGAAGAAAAAACGGAAATAGGAAAACTTTCCAATGCAATAAAGGATGAAATATCAGCTGCAATTGAGCAGAAGGTAAACGCTCTTGATGAGGCGGAAATAAACGGAAGACTGGCTGATGAATGGATTGATGTAACACTTGACGGAACATTTAATGACGAAACTGCAGGTTCCGGACGAATTCATCCGATATCACAGATTCAATATGAAATTGAGGACATATTCACATCAATGGGCTTTGAGATTCTGGACGGCCCTGAAGCTGAAACGGAATATTATAATTTTGAAGCATTAAACATACCGAAGCATCATCCGGCAAGGGATATGCAGGATACTTTCTGGACTGAAGACGGCAACCTTCTAAGGACGCATACATCTGCAATACAGGTCCGCGGTATGGAAAAAGCGGAGCCTCCTTTCAGGGTAATCGGTCCTGGAAGAGTTTTCCGTTATGAAGCTACAGACGCTTCTCATGAGAATACATTTTATCAGGTTGAGGGAATGATGATTGATAAGGACATTTCCGTATCAAACCTCATTTATTTCATGAAAGTTCTTTTAAGAGAAATTTTCAAACGTGAAGTCAAAATCCGCCTCAGACCCGGCTATTTCCCTTTTGTAGAGCCCGGATTTGAACTTGACATAAACTGCCTCATTTGCGGAGGGAAAGGCTGTTCGGTCTGTAAACAGACAGGCTGGGTGGAGCTTCTTCCATGCGGACTTGTTCATCCAAATGTTCTGAAATACGGCGGAATCGATCCTGAAAAATGGTCAGGTTTTGCATTCGGACTGGGCTTAAACAGACTGATCATGATGAGATACGGTATTACGGATATCCGCCATTTCCAGAGCGGTGACATTAGATTTCTGAAACAATTCTGAAAAACGGAGAAAACAAATGCATTTATCACTTAACATTTTGAAAGATATAGTGGATCTGAACGGACTTGATCCGCAGGAAATCGGACTGAAACTGACAATGTCAAGCGCAGAGATTGAAGGCGTTGAAACAACATTTGCGCATTTTGATACAATCGTTACAGCCAGACTTCTTGAAGTAAAAAAACATCCCGATTCAGATCATCTTACCGTTTGTCAGGTAAGCGACGGAACGGCGATTCATAATGTCGTATGCGGAGCACCGAATCATAAAACGGGCGATATTACCGCTCTTGCCCTGGTCGGTACAAAACTTTCGGAGGATTTTGAAATAAAATCAGCCAAAGTCCGGGGAGTCGAAAGCAACGGGATGCTCTGCAGTGCCAGGGAACTCGGACTTTCCGACAACCATGAAGGAATTCTTATCTTCCCTCCTGATACCGGAATCGGAATAAAACTTTCTGATCTGTATAAAGACTGGGTGGACACACGTTTTGAAATTGACAATAAATCAATCACTCACAGGCCGGATCTCTGGGGACACATCGGCTTTGCCCGCGAACTTTCCGCAATTTTCGGCAGAAGCTATAAAGATACGGTTGATCTGTCCATTGCGGCTGAATTCAAAAAGATGGATGATCTCAGTGTTGAAATCAGATGTCCTGAACTTGCTCCGAGATACTGCGGTCTTGTCATTAAAAACATCAGGATTGGAGAATCACCGGAATGGCTTAAATCCAGAGTAACATCAATAGGAATGAGACCTATTAATAACATTGTGGATGTCACCAATTACGTCATGGCTGAAATCGGTGAACCGATGCATGCATTTGACAGAAAAAAACTTGAAGGAAACAATATCATAGTCCGGCTTGCAGCTGCAGGAGAAACTTTAGTTACGCTGGACGGACAGAAACATGAATTATCAGACGAGGATATCGTCATTGCCGACAGTAAAAATCCAATTGCACTTGCGGGTGTAATGGGCGGCGGAAATTCTGAAATTGATGATGAAACAACGGAAATCGTTCTTGAGGCTGCCAATTTCAATGCAGTAAGCATAAGAAAAACAGCTCACAGGTACAACACAAGAACCGATGCAGCGATGCGTTTTGAGAAATCACTTGATCCCGAACTGTGCATGCGTGCAATAATCAGATGCTATCAGATAATCAAACAGCTCTGCCCGGATGCCTATGCCGCAACGGAAGTTGTTGATGCATATCCGGTAAAATTCCCTCCGGTTCACATCAAAACAGACTGTTCATACATAAGACATCAGCTCGGGAAAGATCTTACTGACAGACAGATTACCGATATACTCACGGCGCTGGATTATAAAATCATTAATATTGACGGGAAACTGGAAATTGACGTTCCGAGTTACCGTGCGACAAAGGATATCGCCATCCCTGCTGACATTGTTGAAGAAGTCGGAAGAATATACGGTTATGACAACATTGAGGAAAGCGCCCCTCTTGTTCCGTGCGCTCCGCCTGAAATAAATGAAAAGCGCAGACTTGAAAGGAAAATCAAGCAGATTCTTTCACGTGATCATGGAATGATAGAAGTTTATAACTATTCTTTTACCGGAGAATCCCTTCTTAACAGAATCGGATGCAACGAAGACAAAGAGCTGAGACTCAGAAACGCCCTCTCTGTTGAACAGGACAGAATGCGGCGTTCACTCGTCCCGATGATAATCAGTAATATTGAAAGTAATCTGAAACATTCATCTGATTTCAGAATATTCGAAGCAGGGAGAGTCTACCTCAAATCTGACAGAAAATCGGCCGTTCTTGTAAGTGAAAATTACAGAATTGCCGGAGCAGTCGTAATTTCAGACAAAAAAAGACTATCCTTTTATGATGCGAAATCCGCAGTGAAGGATCTCTGTTCCCAGCTGAAACTGAGAGGCGTTCAGTTTATTCCCGCCGGGAATAATCTCCCGGTTTATGCACATCCCGGAAGAAGCATGCAGGTCAAAATTGACGGTAAGGATGCCGGACTCATTTTTGAAATACATCCGAAAATTAAAAAGGAATTTGAAATCAGGGGAAATGCGGCAATTTTCGATATTGACATGGATCTGATTCACGGCGGAAGCAAATCGGATATCAGATTCAGGGAACTTCAGAATTATCCTGTCGTACCTTATGAATTATCGGTTATTGCCGATAAAAAAGTATATTCGGAGGAAATATGCAGAATTGCTTCAAAAGCCGATCCAAAACTGATAATGTCCTCAGAAGTTGTATCAATATACGAAGGTGATCCGATCCCTGCAGGCAAAAAATCCGTTTCAATTAAAATTGTATTCGGAACAAATGAAAGAACGCTTAAACCTGATGAGATAGAACAGCTTCAGAACTCGGTTATAAATGCACTGAACAAAAAAGGATTTTCGTTAAGATAATCAGTTGGATTAAACCGGTTTTCCGGTTTAATCCGCTTTCAAAGCTTAAAATTCGGAAAAATACTGTTTATACAGAAAAATAATATTGATTTCTGCAGGCTTAATAATTATATTGCTTTCATAAAAATCAGAGGTTTTATTATGACTTCGCAAATATTTTTTCATGCTGCCTTTTAGAAAAAATAAACCACATTCTGTCATTGGGAATCCGGTCAAGATATGAATTCCGATAAAATACCCAGTTACGTTCTTATTGTCGTCAATGACAAATTAAATATTAATCTTGACTCGCCCGGAGTGGAAATAGTCACCGCGGATAACTATCTCAAAAATTACAATACAGCTGAATACAGCCGCGCCATAATAATTAATCTTTGCAATTCGTACCGGTATCAGAGTACCGGTTATTATGTATCGCTGCTTGGAGAAGCCAGGGGCCAGAAGGTTTTTCCCGGAATCAATACAATTCTTGAAATGAAATCCCAGGCATTAATCAGAATTGTCACCAAGGATCTTGACAAACTGATTCAGAAAAGTCTTTCAAACGTGCATTCCGAGAAATATGTCCTTTCGATTTATTTCGGCGAGAACATTGCAAAAAAATATGACGCTCTTGCCCTGAAGATATTCAATCTTTTTCAGGCTCCCCTTCTTCGCGTCGATTTCATTAAAAAGGACGTCTGGAGAATTACGAACATAAATATCATTTCAATGAAAGATATTCCCGAAACCCATCACGAAGCGCTGAATGACATCGCCCAGCGTTACTTCGGAAAAAAAATATCCATGAAACGCAGAAAGCTATGGAAATATTCAATGGCGATTCTGTATAATGCTGATGAAAAAACAAACCCGTCAGACTATGTGGCAATCAAGAAATTCATTAAAGCCGGTAAAAAATACGGCATATCATCCGATATCATTGAGAAAGACGACTATAACCGCATTCCCTACTATGATGCACTGTTTATCCGTGAAACGACGGCCGTTAATCATCATACCTACAAATTTGCTCAGCGCGCTGAAGCGGAAGGTGTTGTCGTAATCGATGACCCCGGCTCTATCATGAAATGCACCAACAAGGTTTATCTGAATGAGCTGCTTGCAAAAAATAAAATCATGGTTCCGAAAACGAAAATAATTACGAAAAAGACAAAATCAATCCATGAGATCGGGCTGGAATACCCCGTAATTCTGAAGAAACCTGACAGTTCTTTTTCACAGGGAGTCATTAAGGTTACGGATGACAATGAATATAAAATAAAGACAAAGGAACTTCTGTCAGGTTCCGATCTTATAATTGCACAGGAATTCATACCGACAGAATTTGACTGGCGCGTCGGAATAATCGGCAAAGAAATTTTGTATGTCTGCAAGTATTACATGGCGAAAGAGCACTGGCAGATCGTTAACTGGGGTGTCAAGGGTAAAAACAAAATGGGCTCCCATCAGACTGTTGATATTAAAAGCGCCCCGAAAAACGTACTGCGCGCTGCGTTGAAATCGGCATGTCTCATCGGTGACGGTCTTTACGGAGTGGATGTGAAGGAAAAGGACGGAATAGCATATGTCATTGAAGTTAATGACAATCCAAGCATTGACTCAAGTGTCGAAGACCGCCTTCTGAAAGATAAACTCTATGAGAGAATCATGCATCATTTCGTTAAAAAAATTGAATTGAATAAAAAGCAGAAATAGAAGTCAGCACCCGGGGTTTATCCTCGGAAGCATGCATGTTCATCCCTGTTAACAATTTTAAGCCACTCGGCAATTGTCTGAACTTCGGGAACCGGATCATATTTATGCCACTTCATCTCGGATTTATGCCGGAAGACCTTCCACGTACCTGTTTTTTTTACAAAAGTGACTTTTGCAATATGAATGTTTACTTTCTTATCAGGATTCCTGAACATTTCCCTGATTTCACCTTGTTACGCAGCTCAACAGACGGCCTTCTCATTTCCACAAATGAATTTACCTGTTTTTCAATTCTTTTCCTTTCAAGATCATTAAAACTTATGAAAGTCCCTTATTCCTTTTGTCAAAGTTATATTTACTTCCATATTAAAACAGGTCAATAATTTAATTTAGAACAATATATTTTCAGCACAAATTACCCAGTCATAATATGATTTTCACCGGACAAATGAATAGTCAAAATACTCCCGCTGTATTTCCGGACAAAGAACGATTGGACTCCATTTATGAAATGTCTAATATGAAAAAGAAGAGAGCACCGTATTATCCGACACGAACACGGATGCCCGTGTCGGATTTGGTCATC
Source organism: Spirochaetota bacterium (assembly GCA_016928815.1). Taxonomy (GTDB): domain Bacteria; phylum Spirochaetota; class UBA4802; order UBA4802; family JAFGJZ01; genus JAFGJZ01. The sequence continues at coordinate 8,153 of JAFGJZ010000031.1, forward strand.
TATGAAACATCGAACCTATCATTATTCATTACTTTGTTCCATGCCTGTACAAAGTCATGCACAAATTTTTCCCGGTTATCATCCTGTGCGTAAACTTCAGCATAAGCACGTAATATTGAATTTGAACCAAATATCAAATCAACCCTTGTTGCTGTCCACTTCGTTTTACCTGATTTTCTTTCAACAACATTATATAGATTTTCAGAAACAGGCTGCCAGGAGTATTTCATATCTGTCAGATTTACAAAAAAATCATTTGTCAAAACACCTTCTTTTTCTGTAAATACTCCATGTTTTGTTCCTCCGTAATTAGTGCCTAAAACACGCATACCTCCTATCAAAACAGTCATTTCGGGTGCGGTTAATCCCATTAACTGAGTTCTGTCGAGAAGCATTTCTTCCGGTTTTACTGCGTATGCTTTTTTCTGCCAATTTCTGTAACCATCATGCAAAGGCTCCAGTACAGAAAAAGATTCCCCGTCCGTCATTTCTGCTGTTGCATCTCCTCTTCCCGGCAAGAATGGAACATTTATTTTAACTCCTGCTTTTTCAGCTGCTTTTTCAATGGCTGCACTTCCGCCTAATACAATCAAATCAGCAATACTGACTTTTTTACTTAATCCAGACTGAATCTCAGCAAGTTTTTTCAAGACCTTTTCAAGTCGTTCAGGTTCATTGCCTTCCCAGTCTTTTTGAGGGGACAGCCGGATTCTTGCACCATTTGCACCGCCTCTGAAATCAGAACCTCGAAAAGTTCTTGCACTGTCCCAGGCAGTATTGATAAGTTCCGTTTGAGTTAAACCGCAGCTTAAAAGTCTGATTTTTAAATCTTCAATTTCCTTTTCTGAGAGTGTATAATCAACTGCAGGTATTGGATCCTGCCAAATTAAATCTTCTTTTGGAACATCGGAACCTATATAACGACTTTTAGGCCCTAAATCACGATGTGTAAGCTTGAACCATGCTCTTGCAAAAACTTCACTGAAATATACAGGGTCTTTGTAAAAACACTCTGATATTTTCCGGTAATCAGGATCAATTTTTAGCGCCATATCCGCATCAGTCATCATTGGATTCCTGCGAACTCCAGGAACATGAGCATCAAATGGTTTGTCTTCTTCCTTAATTTTGACAGGTTCCCATTGCCATGCTCCTGCAGGGCTTTTCTTAAGTTCCCACTCGTAAGTAAAAAGCAGATAAAAATAAGTATTGTTCCATTTATCAGGAGTTGTTGTCCAGGCTCCTTCCAGACCGCTGCTTACGGTATCCTCCGCATTTCCTTTACCTTTCGGATTTATCCATCCGAAACCTTGATGCTCGATGGATGCGCTTTCGGGATTCGGACCTAAAACTGAAGCATCACCATTTCCATGAGTTTTTCCAACGGTATGTCCACCTGCAGTTAATGCTACAGTTTCTTCATCGTTCATCGCCATTCTTTTAAATGTTACCCGCATGGCTTGAGCTGTTTTTAAAGGATCGGGTTTTCCGTCAACACCTTCGGGATTTACATAAATCAATCCCATTTGAACGGCTGCCAAAGGATTTTCAAGAGATTCTTCATCTGATTTATCTGAATAACGGTCTTTTCCTAACCAGTCTTTTTCTGCACCCCAGTATATATCTTTCTCAGGATGCCAGATATCTTCCCGCCCTCCGCCAAATCCGAATGTTTTGAATCCCATTGATTCATAGGCCATATTTCCAGCAAGAATCATTAAATCAGCCCATGATATTTTATTTCCGTATTTTTTCTTCATGGGCCATAACAATCTGCGCGCTTTATCAAGATTTACATTATCAGGCCAGCTGTTAAGCGGAGCAAAACGCTGATTGCCTGTATTACTGCCTCCACGACCATCAGATATACGGTATGTTCCGGCGCTATGCCATGCCATACGAATCATTAAGCCGCCATAATGTCCCCAATCAGCAGGCCACCAGTCCTGGCTGTCTGTCATAAGTTTTTTGAGGTCGTTTTTAACAGCTTCCAGGTCGAGCTTTGTAAACTCTTCACGATAATTAAACTCTTTCCCTAAAGGATTTGTTTTAGTATCGTGCTGATGCAGAATATCTAAATTAAGCGCATTAGGCCACCAATCTTTGTTTGTCATTCCACGGTCGGACGGACTCTTTGAAGTCTTTCCTGTAACAGGACATCTCTTCTCACTCATTTTTATTCTCCCTTTTACTTTAAATTTTTTACCATCAATTTAAAATCTTACGCTAATGCCAGAAGGTCTTCCGCATGTTCAACCTCATTCTGCAAAATCTTAAAAGCAGGATCATAAGTGATAATATCTTTGTCTTTTATTATATCTGTAATTTTCTCATATACATTTACGGCACACTGTCCGCCTTTTATATTCTGCTCAGGCATCTTTGCATCATAAGAATTAGGAGAAGCATCATAGATGCAATTTGTATTCTTTATCCAATCAACAGGTTTTAAAAGCGGGGTTCCACCGGATTGAATGATGCTGTTTGAATCCATCTCGGCATGTATTAATTTATCCGCACCATGCCGATTAAGTTCAGCATTTAACGAATCTTTCATTGGTCCTTTGATACTTTTGCACCTATCCGGTATGGACAGTATGCAGCTAAATCGTCAGCAAACGCTTTATTTAAAAGTGTTATAACCCCGTCTGCATCAATTTTTAAAATTTTCATAACTGCTGTTCCCATAAAAACCCTCCTATATTTTGCGGGGCCAGGGATGGTCGGGCATTTATTATAATCTCTTCAGCGCGGTTTATCGTCCAAACTTCATATTTGCGTAATGCTTAATTTATGCCAGATTCGCCGGATATACGCAATTCACATATCCCGCCGTAGGTGTACTGATCATGCATTTTTACAATCTAGCGGATTCCTTAAGAATAACAGATTAATATGAAATGTCAAGTATAGAAAATAAAGAAGAGAAGAATCCGGCATAATGAAGTCACAGCCAAAATGCAGTTTAAGGGATGACCTTCTTGCTATTTTTTTACAGTGTTGATTATATGGTTGAATTTAAACGGCATGGCTGAAATGGAAGTCAGCACTTTTCAGGATCATGTTCCTTGAAAAAGTCAAGCAGATGCGATCTTGTTACAAGTCCTACAATGCTTTTACCTTTTACAATCGGCAGATGCCCGATGTTATTGGAATATAATATCGCCTCAACTTCCCGTATTGTCGTATTCCCGTCGGCAGTAACAAGATTTCTGCTCATGTAGCATTTAACCGGGCTGTCCATCGCGTTGTTTTTCCGCCCTTTCATGATGTCACGCAGAGTAATGTATCCGACAAGCTGACCGACTTTGCTTACAACCGGCAGCCCTCCGATCATTTTTGATTCCATTAATTTGGAAGCGTCAATAAGTGATTTTTCTTCATTTACGGTAAGTACGTTTTTTTCCATAATGTCTGAAGCAATGATGGCATGTTCAAGAATGCTTTTAAGATGTTCCTCCAGCAGGCCGTAAACCATCATTCCGGACTTTTTCTTTACAAGCGCGCTCGCCGCTTTTGAATGTCCCGAACCGCCGAATTCGGCAAGAATGCCGTTCAGATTTATGGAATCCAGTTTGCTTCGGGCAATTATCATGGTGTTGCTGCTTTTTGTTACGTGAAATACGCAGAAAATTGCATCAGGATTTTCAATTTCAAAAATTTTCTCAACAACGGCGGCAAGTCCCGATTCATTATTTTCTATCTCAATGTAGCTCATCAGAACAAGGTTGCCGTTTATGGTTTTATATGTAAGACGGTTCAGAATTTCGTGAAAAAGCGTGATCTGATATTTTTCCTTAAGAACTTTCAGCAGGTTTTTAACCATTGCGACCGAAGCGCCGTTTTTAAGAAGATATGATGCAACTTCAAAATCCTCGGACCTTACGTTTTCGTGCGTAAAGTTTCCGGTATCGGCATATATTCCGGCCAGTCCGATGGTTGCATCCTCTACTGAAATTGTACTGTTTCTTTTGATTAATTCAAGTCCGATCAGCGTCGTATTTGAACCGTATGCCGCCTGATGAATTTCATCCGCCTCGATGTCCTGCGTCTCCGCCGGATGGTGGTCCCAGATTGATATTTTGCCCGTAAAATCCGGAATAAACCTGAAATATTCATCCACTCTTTTTCTGCTTCGCGTATCAACTATAACAATATCGTCAATCTCCGTTCCTTCAAGATCTTCAGGATAAATGCATGTAAGATGGTTCTGATACAGATTGAACAGATTTTTCGCAACCGGATGGATAAGCCTGCTCACGACAAGTTTATGATCTGGATAGATGTATCTGGCCAGGGCCATAGATCCAAGGCAGTCGAGATCCATATTAGAATGACCGACAATAATCTTCATTGCAGCTCCGGAAAAGAAATAATATAATAATCACACAAAAATAAATAAATGTCAATTATTTCTTATCCCAAATCCGTTGACAGACGCTCTGTTACTGAAATTCGTTTTTGAAATAAAAAACAGACTTAACAGAACGATGAAAGCCATGGAGGAAAACAGTATTCTGTAACTTAAAGATCCTGTATGTTCAGTCATATCAAGAAAATTACCTGCAGCAACAGGCAGACCGGCCGTTAAGGGAAGTGTCAGAATCGGGGCAATTCCGAAATATCCGGTAGCGTCATTTTTACCGGAGATTTTTTTCATTGCATGAGGAAACGCCAGCGTCCTGATCGATCTTCCGGCGCCGATCATGAAACTTGCAGCCAGAAATGCTCCTTTGCCGGAAAACATAATAAGAATCAGAATACCGGTGAATGTAAAAAATTTTTCAGCATAATACTTCTGTTTCAGTTTCAGGAAATCAAAATAACCGAAAATCAATTGACTGATGATTCCTGCAGAAAATCCGGATGCTGCAAACAGCCCCGCCACAACTGAATTTTCAATGCCGCACAGTTCAGATGCGTAGTTGCCATAAAAGGAGATTACAACAGTTCCGGCAAGAAAACCCGTATCATTTCCCAGAAACATCAGGAAATTTCTGTTTTTAATACATGTTTTAAATGACTGTAAAAACCATTTCAGACCGTTCAACCCCGCGTCCTCATTATCCGCTTCAGCAAATTCTGCTGATAAAAGAAAAAAAAGAGAACCGGATATCAGGATTAAACCGACTGCAGTAAAAATGAAACTCACGCTTGTCCTTGAAATGTCAAACACCGAAACCGCTTTTAAAATTATGAAAGCGCTTAAAATTTTCGTAACATTCTGGGTAATACCCATAACTGCAAGTCCCCTGATTGCATCCTCCTCATTGAAAACCCTTACAATGAAATTCTGCCAGACAGGAAGAGTCATCCCGATTCCAAGCGAAAACAGTCCGTAAAACAGAAGAAAAAGATAAACGACATTTTTATCTGAAAGATCAAAATTCATGAACAGACCGAACAGAAAAAGCGGAACAGCTGCAAAAATATGAACGGCTGATACCACATACTTTTTATTAATAAAATGTTTTGTAACATAAACCGAAGTCAGCGAAAATACCGGCACACCAATGCTTAAAAAAACCGGAACAAGACCGACTACAAAATGAGATGCATTATATTTCCTGAGAAACAGCTGAAGAAACGTCGACTCGACAAAAACCGGCATTCCAAGACCCCAGAAAAATTCAACTGCTGAAATTGAAAATGCATTTCTTTTATAATTTTTTCTGAGTAATTCAAATTTGGAAATATTCATGCCCGGCATCCGGTAAAATAAAAATATTCTCATAAATGCCGGCAACAGTTCCGGGATTGCAACATGTTTTTTAATAAATGTGTAAAAATGATGATGCAGGCAAAAAAAAATTCCCGCTGGACGGGAATTTCAGTCAGACATGAGATTCATTTTATGAAATTTACATGCCCAGATAGGCCTTTCTCACAGAGTCATTCGCAAGAAGATTTTCCGATTTATCACTTATGGTTATCCTTCCCGTTTCCATAACATATCCGCGGTGAGCGACCTTTAAGGCCATATTGGCATTCTGTTCAACAAGAAAAATTGTAGTATTGTTTTCCCTGTTGATTTTTTTTATTATTTCAAAAATCTGCATAACAATTATCGGTGCCAGTCCCAATGAAGGTTCGTCAAGAAGCAGAAGATCCGGCTTCGCCATGATTGCCCTGGAAATTGCAAGCATCTGCTGTTCGCCTCCGGACAGGGTACCTCCGGTCTGTTTTCTTCTTTCAGACAGACGCGGAAAAAGCTCAAAAACATATTCAAGATCCTTTTTAATGGCTGGTTTATCTTTACGCAGAAAAGCGCCCATATCGAGATTTTCCTGAACTGTAAGATAAGGAAAAATATGTCTTCCTTCCGGAACCTGCACCAGTCCCATCTGCACAATTTCATCAGGATTTTTAGAAGAAATGTTTTCACCCTTGAATGTAACCGTACCTGTTTTTGGCGGGACAACGCCGGATATCGTCATCAGAGTTGTTGATTTACCTGCTCCGTTTGCGCCGATAAGGGTTACAATTTCACCTTTATTAATTTCAATATCAATACCTTTAAGAGCATGAATATTACCGTAATATGTATTTACACTTTCTAATTTAAGCATCGATTTCCTCTCCCAGATATGCTTCAATTACTTTTTTATCGGATTTAATCTGTGTTGGTGTCCCCTGGGCAATGAGTTTTCCGTAATCCATTACATAGATGTTTTCGGCAAGACTCATTACAAGATTCATATCATGTTCTATCAGCAGAATTGACAGATCCTCCGTATCCCTGAGTTTGACGATCAGACCGTCAAGTTCCTTTGTTTCCTGGGGATTCATCCCTGCCGCAGGTTCATCAAGAAGAAGCAGAAAAGGATCTGTCGCAAGAGCTCTGGCAATTTCCAGTTTTCTTTGTGCGCCGTACGGAAGATTTTTTGCAAATTCATTTGCATAATTTTCCAGCCCGATTTTAGTAAGTATCTCGTGACTGTCATGAATCAGTTCAGATTCTTCCAGACGGGATTTTCTCGTTCTGAAGATTGCACCTATAATGCCGGTACTGAGCCGGCAGTGTCTTCCAATCATGATGTTTTCAAGAACAGTCATATTCTGAAACAGACGGATATTCTGAAAAGTTCTGGCGATACCGCACTCTGTAATGACATGCGGATTAAGACCGTGAATGGCCTTGGTTCTGTGACCTTCGCCTGTGATATGACTGTCTCTGTGTGCGGAAGAAGGAATATAGATTTCACCCGAAGTCGGTTTATACATTCCCGTAATACAGTTAAAGAAAGTTGTTTTCCCGGCTCCGTTGGGACCGATTAATGCAACTATCTGATTTTTTTCAACTTTCAGACTGACTTCATCAACCGCCTTAAGTCCGCCGAAATGCTTACTGAGATTATTTACTTCAAGTACATGTGTCATTTTATTCCATCCCTTCAGTCAGCTTTAATATTATCTGGAAGTTTATAGTGTTTTCTTTTAACATCAATAATTCCCCCCTGCCGGAAAATCATCATGAGAACAAGTGATATGCCGTATACCAGCATACGGTACTGTGCGAATGCCCGGAGAGATTCAGGAAGAATATAGAGTATCAAAGCTGCTATAGCAACTCCGAAAATAGATCCCATTCCGCCCAATACGACAAAGCAGAGAATAATTACAGATTCCCATATTGTAAAACTGTCCGGATTTATAAATGCAGTCTTTGCTGAAAACAGTACGCCGGCAAATCCCGCCCAGGTAGCTCCCAGTGCGAAAGATGTCAGTTTGGTCATTGTCACATTTATTCCCATGGACTTTGTTGCGATTTCATCCTCACGAAGTGCCTGCCACGCACGTCCTATTCTGGAATTTTCAAGCCGGAATATTACAAAAATTGTAAATATTGTCATGAACAGAATAATATAATACATCAGAACGGTTTTCCCGTCCAGACCGAATTCAAATCCGAAAAAAGAAGGCGGTTCAATATTGTTAATTCCGCTAGGTCCGCCGAAAATGTCTCCTTCATTCTGAAGAATAAGCCTGATAATTTCGGCAAAGGCAAGAGTTACTATCGCGAGATAGTCGCCTCTGAGACGGAGAATCGGCAGTGCAAGAAGAATACCGAAAACCGTGCTTAAAAGAGCACCGATCGGCAGTGCAACCCAGAAACTCAGACCGAAATGCGTATTCAGCATTGCATAGGAATATGCCCCTACAATATAAAATGCAACATATCCAAGGTTTAAAAGCCCTCCCAGACCGACAACAATGTTCAAGCCCAGTCCAAGCATGACATAAATCAGTGCTGACGAGAGAACAGTAGTCTGATACAGTGAAGAAAAAACCGGAATCAGAATAAATAGTAATAAAGTTACACCCATTGCCGGGTAATGAAATTTAGACTCCGAAAGATTAGAAAGAGATTCTGAAAGAGAAAAGGACTTTTTTGAATTTTCTTCAGTCCTGGATTTCATTTCTTTCAGTTTAAGCGCCTTTCTCCAAAGATACGACAGGACGAATGAACCTGCACCGATATAGATAAGATTATGCCATCTCCATATTATCGTCTGATCGATTGTATTGACCTTAATGATCATTATCGGAAACATGAGAATCATGAACCATAATGAAGTAATAAATGATAAAATTATTTCATTAAATAAATTACCAATTTTATCTCCGAATTTATCTGTTAAAAATTTATTTAATTTTTTTGAATTCATAATTTAAATCCGCATCCTTAAACTTTTTGATTATCCTTCCGTCCCAGAATCCCTTCAGGTTTGAAAATCAGTATTATTACAAGGAAAATGAAAGCAAATGCATCTTCATAATCACTAGAAATGTAACCGCTTCCGAAACTTTCAGTGAGACCAAGAATAAGACTTCCGAGTACAGCTCCCGGAATACTTCCGATACCGCCTAAAACCGCTGCGACAAATGCTTTTATACCGGCTATAAACCCTATGTAGTAATTGATCTGTCCGATGTTTGAACTGATCAGAACACCGCCGAGAGCTGCTGTTGACGAACCTATTACAAAAGTTATTGCAATAATTTTATCGACATTGATTCCTATCAGCTGGGCCATTGTTTTATCCTGGGCTGTCGCCCTCATTGCCTTTCCGACACGCGTAAACTTAATTAGAAGAGTTAATAGAATCATTACAATAATTGTTGTGACAATTATAACAATCTGGTTGGAACTTACAATATATTCAATTGGTTCAAGGAATGAAAAATTCGGCACCAGGGAAGGAAACGGCAGAAAATCCGGAGTCTGGGCAAGTAAAACATAATTCTGCAGAAGAATGGACATTCCTATCGCGCTTATCAGCGCTGAAAGTCTCGGGGCGTTTCTCAACGGACGGTATGCAATTCTTTCCATTGTAAATCCGTATGCAGCTGCAAAAATTATCGCACCGGTAAATGAAATACCTACATTAATCAAAAAAGCCGTATCAGGCATTGTATATGTTATAACTGTTGAAAAAATAAGTGCAGTAAATGCTCCGATCATATAAATTTCACCATGAGCAAAATTTATTAGCTGAATTATTCCATATACCATGGTATAACCGAGTGCAATAAGCGCATATATGCTTCCCTTGGCAAGACCGCCGAGAAGCAGACTAATAAAATATTCAAGCTGCATTTTTTTTACTCCCTATGAGATACGGGAGGGAAATTCCCTCCCGTAATTGTATTATTATTATTTTACTTCTACGTAAGCGCCGTTTTTAACCTGATAAACGGAAAAGCCTACACCGATTGCATCTCCGCGTCTGTCAAATTTGATTTTTCCAAGCGGTGTTTCGACATATTCATTCTGCAGGGCTGTTCTGATTTTTTCATAATCAGTAGAATCAGCTTTATCAATTGCATTCACGATTGCAAGAGTTGCTGAATATGCATTAAGATAGAATGCACCCGGTTCAGATTTATATTTCTTTTTGTGGTCTGCAACAGCTTTTAACGCAAGAGGATTCTTGGATGTATCCATCGGTCCTGTTGCATAAACACCTTCCGCATAGCTTCCCGCTACTTTAATGAAAGTATCATCTTTAACACCGTCATCTGAAAGGAACGGCATGTTCATTTTTTTCTTTCTCATCTGAGTAACGATTTTTGACGCTTCAGGATGATACCCGCCGAAAATTACGGCATCTGCACCTTTAAGTTTGATTTTATTGATAATTGCCGAATAATCAACAGAACCCGGTGTAATACCTTCGAAAAGAACAACTTTTGAACCTTTCTGGTTAGCCATATATGCCTGACAGAATTCAGCAAATCCTTTACCGTAATCACCTTTATCATGAATAATAGCAATTTTTTTCACTTTCAGATTTTTAACTGCAAAATCAACCATTACATTAGCCTGAGCATCATCCGGTGCAATTGTTCTGTAGAAGTTCGGATAATCTCCGCTTTGAGTAAGAGGAGGGTTTGTAGCTGATGGAGATATACATACAATTTTAGACTGTTTGTAAATACCGAGAGCGGCTTTAGTAGCTCCCGAACAGATGTGACCGATTACGGCAACAACTTTTCCGCCGACAAGTTTTGTAGCAGTGTTTGTCGCAACTTCAGGTTTACACACATCATCTTCAATAAGAAGTTTTACTTTACGTCCGTCAATTCCACCTTTTTTATTTACCTCATCTATTACTAGCTGAGCGGCATTTACCGAAGGAAGACCATATGATGCAAGATCTCCGCTATGCGCACCTGCAACACCGATAATGATGTCATTTCCTGCACTGAAAACAAAAGTACTGATCAATGAAATCATTACAACCAGGAACAATGTTAACAACTTTTTGGACCGCATAAATTTCTCCTTTCTTTATTTTTCTTAACTTCAATCGGGATAAATCAAAAATCCGCACTAAATACCACAATAATTGTGATATTTAAAATTATCCTTAAAATTACCCATGATAAAGTTATTTTTAATATGAGTACTTAATATGGCGCAGATAAAATTTTAATCAACCTTTTTTTAAAGTAATTTCAATTAATGACCATATTTAATCGTTACGAAACAAATTTTTCATTCTTAAATGTACAAAATGGAACCGGTTCCTGCATAAAAATTGAATTCATCATGGAAAACAGGCAAAATTCCGCTTTTAATATTATAATTTTTTTTTCGGAAGGAGCAGCATGTATGAAGTTTTTTTTATAACAGCATTAACTGTCACCTGCTTCAGATGCAAATTTATTAAAACTAAACAATATCTTCATAAAAAATTCACATCTCACAGGTAGTTTTCTTACATAAGTAATTTTATGCGAGGTTCAGATGTCTTTTTTTAAAAGCAGGAGCTTAATAATAGACAATGTAATCGGAAAACTGTTTTTTCTTACAGCAATGACATGCCTGATCATTCTCTCACTGATAATGATTTTCCTTCTCAAGGAAGGACTTCCGATTTTTAAATATGTATCAGTAAAAGATTTCTTAACCGGAAACGAATGGTACCCTGTCTCGGATCCCCCTCTGTTCGGAACTTTCCCGCTTATAATATCATCAGTTTCGGTAACGGTACTTGCAACACTGATTTCAGTTCCCTTAAGCATGGCAATTGCAATATATATTTCCGAAATTGCCGGATCAAAAGTCAAGGAGATCGTCAAACCCGCAGTCGAGATAATTGCATCATTGCCATCAGTAGTACTCGGATTTTTCGGAATGGTAGTCATTGCACCTTTTCTGCAGAATGTTTTTAAAATTGATACAGGTCTGAATATGTTCAATGCATCCCTTATGCTTGCATTCATGTCTATTCCAACAATTGCGAGCATTTCTGAAGATGCAATTTCCTCCGTACCGCAGTCGCTAAAAAACGCATCCTATGCACTGGGTGCGAACAAATGGCAGACCATTTTCTTCATAACGCTTCCGGCCGCGCTTTCGGGAATTTTCACGGCCATTATTCTTGGAATATCCCGCGTAATTGGAGAAACCATGGTTGTTTTGATGGTTGCCGGCGGATCCACGCTGCTTCCCAAATCAATTTTTTCACCCATCCGCCCCCTGACCTCGAATATTGCAGCGGAAATGGCTGAAACGGCTGTCGGCGACGCACACTACAACTCCCTATTTGCCATCGGGATTATTCTATTTGTAATCACCTTTATTTTTAATCTTGCGGCTGCAAATTTATCAAATAAATATAAATTCAAATCAAACTGACGGTAAAAAAAATGAATAGAAATATATACTACAGAAAAACAAGAGCAATAGAAACACTGATGATGACAATGATCAGGGTCATGTCATTTATTGTCATAGGTTTTCTTGTACTGATTATCGGATTTATCTTCATTAAGGGATACAGGGCGATCAGCTGGGATTTCCTTACAAAAATGCCCGAAAATGAAATGACTGAAGGCGGCATACTGCCTGCGATTGCCGGGACTTTCTATCTCATGGCGGGATCAACGTTTATTTCCGTTCCCGTCGGAATAATCACGGCCGTCTATTTAAATGAATATGCCGGAAACAGAAAGCTTGTATCAGTCATAAGAATGGGCGTTAACAATCTGGCAGGCATACCTTCTGTTGTTTTCGGTCTTTTCGGTCTGTCTCTTTTTGTAACTCTGCTGGATTTCAGATCTTCAATTCTAGCCGGATCGCTTACATTAGGCGTACTGAACCTTCCCGTAATAATCAGATCAACCGAAGAGGCGCTTATCACCGTTCCTGATACCTACCGCGAAGCTTCCCTGGCGCTCGGCGCGACTAAACTGCAGACAGTCTGGAATATCATACTTCCGAATGCACTGCCGGGAATTTTAACGGGAATTATGCTCTCACTGGGACGCGCTGCCGGCGAGACGGCACCTATCATGTTTACCGCAGCGGCATACTGGACGCCTGAACTTCCTTCATCAATTTTTGATGAAGTAATGGCCTTACCCTATCACATATATGTAATGGCAACCGCCGGCACTCATATTCAGGAAACAAGGCATTTGCAGTACGGTACAGCAATTGTGCTTATAACTCTTGTTCTTTTATTGAATTTGACCGGCATTTTTTTCCGTTACAGATTCCGCAGAAAAACAATGAACAGATAATCCTATTCTTTCTTGAAGGAACCTGCATATATAGCGGCAAGTGCGATGATAACACCGGCCAGTTCCGTAATATTAATGATTTTATGAAATATTACAACATTCATTAATGTTTGAAAAACCTGTTCTACTCAAGACTTTCAAGCTCCTCAAGAGCAAGCTTAAATTCACCGTCTTTCTGTTCAAAAATCATTGTAGCTTCCTCAAGCTCGGCATAATAGCTTTCAATTTTTTTCTCATACTGATGATGCTCCATTGAAAGCTTTTCTATTTCAGATCCTTTGGCATTGCCTGCCGCAGCAAGAAGTTCTTTCTGAATTGAAAGAAGTCTTTCCTCATCAGCCATGATTTTACTTTCAAGTTCCGATATTTTATTCTGTATCGGTTTAAGTATGTTCGACTTTTTTAAATTCAGATCAGCTTTTAATTTTCTTAATTCCTTTTTGTCAGGTTTGAGAGAATTTCTTTCCCTGGGACCGTCACTGCCTTCTTCGTCCCATCCGATTTTGTCAAGAAACTCACTGTAGGTACCGTTGAAAATTTCTATCTTTTCGTCTTTGAATACAATTAATCTCCCTGCAATTGCGTTTAAAAACATTTCATTATGCGTTACAAGCACCACTGCGCCGTCAAAAGCATCAATCGCCTCCAGCAGCGAATCGCATGAATCCATATCAAGATGATTGGTAGGTTCATCAAGAAAAAGAATATTCTTGGGACTAACCAGTATTTTCCCCAGCATCACCCTTGCCTTTTCACCCCCGGAAAGCACGCTGACTTTTTTTAATGCATCATCTCCTGAAAACATCATTGATCCGCAGATATTCCTTGCAAGCTGTCTGTCTGCAAGTCCGGCTTCAGTTTCTATTTCCTCAAGTACCGTTCTGTTAGGTTCGAGCGTCGCTACATTTGTCTGTGAAAAAACTGCAGGCTCGCATTTTGCATGCATGTTTATTTCACCGCCTGAAGGAGTCAGTTTTCCGGAAAGAAGATTCAGTAAAGTTGTTTTACCTTTTCCGTTTTTACCGATTATGCATACCCTGTCTCCTTTACCGATATTTACGGAAAAATTTTTAATTAAAATATTATCGGAAGAATATCCGAAAGAAAGATTTTCTGCGGTCAGAACCGTCTTAGCCGGAATATCGGCATACTTGAAGGAGAATTCCAGATTTTCAATATTTGCAAGTTTATCCCTTTTATCCATACGTTCAAGCATTTTAACGCGCGATTGTACCATTTTAGCGAGATTGGCTTTTGCCCTGAAGCGGTTAATATAGAGTTCCACCTCTTTCCTTTTTTTATCATCATTGATTCTGGTTTTTTCGTATATCTCCTCTTCCTTGATGATCTGACTGTAAGCCTTTTCCGTATCACCCTGAATTTTTCTGATTTTCATTCTGTGAATTGCCGCAATATGCGTAACTACACTGTCCATGAAACTTCTGTCGTGAGTGATGAGCAGAAGTTCGTCATTCCAGTTTTTAAGGAAATTAATCAGCCAGCGTATGGAAACGATATCGAGGTAATTCGTCGGTTCATCAAGCAGCAGAAGGTTTGAACCGGAAACAAGTACCTTCGCAAGATTAATCCTGACCTGATATCCACCGGAAAAAATTTCAGGTGATTTGTGAAAATCAGCTTCGGAAAATCCCAGACCTGTCAGAATTTTCTCACACTTCCATATGTCTTCACTTTCATGGGAAGGCAGCGCGGAAGATACGGTCTGAAGAACAGTCTGCTTGTCAAATTTTATGTTCTGTTCAACATAGCCAAGACGGTAATTCCTGGGAATTTCAATGCTGCCTGAATCCTGATGTTCCTGACCTAGTATGATTTTAATCAGGGTTGTCTTGCCATGGCCGTTACGTCCGACAAGCCCGACTTTTTCATGCGGATTTATTTTTAAATCAACATTATCAAGTAGAATTCTGCTGCCGAAAGATTTGGATAAACTGCTGATCTGTATCATTTAAACCCGCCTGAAGTTGTCATAAATATAAAATTGAAGCAAGATTGCACCACTAATAATTATTTTTTTGAAAAAAACTTGTCAATTATAATTAAATACTGCTAAAATATACTCATTAACAGAAGGTAAGAAAAGTATCTCAAAACCCTGTTAATGTAAATTTTCAGCAAAGTGTTACTCTTTACAGAAACTAGTATTGACATATCATGTTTATTTCTGATATTGGTAAAATAGATACGCTTAAACTAATTCATAAAAGGAGCCGGCGAAATGAAAGCAATAAAAATAAAGGAAAACATATACTGGGTAGGAACAATTGACTGGAATCTCAGAAATTTTCATGGTTACATGACGCAAAGGGGATCAACCTATAACGCCTATCTGATTATAGATGAAAAAATCACTCTGGTCGACACTGCAAAATATTATCTTGTTGATGAGCTGATAAAAAGAATCTCATCCGTAATAGACCCGTCCAAAATTGATTATGTTGTTGCAAATCATGTTGAAATGGATCATTCAGGCGGTCTGCCCAGAATAATGGATATTGCAAAAAATGCTGAAATAATAACATCTCCAAACGGACAGAAGGGTTTGAATCTTCACTATAAAAACAACTGGAATTATAAAATTGTAAATTCGGGAGACAGCCTGAATATCGGTAAATATAATCTTAACTTTGTTCTTACTCCAATGGTGCACTGGCCTGACAACATGGTTACATACCTGCCGGAAGAAAAGATCCTGTTTTCAAACGACTCATTCGGTCAGCACATCGCATCAAGTGAAAGGTTTGATGATGAGTATTCATTTGAAACGGTAATGTACGAAGCTAAAAAGTATTATGCGAACATTGTCATGCCTTACGGAACACAGGTTCAGAAGGAGCTTAATGACGCTTCATCCCTGGAAATTGAAATAATTGCACCAAGCCATGGAATTATCTGGAGAAAACATATTCCGGAAATTATCTCAAAGTATAAACAGTGGTCTTCCAATGAATCATCGGAAAAAGCAGTCATAGTATATGATTCAATGTGGAAATCAACGGAATGTATCGCCTATGCGATTGCATCTGCATTTGAAAATAAAAATATTTCTTTCGGAATCTATGATCTGAAATCAAATCATATTTCAGACATAATGACTGAAATACAGGACGCAAAATACATCTGTACGGGATCATCAACGCTTAACAACAATATGCTGCCTACGGTTGCGGCATTTCTGACATATCTGAAGGGACTCGCACCTAAGAACCGCAAGGCTCTTGCCTTCGGATCTTACGGCTGGGGCGGACAGAGCATTAAACAGATACAGGATGTATTTGAAGAATGCAAATTTGATATTATGGAAATGATCCGTGTTAATTACATTCCATCCCCTGAAAAACTTATTGAAATTACAAAACAGGTTGAAAAAGCACTATAAAAAAATCCGCCGCAAAAACGGCGGATTTTTTTATCTTCCATTTTGATCCTGATTTTATCCTCCTGAAGTATATTTTCCAATACTCTCATTCAATGTAATAATTCATATATTTCATGCATTTAAATAATAGCATTATTGAAAAATTTTTAAAATATAAGGAAAATTTATGTAATTTTTATTGAAAATTCCGCTAAAAGAGATAAAAAGTATAAATGAATGATTTACAAATTACAATTCATGAGTTATAGTATTGTAAACATAATTTATTACGGGGGAAAAATGAAAAAATATCAGTGTTCCGTATGCGGTTACATTTATGATCCGGCTTTAGGAGATCCGGATAACGGATTTGAAGCAGGAACTTCCTTTGAAGATCTTCCTGAGGATTGGGTTTGCCCTCTTTGCGGAGTCGGAAAGGACTCTTTCGAAGCTATTTAAATTATTTTAAACAGGAGAAATTTTCTCCTGTTTAAAATCCAGCTATCACTGAAAACAATCATGTTTTCTTTCTAAGATAGAACATGAAAGAGAATATTCTTTCAATTTTATAAAATTTACGGAGGTACAATGAAAAGTATTAAAGGGTCAAAAACAGAGCATAACCTGCTTGCATCATTCGCAGGTGAATCACAGGCAAGAACAAGATATACATACTTCGCATCAGTAGCTAAAAAAGAAGGTTATGTACAAATATCGAATCTGTTTACAGAAACTGCAGACAATGAAAAAGAACATGCAAAAAGATTCTTCAGTTTCCTTGAAGGAGGAGACCTCGAAATAACGGCGACCTATCCTGCAGGCGTAATCGGAACAACAGCCGAAAATCTTCTAGCGGCTGCAAACGGTGAAAACGAAGAGCATACAGTACTCTATCCTGAAGCGGCAAAAATCGCCGAAGAAGAGGGTTACCCTGAAGTTGCAGCTCTCTTCAGAAATATTGCAGCAGTTGAAGCACATCATGAGGCGAGATACAGAAAACTTCTTAAAAATATTGAAGAGAAAAAAGTATTTTCAAAAGATGCTTCCACATTATGGAAATGCAATAACTGCGGTTACATATTTGAAGGCAAATCTGCACCTGAAGTATGTCCGGCATGTCTGCATCCGAAAGCGCATTTTGAAGTGCTGGCGGATAATTTCTGATTTGACTCTGACCGCTGTCAATACAGCGGTCATTTAATTTTCTGCTTGACCGTTCTTCAATCCCTAATTCCAGATTAAATATGATTAAAAAACTTAAAATTCAAAAACCGGTATTCGGCGGTGAATTCATATCGTTTGAAGATGAAATCACTTACTTTACGCCGTATGTACTGCCGGATGAAACTGTTGAAGCTGAAATTCTGTCAACCCGGAAAAAAACGGCATTTACGTCATTAAAAAAGGTCATAACTGAGTCCGGATCAAGAATAAGTCCGGATTGTGAAAAATTTTCAAAATGCGGCGGATGCAGCTATCTTCATACTGATTACGGTACTGAATTATCTTTCAAGAAACAGATCATTTTTGAAAGTCTTGAGCGTATAGCCGGATTAAAATTCGAAGGCGAATGTGAAACTGTTTCAGGACCACGTTACAACTACAGATCACATGCCGGCATTAAAGTCATTAATGGCAAATGCGGTTTTTACAGACGGCAAAGTAACACAGTTGAATCATTTCCAGAAAAAGGATGCATGCTGCTGAATGAAAAAATCAATGAATACATCATGCAGGGAACGTTCAATAAGGATTTTAAAATCGCCGTGGACTCAGAAAACCGGATAATTACCGGTAATGACAGTACTCTCATTGAAAAAGCCGGTGAGTTCACTTTCAGCCGCAGGCTGGACGACTTTTTCCAGTCAAACATGTATCTGCGTACGGAAATGCTGAACACCGTAATTAATACGGCATCTGAAATACATAACAGGGAAACACTTCTTGACCTTGGATGCGGAACAGGATTTTTCTCGATTCCCCTTTCACTGCAGTATAACTATACACTTGGTGTTGATATTCAGAAAAGCAACATCAAATCAGCAGTAAAAAACAAGTCTCTGAATAAAACCGGCAAACTGTTTTTTGAAGCCGGCGATATGGAATTAATTAATCCTCCGGTGCGCACATTCAGTACTGTCATTGCAGATCCGCCCAGAGCCGGACTAAGCCGGAAAACAACTGAAAAAATAATCAGTTTTAATCCGGAAAACTTCATTTATGTATCCTGTAATCCGTCTACCTGGGCAAGGGATGTCAGGTTGTTTGCGGACCGGAAATACGCATTGACCAGACTTTACTTTATAGATATGTTTCCCGGTACGCATCACATAGAACTTGTCTCACTGCTTCAGAAAACAAAGTGAAATTTATCAGCATCATTCCGTAAAATTATTCCTGTCCGGGATATTCAAGTATCCGGGAAAGCATTTCATTTTTACCGGACAGTTCGATCCAGTTAACCTTCAAACCCCTCTTTTCCATTCCACGGAACCAGGTCATCTGCCTTTTGGCAAATCTGTGGATCTCATGCCTAAGAGTCTCCTTCATTTCATTAAAACCGATGACACCATGGAGATACCTGGATATCCATTTATATTCAAGTCCGAACATCTGCATGCGTTCATATGTCACACCGCTTTTTAAAAGCTGCCGGACCTCTTCAACCATTCCCTGTTCAAGTCTCTGTTCAAGACGGAGGTCTATTTTCACGTTCCTTGACATAGCATCGCCGTAAATGCAGAATATGACCGGTTTAATTTCAAAAGAATTCCCTGAACTGTACTCTATCACATGATGTCTGGAAAATTCAGCGATTTCAAGTGATCTGATAATTCTTTTTTTACTCGAAACATCAGTACGTTCATAAATTTCAGGAAACTGTTTAAGACTGTTAAGCAGAAAGTCCATGTCCATCGTCATTAATGATTCACGGAAGTTTTTATCTTCAGGTACATTTGCTATTTCAAATTTTTTAACTGCTGCTTCAATATAAAGTCCGCTTCCTCCGCAGATAAGCGGTGTTTTATTTACGGATAAAATTTTATTAAAAACCGAATAAAAATCATCAAGATATCTGTAAAGTGAATATATCTCATCAGGAGCGGCGATATCTATAAGATGATACGGAATAATTCCTCCATCCGGAATTTCATATTCCTCAATATCCTTCCCTGTTCCAATATCCATTCCCCGGTAAACCTGCCTGGAATCAGCGGAAATGATTTCACAGTTAAGCTTCCGGGCAGCGGCTGCCGCCAATGCAGTTTTACCTGAAGCGGTAGGTCCGCAGATAACAATACAGTTATATTTATTTTTCATAATAATCGGATAAACGGCAGTATTCAGAAAATCACGATCATGACTGCCGGAAAAATCTTTTTTCAATATCCTCCCAGTTTAGAGAAGTCATCCCGTTTTCAAAAAGCAGATCAGCTTTATGAAACCAGGCGTTTAAAGGACGGGTTATCAGATAGGGAACCGCAACAACTGACATACCGGCCCTGATTGCGGCTTCGACACCATGATGTGAATCTTCAAAAACCAGAATATTCTCAGGAGCCGTGTTTATTCTGGATGCTGTTTCCAGAAAAACCGCCGGATCAGGTTTTCCTGCGTTTACTTCTTCAGAAGATACAAGGACTTTAAAAAATTTTTTAATTTCCATATCTTCGAATAATGCTTCAATTACTTTTTTTGCTGTTCCTGAAGCAAGTGCAAATGTAAGATTTTCATCCAGCAGCCTGTTAAAAACATTTTTCATTTCAGGAAACATCATTGTGTTGTTTTTTGCTATCTCGAGATAATAGCCGTTTTTTTTCTCATATAGTTCATCATAGGAAGCGGAAATGTCATATGTTTTTTTCAGATCATCTATCATATCCTTAATGCTTTGACCGATATATTTCCGCTTCATTTCCATTGTAAAATCAATGCCGTACTCCTGAAGCATTTTTTTATCAGCGAGATACCAGTTCGGTTCAGTATCTAAAAGAGTGGCATCCAGATCAAAAATTACCGCTGTTATTTGTTTTCCCATTTCAACCTTTATCTTAAATAGTTATTCTTTCATTTCCAGTTTATTTATCCAGGCCGTAATTTTCTGCAGATTATCTACTCTGTTTTTGCCGAGCAGAACTGAATGACAGACGCCTTTTACTATTTCAAATTTGTATTTTTCTGATCCGTCAAAAAATTCTGAAAACTGATCCAGCGTATGGTCAACATCAATAACAGAATCCTTTTCGGCAAACATCAGATACATAGGTATAAGCTTAAGGTATCTGAAATCACGTAAAAGTCTTTTTCTTTCCCTGAACAGTGCTGAAATAAAACCGAATGTTACTTTTTTACCGCTGTATTGATCCGATTCTGACTGAGAATTGCCGGGGTTGTCATCATGGCAGTGATCGTCTGGTTCAAAGGATGTAAAATGACCGGGAATTACAAAAGAAAAAACCTTACTTAGTAATCTGGTCGAATCTGTTATTACCGGATTTATGAGTGGAGAAACCATTATGATGCCGTTTACAGTAAATCTTGAATCCTGTGCAAGCCTTGCCGCAACCAGGCATCCGGTTGAAACACCGGCAAGATACACCGGTCTGTTATGAAGCTGACCCAGAATGAAACGTCTCAGATCCCTTACATATAATTCAAAATCACTGATATGCCCCGCAATTCCTCCGGATCCGCCGTTTCCTCTCAATTCAATCGCATTTAAGGCAATGTTTGCTGTTTCAAAATACGGATACATAAAATTATATAATTCAAGACTTTCAGCGGTACCGTGAATAAACACAACAACAGGACGTTTATCGTTATGGTCGTTTACTCTGCAGCGGATCTGCGTTCCATCAGGATAGTCGATATGATCGTCTTTGTAGCTCATAATTACTCCGGAATATTCCGAAATATCCAATAATATTCAGAATAATAAAAAACCGGACAGCAAAGTCCGGCTCATTATGATGTCCATGGAAAATTAATTCTCTGATTTTGTCAGCAGCAGGGTTGCTCCTGAAACTGCAGCCATTGCAAGAAAAACCAGAGCGGTATAAATTCCCAGATATGATCCCGATTTCCGTCTGTTCAGCAGATAATTGATATAAATAAATGAATCAGGTTCAAAAGCGCCGTTTCCTGAAGCGACCTGGTCATACTGCTGAAGTATTTTTTTAATTGCCCGGGACTGGTCGTCAAAATTTTTATAAGCTGCAAAAAGCTGCGGCTTTCTTATCAGAATATAGGCTTCTTTATATTTTTCATTTATTATTTTAAGATCTGCAGTACTGATACTTGACATGTCAGCCCTATCAGCCAGAGCAATCGCATCAGTCAGGAGTTTGTCCGCTTTCACCTCAATGACCATACGTGAGAAAATGGAGACTGATCCGATTAAACATGAAATGACCAATGTTGCTGCAAAAATGTAAAAATAAATTTTTTTCTCTCTGGTTTTTATCATTTTATTTTCCTTTTAAAACATCTTTTATGTCTGATTTTTTTACTGAAATTTTATCCAAACTGATCATCTGCTCGGTAATAAAAACATCTTCAATTACTGATTTTTTATCAAGTTCGGTTTTTTCAATTTGTGAAGCCTCTGCCAGAATGGCAAGTTTATCTGGAGATAATTCCGATTCAACAACTGCAGTTTCCGTGGTATAAGGGAAAATTTTTGGAATTTTAAAATCCTTTTTAAACAGTTCCTTTCCGTCAACTGTCTTAAAGGTCATCTCTCCGCTGTAATCAATAAATACAACCGAGGAAGTATCATTATAAATGGAAAATTCAACAATAACTTTGGTAACAGAACCCGTATTATCAATTTTCATTAATGGTGCAATAATTTCTTTTGGTGTCTGAGTGCATGATGCAATCATAAATATAACAAATATCATACAAATTAGCTTTTTCATTTTGTCCCCTCTGATATAATTTGTGAAATTAATGCAACAGTGCATATTACGTCAAGAAAAATATATATTTGCGGTTGGTTATTGAGCCTCATTTTTGATTAAAACATCGTTAACATAAAGTCCTTTTGATATAACTGCGCCGTTTTCATCAGTTATGATTCCATAACCGTTTGCTTTATCATTTTTATAATCGCCCTCAAACCGGCTCCCGTTTGTGAAGTATATTATCATCTTGCCGTTTTTCATGTCATTAACCCATGTTCCCAGCACGATAATCCCGTCATTCTGGGTATATGCCCCTCTGCCTTCCTTTTTTCCGTCCACGATGTTGACTCCCGCGACAAAATAAATAGAATTCCCGTGAATTTTTAGAATGAAAAAGCAGTGAATAGTGAGTATATTCCCGCTGTA
>JAFGJZ010000032.1 GCA_016928815.1 Spirochaetota bacterium
ATTAAATAATAGACCGAGACGTTCATTAGGATTTAAAACTCCAAATGAGTTATTTTTATCTGTTGCAATGGAATGTTGAATTCAGGGTTATTGATTTATTAACAGAAGATTATTACTACAATAACAAATTACAGCTCAAGTTTTGTAATTTTTCACCCGAAAATAACATATAATTCATTTCAAAGGGGAACTTAATGGCTGTTACCGGTAAAAATCCTTATGATCAATACAAACAGACACAGATAAATACTGCAAATCAGGGAAAACTAATCGTTATGCTTTATGACGGTGCAATTAAATTCCTGAACATTGCCATAGAGAATATGCAGCCTAAAACATATGATATCGTTAATAACAATATTCTTAAAGCACAGGACATTATTACTGAACTTATGCTTTCATTAAACATGAATGAAGGCGGTCAAATTTCCCAGAATCTCATGAGTCTGTATATTTACTTTAAAAAAAGAATGATTGAAGCCAATATTCAGAAAAACACTGAAATACTGAAAGAAATCGTCAAACTTATGCTCGAATTAAGGGATGCCTGGGAACAAATTTCAGCAAAAGAGTCCAAAAATGACAATTACAGGGAATCAAAAGGAAGCTTCAGTATTGAGGGATGACGTTTCCGAATTATCCCTTTCAATTATATTAAAATATCAGGAAAAACTCAAACATCTTTCCTGTCTTGAAAAACTCAATTCTGAAAATAAATCATTTCTTATATCCAATGAAATTGAGAAGCTGCTTGATAATCTATCTGAAGAAACACATATTACTGAAGTGATAAATGTAATTGATTTCAGCCTTTCGGAACTAATCACCGGTTTAATGAAAAAATTCAACAGAAAATTTACGGATTTTGACGAGGTGCTTGCCAGCTACAATAACAGTACTTTCAATAAAATAACCAACCTGCGGAAACAGATAACATCTGTACTTTCTGATTTAAGAAAAACAAAAGACGAAATAATTCTTGCATTAGATGCGGAAATGTGTAAAATATCTAAAGATGAAGAAGAAATTAAAAGAATCAGATATATTTACCAGACTTTTCCGGAAATAATGGAATTATGAAAATTTTTAAAGAAAACGACATAAAAACATCAATTAAATGCCTTACACTATTTTTCATTATACTTTCAATGCTTCTGATAGGTTTATCCATATTTCTTTTTCTGCAAACAAGATCAGTCATTTCCGGATCAGAATCTCTTAACAGCTCCATCCCTCAAATCAGTACCATGATAAACAATATATTCCTGCTGAACATCATCACAACAACATCGCTAGCTGCTATTATGATTTTCCTGTATTTCCTTATCAGATCATATGCAAAATCCAAACTGGCCGATATTAAAGAAGCAGCATTTTTTGATCCACTGACGTCCCTGTTAAATAAAAAATCATTTCTAAATGCACTTTTCCTCGAAGTAAGACGCGGAGCCAGAAATAATTTCAATATTGCGCTGATATTGGGAAATATTGATGATTTTTCCGTCATAAACAGCAGGTTTAATAATGATATAGGCGATATCGTATTAAAAGATATATCTTCCGTCATCAAAACAGCCCTCAGAAGGCATGACCAGGTCTGCAGATGGCGTGCCGATGAGTTCATGATTATGCTTCCGGAAACAAGTCTAACAGGAGCCCAGACAGCTGCTGAAAAAATCAGAAAATTGATAGAAGATCATGTTATAAAAATAAAAAACAATGAGATTAAAGTTACTATGAGTTTCGGTACATCTGTTATTACGGCGAACTCGCTGAAATTCAGTGAAGCAATTGACAGAACAGAAATTCAGATTCAACTTGCCAAGAAAACCGGAAAAAACAGAGTTAAATAAATCTTTTTTTTATTGAATTATTTAATTTTCTATTATATAAATATATCATAAATTCAGTTTTAAAATTCTATATCTGACAGTAAGGATTCCGGAGGAAAAATGGCAAAAGCAATGTCTCTAGTAAAAGCGTATACAACCAATCAGATCCCTTTTGACGGGGGGTTTATAATTTCAGCATTTTTTTCCCAGAACAGCATTTATACTATTTATGAAATCACCGCCTACAAAAATGTAAAAGATATTTATCAGTCACCTGAAGGCCTGACATTTAAAACAGATGGAAATCGGACACATATTCTCATTGAACCTCCGACATACAATCAGAAATTTCAGGAGCCTGTCAACCGCGAAGCTTATCAGGCTATTCCTTACAGATTCTCTGACTGTACAATAATCACAGGCAGACGTCAGGAAAGATTCATGATTCCGGAAGAGCCGATTAAGCTGCATTCCTCATTTACGATTCTCAAGGCTGCAGGAGATAATTTTTCGTATACATTCTATACTACTCCGGACGTATATATAGCTTTGAAAAAATTCGTATCAGACAGTCTTTATAATGACTGCGGAATAAATAAAAATGACTGTATGCTTATTACAGACCAAATGCTTGAAACTCTTAAAAAATTCAATATTTGGGAATAGTTTTCAGTTCAGTATTAGTTTTTTTCGTGTATGACATTTATCTTATTTTTTAAATAGCGGCAGAAAAAACATTGACAATTAAAAGCAATGTAAATAATAAATTTGATACTCATAGTATACGGAGAAAAATCACCAAATGGAATCTGACACGAGTCCTTTACCGGAATATTCACTATTTGCCAGAATAATTAAAATTTTTACCGGGAAAAAAGCCGGTCCAGCATCAAACAGCAGCATATACAAAACGCTTTCTTCAAAATCATTAAAACCTTCAGAGCAGGAAATGATACGCGGAGTACTCAAACTTTCCGACCTGAATGCGCGTGAAATCATGATTCCTCGGGTTGATGCTGTAGCAATTCCCATCAAAACCACATTAAAGGAAATAGTAAATGTAGTATATGAGGCAGGGCACTCGCGTATTCCCGTATTTGAAGATACAATAGACAACATTTCGGGTATTTTATACGTAAAGGATCTTCTGGAATTCATCACTGACAAACGTAAAAAATTTGACCTGAAAAAACTTCTTCACAAACCTCTATTCATACCCGAAACAATGCCTTTAAACGAACTGCTTCTGGAATTTCAGCGGAAAAGACAGCATCTTGCCATTGTAATTGATGAATACGGCGGTATTGCCGGAATAATTACAATGGAAGATATTCTTGAGGAAATTGTCGGTGACATAAATGACGAATTTGATGAAAACGAACTTCCGGAAATTATTCAGATAAATAAAAACTCCTACGACATTGATTCCCGCATGACAATAGATGATCTTAATATGAAACTGGAACTTGATCTGCCAAGTGACGAATTTGATACTTTGGGAGGATTTGCGCTGGATGTTTTCGGTAAAATTCCGGTAAAGGATGATACCGTAAAATACAAGGACATTTCTCTTAAAATCAAGGAAATTGACGGAACAAGAATTAATCGGATTATACTGACTGTACCGGGAAAAAACGGCAGTACAAATGCAAATCCAAAAAACTGAAATTTTAGTCCTTTCATCAAAAAACTCGGATGAAAATGATGTTACATGCACTGCACTTTCGCCTGAATTCGGAAAAATCAACCTTATATTCAAGGGTCTTCTAAAAAGTAAAAGAAGATCGATATGCATAAGGGATCCAGGGTCTGTCGCAGAAATAATTTTTTACAGAAAAGAAAGCAAATCATTCTTCTATATTTCTGATTTTGTTCTGATTTCAACTCCTGAAAAAGTCAGAAACAACGTTGAATTATACTACTATCACTGTTTTCTTCTGGAGCTTATTTCCAAAATAACGACTGAAAATACAAAAAATTCATTCATCTACAATATCAGTAAAAAGGTACTCGCGATTCTGGAAACAGAAAAAGACTCTCTCATGCTTGTTCTGTTTTTTGTGCTCCATGTTCTTCAGCATAATGGAATCATGCCTGATCTGAGTCAATGCGAGGTATGCGGCAGCAGCAGTGCATCTCATTATAACCTGGATTTTAACGGAAAAAGTCTTATATGCAGGGAGTGTACTCCGTCATATAACAGGGACAATTTTTCCTTCAGCAGCAACACAGTGACTTTTATGAACAATTCATTAAAAACAAAATACAGCGCAAATGATTTTTCAATTATCTCACGTCTGGAAGCTGAAAAATCATTATTCTATCTTGTTCTTTTTCTTGAAGACTACTTTCACATAATTATTAATTCAAAGGATTTTATCTTCAAAAAGTAGAAAATTTATATTCAGAAAAGCAGACCTGCTCCGAAACCAATACCCGCAAAGTAAAATCCTTCCTTGGAAGTCTCCTCTTTTGTACCGTTCTCGTGAAATTCATTCCCTTTAATGCTGTAATGCAAAACTCCAGTTGAAAATTCAAGATAGAATCCTTTATAATCCATTCTGTAACCGGTCCAAAATGTCTCCACAAAACCGCTTTTATCAACCCAGACAAATTCAGTATCGCCTGACATATCGTCATAATCAGCACGCTTTAACGTTAAATATTCATAATACAGACCCGCGAAAAATCCGTTTCCGGCATTCCGGTTTAAATACCATCTTATCCCCGGCCCCCATATTCTATAGCTGTCAAATCTTGCATCAACATCAGAATCTTCAACATTGAAAAATCTTAAATCCATGGCCAGAGAAAGATGAGGCATGAAGAAGAATTCAGCTTCTCCGGAAAAAGCAAATCCCATAAACGGCCGTCCGTTAATTGAACGCGACATGCCGCTCATCGGCACACCAAGAGTTATCAGAGGATAGATAGTCAGTGAGAACCAGTTTCTGCTTTCTGACGAATCATCAGCCGTTTCTCCAACATCAGGATTTTCCTGTGCGAATGACAAAACACTAAAAAATAATAAAAACATGATTATTGCAGTAATTTTCTTCAACATTTCAAACTCCATGAAATATTACATTATCTTTAAATAATAAATTAAAAATGATTTAATCAGGATAATTAAAATCAGACTTTAAATAAATCAACATCTTTTTCAAGATTTTTTGACATTGATAGGAGCTGCACGGATTTGCCGGTAAGCTGCTGAGCGGAAGATGCAGAGGACTGGGATGACTCACTGATGCTCAGAACTGATTTGACAATTTCATTAAATGCAATCGTTTTTTCTTCGGATGAGTTCATGATATTATTTGCAAGATCATGAACAGGATTAAGTTCATCCCTCCCTAACCTGTTTTAATTCTGAACTGCATATGCAGACTGCAGATTCTCAGTGACATTTTTCAATGTCTGATCTGCAGTGATTTATTCTTTTATTTTCCAGATGGAATCACCAAATGATTTTAAAAAAGCGGTCAGCTCCTGTGCCATTTCTTCATGTTCTGAAATCCGGAGATGTCCCGGAGTACCGCAGCCGTTTCTTTTGAAACGGTATCTTATTATCTTCGGATCTGACAGATTCTGAACCATTTCATCCAGTGCATCATCCCAGCCGGAATCATGGTTCATTAAAGTTGTAATTACCACAAACAAGGCATCAGCATAACGTTCACGAAGTTTTAAAATGATATCTCCATAGGCATTGATCCATTTGATCCGTTTTTCTGGATTATAATTGATGTAATCTTCAGGAAAACTGTCATTCTGGCCCATTGCCATTATTACGACATGAGGCACATATAAGGAAAAATCCCACATCGTGTAAGGACCGAGTTTCAGATTATACCTGAGCTTATCCCATGTCGAAACAAGTCCGACTTTCCCGTCTCCGAAATAACCGGTATCATCAAGAACTGCAAGACCGCCCTGAGCTATGTTGTGTATTTCAGCATTGAAGTTTCTTGCAGTCATCATCGAATAGGAAAACCATGAATTTGTGAATTTTCCGTCATGATTATCGGGATCTGATTTCCCGGTAAATTCTGAAGCTTCACATATTTCACCTGCTGAAACTGAATCACCATAGCATTCGATACATCTTTCTGTTTTAACGGAAGATGAAAAGACCCCGCAGTTTTCATCCAGAATAAGACCATGAAATGTGAAATAAAAGGCACATCCATCACCCCTTTTCCAAAGGACAAGAACGTGCATCATATTTTCAAGATTATCGGCGATAAGATAATCATTTTGTTCCTCCGTTCTAGAGAGCACAATTTTTCCTTCACGCCCGTCCAGAAGAAACCCGATCGCATTTTCATAATGAGAGTGTCTGTTGGAAATTCTGATTCTGACCGATGTACCTGTAAATCTGACTGAAATCGAACTGCCGGCATAAATCAGCAAAGGTGTTTCCGGACTGGTAAAATCAATCCGTCCGGTATATTTGAAAGCCGAATTACCGGCACTGATAAAATTCATAAATACCCACTTTCAAAATTTATTTTAGTCTGATAATAACCGTATTAAAATAAATTTTACGCAAGTTAAAATTTATTTGATGGAAAATATTCCGGAATATTCTTATATTAATGATAATATTATTTGAGAATACGCAGGAGGATTTCATGGGATTAGGCAATATAATATTAATCGGTGTTGCAGGGTATGCCGTGTATTATCTTTTAAATAACCACAGTTCATTCAAAAATGAAAGTGCACTGGACATTCTGAAAAAAAGATATGCAAAAGGTGAAATTTCCAGGGAAGAATTTGAAGAAATG
>JAFGJZ010000033.1 GCA_016928815.1 Spirochaetota bacterium
CTTGAAATGTGTCTTGGTCGAAACATTTTAGGAGTTATTTCCAATGGGGTCATTCTATTTTTGTTGCATTAGTTTATTGAATTGAGGCGCTGATCTGAAAGTCCGGCAAATAAAATCTTGAATTACTCTGAATTTTAATGTACTATTATACTTTAGTCATTTTTGGCTGTCTGGCGGGAAGAGTATGAAATGTGATTATGATCTGATTATCATCGGTGCCGGTACTGCGGGTGTTGTTGCAGCGGTGTACGGCAAGGCAATGTACCGGAAGGTTCTGCTTGTTGAAAGCGGAAGACCCGGAGGTAAAAACTTTTTTTCATATACTTATCCTTTAAATGCTGTTATTTCAATTTCAAGAAAAATAAATACTGTAAGGTCGATGGAAAATCTGGGTGTTAATCCCGGTGCAATAAACATGGATTTCAACATACTTAAGAGGAAAACTGAAGATACGATGAAACTCATTGCTGAAGGTGTATCGTCGGAGATTTTCAGGAAAATGGGAATAGATTTTATCAGCGGAAGTGCATCTTTTAAAGCCCGCAATGTTCTGGATATTGACGGGAAAAGTATTTCAGGGTCAAAATTTATTCTCTCAACGGGACTTGAAAATATTATTCCTGATATACAGGGACTTGATAAGGATAAATGTCTTTTCGCTGAAGATGTGATTAATTTAAGTGAACTGCCGGAATCAGCATGTATAATCGGTGCCGGAGAAAGCGGTATTGAAATTTCAAACGCTCTCGCCGGGTTCGGTTCCCGTGTGATTTTATTTGAAAGAAACAGTGAAATACTTCCGGATGAAGATTCTGAAATCAGGGACATTCTTGAAAAAAACATGACAGAGAAGGGCATCACTATTTATAAATCCGCCGTAATTACTAAAATTGAATCTTCAGGAAACGGATATAAAGTAAATTATGTTTCAGAAGGAAAAGAAACATCTCTGGAAACAGATAAAATTTTCTGCTGTGCAGGAAGGAGACCTGATTTCGGAAAATTAAATCCGGATGCAGCAGGCATCAGGCATGTATCTGATAAAATCATTACAGATAGGTATCTCCGGACAAGTTCTGAAAATATTTTTGCAGCGGGAGATATTACAGGAAAAATGAATTATAATAATACTGCCGAGATCGAGGGGCTGACTGCTGTAATTAACAGCGCTCATTATTTTAAGAAACCCGTTAATTACGACATCATTCCGAGATGCATTAATGGCGACATGGAATTCGCAAGATTCGGTCTGACGGAATCAGAGGCTGAAAAGAAATACGGTCACGGCATACGTGTGTATAAATTTCCGCTTAAATATTCAATTAAAGCATCTATTGAGAATATGAGTGAGGGTATGGCGAAAATAATCTGCAGAAGCAACAGCCGTATAGTCGGGGCCCATATTTATTCCGATGGTGCGTCTGAACTTATTCACCAGCTGCTGCTGCTTGTCAGGCTTAAAAGGAAATTCAGTGAAATAAGTCACATTCCTCATGCCTTTCCGTCATATTCGGACATTCTGAGGCAGCCTTCAAAAAGATGCTACATGGAGCAGCAGATTGACAATCCTCTATTGAATATAATTAACGGTCTGTTTGGAAGAAAATTGAGATGAACGAAGAAGCATATCGTGAAATACTTGATAACTCAAACGATTATATTTACAGAATCGTATTCAGGAATGACCGCATTACCGGTTTTTATAATAATGCCAATGCTGAAACATTGTTTGAATGCCGTGTTGACGGAATTAATTTACCGGAAATATGGTTTGAATATGTTTACGAAAAAGATGTTAAATATGTCAGAAATTTCATTTCGGATCTTTGTATTAAGCACATGCCACATCAGATCAACCATAAAATTGTCACAGTAAACGGAAAAATAAAAACGGTAAGTAATTTCTGCAGACCGGTTTTTGACCCGGATTCGGGTATTACCGTTTTATACGGATACATGACTGATATTACAGAAAGGACTGAAACCATTCGCCAGCTGAGAACTCTTTCGCGAGCGGTTGAACAGAGTCCCGCGTCCGTAATTATTACTGATGTTCAGGGCAATATTGAGTATGTGAATCCTAAATTTACCCAGCTTACAGGGTATACGCTGCCTGAAGTAATCGGGAAAAATCCCAGAATACTCAAGTCCGGCGACATGGATGATGCAGCCTATTCCATAATGTGGAAAACGATTCTTGACGGAAATGACTGGTCGGGTGAGTTTCATAACCGGAAAAAAAACGGGGAACTTTACTGGGAACTTGCATCGATATCTCCGGTACGGGATGGAAACGGGAATGTTAAGAATTTTCTTGCAGTTAAAGAGGATATTACCGCGCTGAAGAAAATTGAAAATATGCTCCGTACAAGCCAGACTGAGCTTCAGAAAAAAAATGATGCATATGAAAAAGAACTTCATTATGCGCAGCAGGTTCAAAAGGCTCTTCTTCCCCTTTTCCCGCCGGAAAATGAACATGTTTTAACCAGATACAGATTTAAATCCCTTGATGCCATTGGAGGGGATTACTTTTCATTTTTTACTTCTGATGAGGATATTTCAGTATTTACAGGTGACGTTGCCGGTCATGGGGTTTCAGCCGCATTATTTATTGCGCTGCTTAAATATATAAGCGAGAACATCTCTGTAATTCACTTTTACAGTCCGGGTAAATATCTTACCGAACTCAATTCCATTCTCAATATGGCGATGGTTGACAACTTTATTACGGCTGTATATGCCTGTTTTAAAACCGCACCTGATGGAGTGGAATTTTATTATGCAAATGGAGGTCATCCTTCAATAATTTTGTGCAGCAGATCTTCAAAGTCCATTCAGACGCTGAAAGTAAAAGGTACCATTCTCGGAATGTTTCCCGGGAAGGAATATCCTGATAAAATGATAAAACTCACTGCTGGCGACCGGATTTTCATTTATACAGACGGACTTCCTGAAACGCGCAGCCGTTTTAATGAGATCATCGGATATGATGAAATTACTGATGTAATAATGCAGTCTTCATCAGACACGCTGGATGACACGCTTGACAATATAATGAAGAGACTTGATGACTTCAGAGACGGTGCTGTTCCTGAAGATGATATCCTTATTATTGGTTTTGAAATTAAATAAAATCCGGTTTTGTGATTGCAATAAATCAAATTTATCTGAAAGGTGTATTTATTTGAAATTCAATGCTATAAGGAGCTGTCATGAAGGAGATTCTTGTAACCGGCGGAGCCGGGTATATAGGCAGTCATGTAATCAGAAAATTAAGTAATAAGGGATATACGCCTGTTGTTTATGATGATCTTTCAGCCGGTATCAGAGAATTTACGGACGGTTTTGATTTTATTGACGGTGATATCGGAGATTATGATAAACTTGTTAAGATTTTCAAGAGCAGAAAAATTGAATGTGTAATGAATTTTGCCTCGTTCATCGCAGTAGGTGAATCCTGCAGCAATCCTCTTAAATATTATGAAAATAATGTTGCTAAAACTGTATCATTGTTCAAGGCAATGCTTGATTCTGATATTAAAAAATTTATTTTTTCCTCAACAGCTGCTGTTTACGGGAATCCTGAGGAAATTCCGATTACTGAAAACAGCAGATGGAAACCGGAAAGCCCGTATGGACGGACGAAACTTATGGTTGAGGATATTCTGAGGGATCTTGACGTATCTGACGGTCTAAAATTTATTGCACTCAGATATTTCAATGCAGCGGGAGCTGATCCGGCAGGTGAAATCGGAGAAAGTCATGTTCCTGAAACTCATCTTATTCCTTTGATTATCAGATCCGTGCTTGATCCTTCTTTTGAAATTACAATTTTCGGAACCGACTATGATACACCTGACGGAACATGCATCCGTGACTATATTCATGTCAATGATCTTGCTGACGCTCATGTACTGGCGGTCGATAAGCTTATGGAAGGTTCGGACAGCCGTGTATTCAATCTGGGCAACGGGACAGGTTTTTCCGTTAAGGAAGTAATCGATTCAGTAATGCGCGTTACAGGGAAAAAACCGTCAGTTAAAACAGGGCCGAGAAGATCCGGTGATCCGGCGGTTCTTGTCGCTTCTTCAGATGCTGTTAGAAAATATCTTGGCTGGATTCCTGAATTTCCGCATATTGATTCGATTGTTGAAACGGCTTGGAATTGGGAAAAGAAGCAGAAGAGGAAGGGGTACTGAAATTAAAAAACATGTAATCAGAATAATCATCTGCATGTCAGCGGCATCAGTCTTTTCATGCAGCAGCGGGAAAGAGGCATCTGCAGATCCTCTGGAAGACGTGATTAAAATAGGATACTGTACTTCCGAATCCGAGGTGGAGAAATTCTATTCCGCTGATACCGTTAAAGCAGCTGAAAAACTTGAAGAAAAATATTCAGGGTCAGACGTACTGCTTGGTCTTGATGCAAAACTTTTTCAGCCCGGTATGAAATACGAGCTTTTGAAAACTTCAGTAAAGGGAAATACCTGCAGGGTTGATTTCACCGTAACTGAGCACCCTGACATGAATTTTGCTGGAATGAGTATTACACTCACCCTTAAACTTGAGCACGGAACCTGGAAGATTGACCGGTCAAAAGAGATTAAAGGTCAGTATTGATTTATTTAATAAATATATTTTTTACATAATTATTATGGATGTCAATATTCTCTCTGCTTCCGGATACGTTTCTGTTTGTCACTTCTGTATAAATGTTTTTCATCTGACTGAAAACAGTTTTTTCGGTCAGCATGCTGTCAATTTTTTCCGTTGAATGAATTTCAAAGTATTCTTTTATACTGTTTGAAATTTGTATTGCAAGATGTGAAAAAAAAACGTTTTTTGATGATGAAAAGAACGCGTTAAAGAAATTGTAATAGCAGTTTCGCAGCCGGGGCAAATCATCCGTATCAAGACTGCAGATATACGAATACATGTTTTTCATATCTGATTCATCTGCATTGTTACAGACATGTACGGCAATTTCGCGGTCAAGTATTGTTTTTACATCAAATAATTTTTTGATATTTTCCCTGTTACTCAGGAGCATGTCCTGGAAAGTATTTACCATATTTGCCTGAAGAATGGTTTTTACAAATTTCCCTTTCCGTCCCAATGAATTAATAAAGCCTTTTGCTTCAAGAATTTTCATTGATTCGCGCATTGCAATTCTGCTGATATTCAGTTTTCTCGAAAGTGCAAGTTCTGATGGAAGTTTTTCTCCAGGAATAAGAATATTCAATGAAATGAGGGAAATGAAATGATCTGCTAATAAATTTGGCAGATCCTTTTTGCCTTTTAAATCAATTTTATAAATTTCTTCTTTCATGTTTCACCTATTCCATATTGATAAGTATATACGCTTTTGTGTTACTTAGTCAATATATTTATAGATAATTCGAATTGTTGTAACGAAAAATATACCTAAATTATGAAAATTACTGTATTTATTACCATAAATTCAATGAAAACGATGACTGTTCAGTTATTGTTGACAAAAGAATGATTCCCTGCAGAATTTACAGATAAAATAGCGTCTGAAATTTTTTCAGGAAATTTTGATACAGGCAGAGTCTATGAATATATTTGATAATATTCCAGATACAAAGGACATTTTTAATTATCCGGTATTAACAATCGGTAATTTTGACGGACTGCATATAGGTCATAAACGGATAATTCAAAAACTGATTTCTGTTTCAGATGAAAAAGGCAGAGATCATATCGTGATTACTTTTAAACAGCATCCCAGAAGCGTAATTTTCCCGGGAAGCAAATTTGAATATCTTCTTACAAGAGATGAAAAACTTGATGAATTAAGAAAACTCGGCATAAAAAATGTCATAATGATGGATTTTGATTTTGCTCTTTCACGGATGTCTCCCGTTGATTTTGTAAATAAAATTCTGATTTCAAGAATAGGCGTATCTGCCATTGTTATGGGATATGATCATTCATTCGGAAGAAAAAGAGAAGGGAATATTGATAACCTTGTAGCTCTTTCGGCAAACAATTTTGAGCTGTTTCATATTGAGCCTGAAATATCCGGTGATCATCCCGTTTCTTCAACGAGAATACGGAATGAACTTCACAAGGGAAATGTTGATGAATCGGCATTGCTGCTTGATAAATTTTATTATCTCAACGGTGCTGTTGTCAAAGGTGAGCAGCGCGGCAGAAAAATGGGATTTCCCACGGCAAATGTCGGATTGATTGATGAAACGAAGGTAATTCCGGGTGACGGAGTATATGCCGTACATGTCAGGATTGCTGATGATAAAAAAACTTATTCGGGAATGTGCAACATCGGATATAATCCGACATTCGGCAATACCAATAAAACGGTAGAGGTTAACATATTTGATTTTGACAGGGATATTTATGAAGAAAAAATACATGTTGAATTCATAGAAAAAGTACGTGATGAAATAAAATTTAATTCTCTCGATGATCTTATGAAACAGCTTTTTGCCGATAATGAACATATCAGGTATATCTGCAGCAGAAGCAGAAACAAAGCTGAATAAATTCACCCTGATTTCCGTTAAAAAATTGACAATCCGGACGATTATATTATCTTTGTAAGGTTTGCCGAAAAACCAGGAGATAATTATGATTAAAAAAATATGTGTTTTATGTTTAATAATTTTTACGCATGCGGCAGTTTTGTCTGCCCAGGATGGAAGCGGCAGAAGTCTTCTCCTTCTCGGGGAAAGCGCTTCATCACTTGGAATGGGCGGAACAGGTGCGACATTCGATTCGCTTGATATGTTTTTCCTTAATCCTGCTTCAATAGGTTCTCTGGAAAGATTAGGTCTTTCAGTACAGTATGGTGATCTAGTTCCGGAATATAAAAATCCGAATCTTGCATTGGCATTTCCGACATCGTACGGAAATTTCGGAATTGGTCTTAAAATGATCGATATGCCTGATTCCGTAGACATTACCAGGGCATATTATGGAACCATCGGAACAGCGAAGGAATTTAATGATAAACTTCTTGTCGGTCTTTCCATCGACTTCATGACAGGATCTGAAGAAGAAGGCAATGTCCTGTATGCCGGTCTCGGTCTTGGGGCAATTTATTCGTTCACTTTTATGAAAGCTACCTCCTCAGGTTTCGGAATTTATGATCCGAAGATAACATTTGCGATTAGAGGCGGATTCCCATTTGATGAGGATACCTCAAGTGCGGACCTTAATACCCTGACTCTCGGTTACAGTCTCGGATTCTTTCATAACAAGTATTTAACAGTTACTTTTTTAAATGAAATTTCCGCTGTAGATTTTTACTCCGAGTTTCCGGTTAAAATTGGATTTGAAACTGTGATAATGGATAACTACATTGTCAGACTGGGTGGAAATATTCCTGACAGTTATGATTATGCTGATTTAACGGCTGGTCTCGGTTATAGATTCAGACATGATAAATTCATGGTGCAGGCTGATTATTCGCTTGTTTATCTTGAGGATTCCACATTCGTTCACTATGCCGGATTGACTCTTGAAATAGGCGAGCTTGACAGGACTCCTCCCGTTACAAAAGTTGAATCTGATAATCTTTACATTTCACCGAATTATGACGGTAAGCAGGATTACGTAATGATTGATCTGGATGTTTCCGACAAGAGTAAAATCCAGGGGTGGTCTCTGCAGATTCTTGATTCAACAAATTCTGTTGTCCGTGAATACAAGGTTTCTGAACGTGAAATGAAGAAGTCACTTACTCCTCTTGAATTTGCCAAAGCTGTTTTTAAAAAGAAGGAATCCATGGTGGTACCTGATAAAATAATGTGGGACGGTACAGACAGAAACGGCGTCATTGTCAAGGACGGCAATTATAAATATTCTTTTATGGCCTGGGATGAAAGAAATAATTATTCACTGAAGAAAACCGGGGACATAAACGTGGATAATGACTCGCCGCAGGCTGAAATCAAAACCGAATATCTTCTGTTTTCTCCTAACGGCGATAAAAAGAAGGATGAGCTTGTTATAACCCAGAACATTAAATCACAGAGTAATGACAGGTGGGAGGCAGGATTTCTTGATGCATCCGGAAATAAGGTGAAAACATATTCCTGGACGGGAAATGAAATACCGTCAAAATTAAAATGGGACGGAAAGGATAATAATGATGCTGATGTGCCTGAAGGTCTCTATACTTATTACGTGCGTTCAAAAGATGAGGCGGGAAACGAGGATAACAAGCTTATCAGGGAAATAACTCTTACGCGTCAGTACCAGACAGTTGATATCAGTACTCCTAAAAAGTATTTTTCCTTTAAAAATGATAAAAAGGTTGTATTCAATCTGCAGCTTTCAGACAGTACGGGTCTTTCCGGTTATAAACTTACCATCTCCGACATGAAAGAAAGACCTGTTAAGGTATTTGAAGGTGTAACGGATCTTCCGGAAAAAATTGAATGGGATGTAAAAGACGGTAAGGGTGAACCTCTTTCTGACGGAATTTATTTCTTTCAGATTGAGACGGTTTTCGACAGCGGCAATAATCCTTCTTCTTATAAGAAAGAATTGATTGTCGATTCAACTCCGCCGAAAGCGCAGATCGGTTTTTCACCTAAACTTTTTTCACCGGACGATGACGGTGAAAATGACATTCTTACGATTACTCCGGAAGCTGATGATGAATTTGAAATTGATTCATGGGAAATAAATATTTATAATCCTTCAAAAATTCATTTTAAAAAATTCAGCGGGAACGGATTACCTCCGCGGGATATAAAATGGGACGGTCTAAGCGACAAAAATGAACTTGTTGAGTCTGCATCGGATTATGCAATGGAATTTACAGTAAAGGATAAAGCAGGGAATACAACAAAACTCGCCAATTCACAGATTCCGGTTGATATTCTTGTGATTGTGACTGACAGGGGACTGAAAATTAAAATCAGCAACATTCAGTTTGCCTTCGGATCAGCAAAAATTATTGGTAATGGATCTACAATCCTGAAAAGAGTCGCGCAGATTCTTCAGAAGTATGAAGGATACAATATTATAGTTGAAGGACATACGGATGATATCGGGAAGGAGGATTATAACCTTAAACTTTCCGAAGAGCGTGCCCGTGCCGTAACGGAATTCCTTATTCAGAAAGGAATTGCCAGAGAAAGGCTGACATATATGGGAATGGGAGAGACATCGCCGTTTCTGGAAAATGTTGACGAGGAGTCACGCAGGAAGAACAGACGGGTTGAATTTTTACTGGTTAAACCCGGTGAGCAGAATAAAAATATAACTGAAGATCTGAATAAATAGTTATACATTTAATAGTAATTAACCGTGTATTCTCAGGCAGAGTACACGGTTTTTTTATTTAAACCGGCAGTTATGAGTAAAAATTAAATTCTTGTCAAAATTTACACAAAATGATAGTTATGACCATATTTTAAATGCAGGTATTTAAGGAAATGAATCTGATATTAGATGTAATTCAGTATATCCCGAGGAAATTACTTTCGCTTTTTTATTTTATTCTGGACTGGTTTTTAGGGATAAACCTGTTTGAAAAACTGGTTGTCTGTAACGGTCTGACTGCATTTTTTGCCGTTATACTTCCATCCGCAAAATATTACATTTTTGAGAGCTGGTTTACCGTGAACAATCCCATGAGTGTATATATGATCGTCGTAGCATTTTACATGTTTCTTTCAATATTCTTTCACAGTAAATTCAGGGTTATTTCCAGGGTTCTTCTGCTGATATACTTCATTGGATGGACTTTATATCATCATTATGCCGATCCTTTCGTTAAATGTGAACATATTCTTATGACGGGATATTATCTTAATTATATCACTGCTGCAGCATATCTTGCAGCGTCATTACTTTCTTTTACAATAGAGAACAGGTAAACATTTCCTGAATGAAGAAACCTGAAATACTTTCTCCCGGGGGAGATGCTGATTCAGTTAAAGCCGCCGTTGCCGCCGGTGCGGATGCGGTTTATTTAGGACTTAAAAAATTTAATGCCAGAAAGCGGGCGGAAAATATTTCAGAATCCGAACTGAAAGATCTCATCAGTATTGCGCATTCCGGAAATACCGAAATTTATATTACCATGAATGTTCTTCTTCTTCAGAACGAACTGGATGAGGCATTGAATACAGCTCTGCGTCTTTATAATTCGGGAGCTGACGGTCTGATTGTACAGGATCCGGGATTCGCATTATTGTTAAAAAAGCATATTCCTGAAATGAAAATCCATGCTTCGACTCAGATGACTACGCATAATTCATTCCAGCTCGACCTGCTGGATTATCTGAATTTTTCACAGGTTAACTTTTCACGGGAACTGTCTCTGGCTGAACTAGGAAAAGTATGCCGAAACGCTCATGAGAGAAAAATCAAAACCGAAGTTTTTGTTCATGGTGCATATTGTGTCAGCTGCTCGGGATTGTGTTACTTCAGTTCGATTACAGCCGGCGAATCCGCGAACAGGGGTGCCTGCGTTCAGTTATGCCGCCGTAAATACCGGCTGACCCGGAACGGTGATTCGGTTTATCTTCTTAATCTTAAGGATAACAGTGCATATTCTTTTGCTGAAGATTTGATTAAAGCAGGTGTAGACGTTTTTAAAATAGAAGGACGGATAAAAAACTTCTTTTATGTGCATAGCGTAACTGAATCCTGGCGCAATACTGCGGATTTAATTTCCAATAATACAAGCCTGGCTGATGAAGTTATTCCTGAAAAGATGCGTCAGGTTTTTAACAGAAATTTTTCCGCAGGCTATCTTGAGGATAAAATTTCAGCTGACATGTTTAATGAAACTCCTTTCGATCAGTCCATGAAATACTGCGGAAAGGTAATTTCGTACACTGCGGATAAAAATGCATTAGTTACGGACTTTGATGCACTGACTGCAGGATCAAAAATCAGTATTTTTACTCCGGAAAGAAATTTTGTCTGTACGGCAGAGATTATAGCTTCGGCTCAGGGGGGAAGTTGCCAAATCAGGATTGAAAACGTTCTGATGGGAAAAATTTTAAAAGGTCAGGATGTTTTTCTTACGGGAGAGGCTGATGAGATAAATGCAGTCAGGAATAGAATAGATGCATTGAAACCGGTGAATAAGGAACTTAAAGTTAAAGTAAGCGGAAAACCGGGCGGGAAGCTGAAAGCTGTTTATTATTTTCAGGGAAGTGAAATATCGGTGGAAAGTTCATCCGTTCTTTCAGCCGCTCAGAAGAATCCATTGACCAGGGAAATGCTTCTTAACCAGCTTGGCAGACTG
Source organism: Spirochaetota bacterium (assembly GCA_016928815.1). Taxonomy (GTDB): domain Bacteria; phylum Spirochaetota; class UBA4802; order UBA4802; family JAFGJZ01; genus JAFGJZ01. The sequence continues at coordinate 11,258 of JAFGJZ010000033.1, forward strand.
GGCGGTTCAGGGTTCTATCTGTCAGATGCAGATGTATCGGATCTTCAGGATAATTTATTTCTTCCCGTCAAAGAACTTAATTTAATGAGAAGAAACGCAATTGATTCTTTAACGGCTTCTGAAAAATCCGTGAATTTCATAATAAACGGAAGAACCGGCAGAACAGCGTTGAAAAAGCCGGCCGTTCTTTTTTCCGATAAGAATGATTTTTCCGCCCTGAAAAATATTTTTAACGGTCCGGCATTTCTTGAGACAACCGCAGTCAGTACAATAAATGATTTTACTGAAGGGCTTAATCCATGGATTCCGGCCTTTATTACTGATGATGAATTTCACTGTTATACTGATCTGCTTCAGAGATTAAAACCTGAGTTTACCGTCTGTGACAACAGCGGAATTGCATCCTGGTGCCGCAATAACAGTCTTAAATGGATTTCCGGTCCTGAACTTAATTCATGCAACGGATATACTTTTCAGGCGTATTCCGACAGCGGTGCATGTGGAGGTTTTTTTTCGTCTGAAATAAGCTCCGTTCAGATGAATGATTTTTTCATACCTGAAAAGTTCAATGTTTTCTGCAGAATATATTCGCCTCAGCTTATGATGACTTCAAGGCAGTGCTTTTTTCTCAATTCCGGACAATGCCGGATGAATAAAATTCAGAAAGATGCGGACTGTCTGGTAAACTGCAGAAATAATTCTGAATTTTTTGATGAACACGGAAGGAAATTTTTTATTGAGAAGAGCAGGGGATATATTAATAGAATTTACGGAAGTGAAATGCTTTTTATTCCTGAAGCGGCAATTGACCTTCAATGTGATTATTATCTGATTGATTTAAGAAAATTTGATTTCACCGTCAACGATCCGGATTTTGAAATTAGAGTCCTGAGTTTTTTTAATGATGTGATTATTAATGGTAAAATCAATAATAATGAATATGAGGCGGTAAAAAAATATTTGGGTAAAATTTCCAAAGGCTGCTACTATAAGGGATTTGATTCTTCGTCAGAATGAAAAAAGAGACGGCTTCCCGTCTCTTTTCCTGTTTATGTCCTTTAAAACCCGTAAATAAAATCTATAATGTTTTCAGATTTTTTAATCCTGCTTCAAGTTTTTCTTTCATTTCAGCAAGTTCACTCTGCTTGAGTTTTTCTTTCTCAATGACATCTGCCGGCGCCTTGGAGGTAAAACCTGTATTTGAAAGCTTTGCCGTAATTTTTTCAAGTTCTGATTCAACACGCGTCAATTCCTTATTCAGCCTTGATGTTTCCACTTCAATGTCGATTAGTCCTTTCAGTGGTATAAAAATTTCTGTATCTTTCAGTATTGCAGACGCATCGGTCTTTTCCGGAGTATAGTCTGCATTTATTGTGATGTTATCGACTTTTGCAAGAGAAAGAAAGTGTACAGCCTCGCGTTCAGCAATGGTTTTTACCGCGGCATCGTCTGTTTTAAGAATAATCCCTGCTTTCTTATTCGGTGCAAGATTCATTTCTCCGCGGATGTTTCTTATTTTATAGATAAGTTCCTTGAACAGTTCGGTTTCATCGGCTTCATTTCTGAATTGAAATTTCTCTTCGTATTCCGGCCATGATGAAAGTATGATAAGCGGTTCGTCCTTATCCTTGATTTTATTCCATATCTCTTCTGTTATGAACGGCATGAAAGGGTGCAGCAGTTTCATTGCATTTTTAAGGACATGAAAAAGAACCTGTTTCGCCGTTTCAGCAGATTTAAGGTTAGATTCCGCGCCGTATAATCTCGGTTTTGTAAGTTCAAGATACCAGTCGCAGAAATCGTGCCAGTAAAATTCATATACCCTGTTGGCCGCATCATTGAATTTGTATTCTTCAAGTGAAGAATTTACTCTGCTTATTGTATCATTTAGCGAACTGAGAATCCATTTGTCGAAGTTTTCAAGATCTTCAGGAATGATTTTTCCCGGAATGAAGTCTTCACCGAGATTCATCAGAATGTATCTTGTTGCGTTCCATATTTTATTGCTGAAAGTTCTGTAACCTTCAATTCTTTTTTCAGAAAGAATGATGTCACGCCCCTGTGCCGCGAATACTGCAAGAGTAAAACGGAATGCATCAGTACCGTATTGATCCATCATGATGAGAGGATCAATTACATTTCCGCGGGACTTGCTCATTTTATTCCCATGTTCATCGCGTACAAGTGCATGAATATATACATCCTTGAAAGGTTCCGCATTCATGAATTTCATTCCGCTCATTACCATACGTGCAACCCAGAAGAAAATTATATCGAAACCTGTAACCAGAACGCTTGTAGGATAATATTTTTTCAGTTCAGGAGTTTCCTCCGGCCAGCCAAGTGTTGAAAAAGGCCAGAGTCCTGAAGAAAACCATGTATCAAGAACATCCTGATCCTGGACAAGTTCAGTATGACCGCATTTTTCACATTTAACAGGATCGGTTTCACTTACATTTATATGATCGCACTTTGTACAGTAAAATGCAGGTATTCTGTGTCCCCACCAGAGCTGACGCGATATGCACCAGTCGCGGATGTTGTACATCCATTCGAAATATGTTTTTTCCCAGTTCTTCGGTACAAAATTAATTTTTCCTTCCTCAACTGCTTTAATGGCTTCATCGGCAAGGGGTTTAATATTTACAAACCACTGTTTTGAAAAATAAGGTTCAATTATGGTATCGCATCTGTAGCAATGACCGACGGAATGCGGGTGCTCATCTGTTTTTACCATCAGTCCGAGTTTTTCAAGTTCTTCGATTACGGCTTTTCTTGCAGCAAACCGGTCAAGTCCCCTGAATTTTCCGCCGTTTTCATTTAATGTTCCATCTTCATTTAGAATATTGATTTCTTCAAGATTATGACGTTTCCCCATTTCAAAGTCATTCGGGTCATGAGCCGGAGTTACTTTTACAAAACCTGTTCCGAATTCCCTGTCTACGTAATCATCAGCGAAAATCGGAATTTCTCTTTCCATGAGAGGAAGGATAACTGTTTTTCCGATTAATGCGGTGTGGCGTTTGTCTTCCGGATTAACAGCTACACCCGTATCTCCAAGCATTGTTTCGGGACGTGTGGTTGCCACCACAATATAATCATCTGTTCCCTTTACGGGATATTTAATATGATAAAGTTTTCCGTTGAGGTCCTTATATTCTGTTTCAATATCTGAAAGCGCTGTCTGGCACCGCGGACACCAGTTGATAATTCTATGTCCCTGATAAATGAGTCCTTCCTTATAGAGTGTTACAAATACACGGTGAACAGCTTTCGATAGACCTTCATCAAGTGTGAATCTTTCACGTTCCCAATCGCAGCTTGCACCCAGACGCTTCAGCTGCTCTTTAATCGCGCCGCCGGATTCAGCTTTCCATTCCCAGACGCGTTTTTCAAATGCTTCGCGTCCCAGATCATGTTTGCTTTTGCCCTCTTTTGCAAGAAGCTTTTCAACTACATTCTGTGTAGCGATTCCGGCATGATCCATTCCCGGCATCCAGAGTGCTGATTTTCCCTTCATTCTGTTCCAGCGGATCAGGATGTCCTGAAGCGTGTTGTTAAGAGCATGTCCCATATGAAGACTTCCCGTAACATTGGGAGGCGGTATAACTATGCAGTAGGGGTCTTTTCCGTCATTGACATCGGCGTGGAAGCATTTTTCATCTTCCCATATTTTATACCATTTC
>JAFGJZ010000034.1 GCA_016928815.1 Spirochaetota bacterium
CGGAGGTTATTTATGCCGCGTTTTAAATATACCGATCGGGAACAGGGACTGATGATTCCCGTTTCATTAAAAGAACAAATTCTTCCCGGAATATTTGAGTACACCATTGATTACATTGCAGATTAAAAAATAGACACAACTCATCCGGAAAAAAATATAAAAATGACAAAACAGATGCAAGTGCCTATTCTCCAAAAGTGTTACTGAAAATCATTCTGCCTGCTTACCTCCCGTAGAAAAAATAATGAAATATGGGAATTATGTGAAAATGATAGAAGTATGCTCATTAAAAGATTATTGCTCAGTCCTGACATATTGCAAGCACGGCACAGGTATGCAGGGCTTATAACGAAAATGATCTTACCAACTGGTTTCTGCTATCCCAAGACGAGTTGAATGCCATCTGGGATAACCTGGTTGATGACGGCATAGGAGCAAATAGCGGTGTTAGCGGAGTTGCCGTTTTTAATGATACTGAGAATTTTAAATGAAGAATTGTTACGAAGGGAATTGCCGGGATATAAGAATTGCTGCACAAGGATAAAATACCGGCTTATTCCCTTTGTCCGGCAGAATAAAAGTCAGATCATTTCAGTAATTGTCCATCTGTTCCATTTCCCAATCGGATACTGCTGCACTTAATGATTCAAACCAGTCCTGACTCATGTCATTTTTACTGACACAGCTTCCGTCATAATTGAATGATACATAATCAGTTCCCGAGTCATTATTAAAATGGACAATCCATTTTTTCCCATCCTGCACAATATCGGTAAATTCCCATTCTCCATGTGAACCTTCATTAAATGTGTCTGGACAGATTTCATTCAATCCATCAAGCACAGTCTTTTTCTCCCTGTCCGAAAGCATTGCTCCTCCTTATATATGTAATTGATATTTTTAATTTAAGTATATACAGACTTTGAAAGTATTTTAAACTAAAAAATTGAAAATACTGCTTCTGTTGTAATAAATTTAACAGAAAATTTACAGAAAATTACCTCCAAAATTTCAAATAAAAAATATGCGACCCGTTATGTGGAACAGCACTGGAAAAAACATCAAACAGTTCCTTTTACTGTACTCCTGCAGACGAGGTTGCTATACCGGACTAAACTCTTCTTTTTTATATACTTGACATTTCATAGAAATCTGCACACTTTAAAGAATACGGATGATTTCAAAGGTGCATAATTAATACACATGCAAAGGGATATGCGAATTGCGTATATCCCGTGAATTTGGTACAAATTACGCATTGCGTACATATGGAGTTGTGCGCAATGCGGTGCTAAACTTATTAAGATGTCGGCGTTCGTGCCGGCATTAAGATGAAGGAAGAACTACTTGAAAAAATATTTATCATACATATTATCATCTTTTCTTTTCATCGGAATATTGATCCTTGGTTTTTTAAAGATATTGAATCACAATATTATATGGAAAAGTAGTAATATCAATTATGATATACTAATTATTTGTCTTTATTTGTTATGGATGCTTTATGAAATCAAAATATCTCATAATGATGTTAAACAAAATATAATTATTTCTGATTATGGTACGCGTGAGTTATATGGTTTAAGTCATTCCCTAACTATTTTATCAGCCTTATGGTTCAATTCTATTTGGTTAGAACCATGCATATTTCATGTTATTGGTTTTATTGTTTTCATAATAGGTTTTTCGTTTAGAATATGGGCAATACATACTTTAGGTACACACTATTCTCATGTTGTAAGAAAATTGGATAATCATCAAATAATTGAAACTGGACCGTATAAATTCATACGGCATCCAGCTTATACAGGCATGATAACAGCTCATACAGGTATTACAATTTTTTATTTAAACTTGATAACTTTATCAATATTGTTGCTGTTATTAATACCATCTATTGTTATAAGGATTATTATAGAGGAAAAAACCTTATATAGTATTGAAGGTTATAACAAATTCGCAAAAAATAGAAAGAGAATTATACCTTATGTATGGTGATACTTTTGCCATTCCCTGCCTACGCCATCCTTATATAGTATACTGGATATATATAGAAGTCGTAAGTATATTAATCGTGGAGAGGGCTAACGCCGTCCTGCCTCAAAGAAGGCTTAGGCCACAACAGCCTCTCCATATCTTCTGACTGCTTATAGTGGGTCGTAAAAAGCCAATATAAGGGTGCCGCAGAAGAAACTATAATTATGGGGGTCGGTATCATGGAACATTTTATTGGAATTGATAACTCATCTCTGGATCACAAAGTGCGAGTAGTTGACGAAAAGGGAAATTTAGATTTGTCTTTTACGATTGCAAATGATTATGAAGGTTTCGAAATGCTTGATCGAAAGCTTCGAAAAATTAAAGATAGTCAAATTGGTTTTGAACTGCCTCATGGACCGCTTGTTGATTTTCTGCATGAACATGATTATAAATTATATTCATTGAATCCTTTAAAAATTAAACGGTTTAAAGAATCGCTTAAAGTTTCCGGTAATAAAAATGATGACATCGATGCTGTGGCAATTGCAGATTATTTAAGAAGTAATAAAAATTACAGCCGCGAGTTGCTCTACAATTCGCATGTGATTGAAAAGCTAAAAAATCTTTCAATAATTCATACTCGCCTTACTCAAAACAGAGCAAGGCATCTTAACAAGCTTCATTTTGTTGTAAGGCAGTATTTCCCTCTGCAAGAAGCCCTTTTTGGTGACTTTGGCTGTATAGTTCAGCTGAAAATGCTTATAAAATATTCAACTTTTACTGATTTAAACAACACATCCGACAAAGAGATTGATGATTTTTTGAAAGTCAATCGATATAGAAGACAGGATTATATTGATAGAATTATCCAAAAAATTAGAAAATATAATCAGTTGATTTCCGAAGATGTAGAATTCGCATATCGAATTGAAGCGCAGTGCCTTTGTGATTTACTGCATGTAATAAATAACAGAATTAAAGAAATTGAAACAGAGATGAATAAAACTACAGATGCACATAATCTTGGAAAAGTTTTTAAATCTCTGCCTGGTGCAGGAAAAGTTTTAGCTTGCAAACTCCTTGCATTGTTCGGCGACAACAAAGACAGATTTAATAATTATAACGGTGTGCAATGTTTATTTGGAACTGCACCAAAGAATTACCAAAGTGGTATGTATCACAAGGTCATAATGCGCAAGGCTTGCAACAAGAGCGCTAGAGCGATTTTATATAAATTCTCATTTTCTACTTTACAATTTTCAAAATGGTCGAGAGAGTATTATGATAAACAAAAAGCAAAAGGTAAAACTCATTCGGTTGCAGTTAGAGCTTTGTCTAACAAATGGATCAAAGTTATTTTTAAGATATGGAAAGATGAAATTTTTTATGAAGAAGATAAAAAATTAGCACCCGTTGCTTGGCATAGTGGGTGTAGCGGATAAGGAACATTATATGATTTTAAGTGCAGCACAGTTTCATCCATCCGATGATAACATCAATAAGAACATAAATATTCACATGGAACTTATTAAAAAAGCGTGTGAAGAGCAGGTAGATTTTATACAGTTTCCTGAAATGTCATTATGTGGTTATCAACGGGAAAAAGCGGAATTATCAGCTTTTATTCCTAATGATACCCGGCTTGTTCCTTTCAGAAATATCTCCAGTCAGTCAGGAATAACTATTTCTATGGGTGCACCCATTTTAATTGATGGAAAATTGCATATAGGAACCTTTATTATCACACCGAATCAGGAGGAGATATACCTGAAGCATCACTTGCATACAGGTGAAGAAATCTACTTTTATGAAAACACCTCCCATAATCCACAGATAGAGCTGGATAAATACAATTTAGGATTTGCTATCTGCTACGATATCGAAAACAAAATCCACTGGGAAAAAGCATTTACTCGGCATACGGATATCTACAGTGCAGGTATTTTTTATCTTCCTGGCAGTATAAAGAAGTTACATGCGATGGTGACAAAACAATCTCTTGAATACAATATGAATGTTATTATTTCTAATTATTGTATAAGCACCTATGGAATGGAAGCAGGAGGGGGTAGCGGAATTTGGAGTAGGAATGGTGAAAACATTGTACTGTTAGATTCTTCATCTACTGGACTTGCTATTGCAGAAAAGCATGAAGAAAATTGGTCAGGGAAAACAGTGTACATTTAGCCGTTCGCTGTCCTTTGTTGAAAACTGTACATAACAGCAAATATATGCGGCGGCTTCGCCTTGACCTTCGGCAAATAAACCCTTTGAATATATCATGAAAAATTATGATATAATTTCCCAGAATATATTCAAACCCACAAGGGCTGGGTTTACTTCTCATTTTCGCGGAACGTTATATGAAATTTCGAACCTGCGATCTTAAACCTGACATACTGTTGTCACAAGCACTTGGTATAATTCCAAAAATATTGTTTAAGGAGCAATTTTATGAAAAATAACGATGAAATAATGGCAAAACTACCTCATAATGGCAGGATTGGAAGACTGGTTAAAATACTGGAAAAGGAAAATGATAGGGATGCAGTTTTAGACATTTTAGAAGATGCAGATAGGTATGATATTTTAAATGACGGTAAAAAATCAGCATGGTGGAAAAATGCAATCGACAAAATGGAACAAATTTTTGGTAAAGAAAAATCAGAAATAATCATGAGAAGTTGTGGAGCTAAATGCTGTGGAAAAGGTCAGCGAGAAACAGCTAAGAGGTTAATGATCGAAACAGGTTCCCTTGATAAATTTCTTACAAGAATCAGTAAACATGATGTCAAAGAAGGAGAGTTGACATATAGTCTTAAAAATAAAAATACAATTATTGCTGATCATAATAAATGTTTTTGCAAACAGGTTGCTAATACAGAAAGTAAGTTCAGTAGTCTAACATACTGTCAATGTTCAGTAGAATTTAACAAACAGTTTTTTACTGCAGCTCTTGGTAAAGAAGTTCATGTTGAATTATTACAATCAATAATTTGTGGTGCTGATTCGTGTAGGTTTAAAATTACATTTTAAGGAGTAGTAAATGCTGAATCATATCTACCTGGATAAAAGTCATCAGCCTGCTAATCAAGAAATCCTGACTGCATTAGGTAAGACCTCATTGTTGTGGCAAGATATTCACAGCTATATTTCTGAGTATTATGATTTCATACCGGAATTGATTTATTTTACAGGAAATTACGGCTGGACTATACGTTATCGAAAAAGCAATAAGACACTTTCTTATTTTTTTCCTAAAAAGAACTCCTTTTCAATACTGATAGTTTTAGGTACTAAAGAAGCTGAACAGGTAAAACTGATAAAGGATAAGTTAAATGAAAACGTAATACAGGTTTTTGAAAATACCGATCAATTGCACGATGGTAGATGGTTTTATATTGTATAAGCATATATGGTTATGGATTTTCACTAATTAGAATAAATGCTGAAGGCATTAAATGAGCTATATTACTATTGATCAATCGAATATCTATAAAGAACACATTTGCTGTGCAATTTCTGATAAGAAATGTGCTGCAGGTTATGAATTAAAAAAAAAGTGGCTGAAAAGTGAATTTGAGAATGGTTTCGTTTTCCGCAGGATAAATGAAAGAGCAAAAGTATTTATCGAGTATGGACCTGCTGAAAAAGCATGGATTCCTGTCACTGCTCCGAATTACTTTATATTAGGCTGCTTCTGGGTTGCAGGACAGTACAAAGGTAAAGGACATGGAAAAGCCCTGCTTCAGGAAGTGATTAAGGATGCAAAAAGCAAAGAGAAAGACGGACTTGCAGCAGTTGTAGGGAAAAAGAAATTTCATTTTATGAGCGATACCAGCTGGCTGCTCAGGCAGGGGTTTAAAGAATGTGATTCCACACCTGCCGGATTTTCATTGATGTACCTGCCATTCAATGAGAAGAGTAAACTGCCTTGCTTTAATGCACAGGCTAAACAGGGAAGCTGTCCTGAGACAAATGGTTATGTCGTTTATTATACAAATCGTTGTCCATTTACCGAATATCATGTAAAAGAGTCACTGGCAGAAACTGCTGATAATAGAAAACTGAATATAAAAGTAATAAAATTGGAGACACTGAAACAGGCTCAATCTGCTCCGACACCTGCAACCATTTTTTCTTTATTCCATAAGGGAGAATTCATTACAACTGATTTAAGTGTATGCATGGACAGCAGGTTCGATAAAATCATTTCAAAAAAGAAATGATAGACAGAATAGAGTACATCACTCTGTACTTTTGAAAAATATATTTGTTGATTAAAATAAATGAAGTCTGATATGGTATTTACGCAACGGCATTAGGAGGAAAGGATTTTTATGAAGATCAGATTTTTTATTTTATTCCTTTGTTTCAGTAGCATTACCGTGTTTTCACAGGATTTGATGATCTGCAAAAGACTGAAAAATGAAAAGGCGTCTGATTATGTAAACCGCGTTAAACCTGCCGGCTGCAATGTCATATATGATATTCTGGAAACAGATGAATGGGACAAAAAGGAAAAATCAGTAATTGCTTTTTATAATAATCCGTCTGATGAACGGGAAGGGAAAAGGGTTTTCGGATATCTGTATTTGCGTCAGAATGATGCTGAATATTACAGGGAAATCAGTGTCGGAGAATTCATTGGTGAATCAGACACTCCGGAGATACTTGATACGATGTTCCGGAATGTTGATTCTGATCCTGAAAAGGAATTCATTGTTCTGTACAGATACTGGATCATCCATTACGATGCTACAGGATATGTATATGATGTCTGCATTTTTGATAATCCGGACATCATGTCTGACAGCCTTGAAACAGTCAGAAAATTTGAAAATGTATTCACCGGCCTCGAGTGCGTTTCGCAGGAAGGTAAAAGTACGGAAGCTGAATACAAGGATATGAAAAGTGTCAGACGGAAGCTGATTTCAATGGGATATAAATAACAGGATTTTGTCCGCAGAAATGAAAACTATAAATGACTTTGAACATCAAATAAAAATAAAGGAGTATTTGTCATGGAAGTAATCAGTTCAATTGATGATTTTGAAAAGGCATTGACTCTCTATCTTGAACTGGATTTGAAACATTATAGCAGGTTTTTCGTCAGGGATACCATCAGGGCATTTGATCTCGGATGTTACCCGTGGCATGAAAGTATTGAATTAAGTTTTTTAACAGATTATGAACCTGACTTGAATGAGAAATATATCGACAATCCTGCTGATTGGCGGTTATATAATTTTACGTCAAATTGCGCCTGCAGTTCGTGGTATGCAGGGGAAAAATTACTGTGATTAAACCGGTTCGGCATATTCATTTGATCGGTTTAAAAGCCTTTTCCCATTTATATAATGGTGAAATGTCCTACAGGCCATTGTCCTGTGTCCCATAGATTTTTTAAAAGAAATATGTATTTAAAAAGATTAATCAGATGAAAGAAAAAATGGATAAAATCGGAGCATGCGGGGATGACTGTTCCTGCTGCCCCCGGTATACGGCGGAATCCGGCGGAAATAAAAAAGAGCTTATGCGTGTCAGGGATTTATGGGTGTCGTTCGGCTGGCGGGATTCAGGAGTCGATTATCGTGAACTTGAATGCCCGGGATGTCTGAAGGAAAATAAATGTGCTTATGAAAAGCTCCGCGACTGCGCATTCCATAAAGGGCTGGCAAATTGCGGAGAATGCGGAATGTATCCCTGCAGTCTGAATTTAGAAGCTTTTGAGAGAACTGAAAAACTGTTTGCCGCATGCAATTGGACGGAATGCAGCAGAGAGGAGAGAATTTCTATAGAAAGATCCTTTAACAGAAAGAAATTCAATCTGGATAGAATCCATTCTGAACATTCCGCCAGAGATTAAGTATTCGGAAATTTATCAAAGGCATAGGAAGGTTATAATTACGTGAGGTATGTTTCTATCCGGGATTAATGATTGCAATGTATGGAATTATTATGAAAAAAAGCAGAATCCTGAAGGTTGTTTCAATAAGCATTTTATTGCTCTTCATACCTGTTTGTCTCTGGTTAATTTCTTTTAATTTTATTTCGGGTTATGTCTGCGCGGTTTTTTTAGCTGTCTGCTTGACAGCCTGCTTTAAATTTTACCCGTTACCGGTTATACCCTTTTATCTGGCTCTCTTCATCATAATAAATATATTTTTACTTCCAAATTCTCTGAAAATTTATGATGCAAAAAGAATTTCATATTCTGAACGCATTTTTCATGGCAATGAGTTGTTGTTTCATGAAAAATTCAGTATTTATGGTCTTAATTTGGTCATGTCTTTTTTTGGCTCACCTTTCTATCCTGAGGCTTCAAGAGAAACTTTTTTACTGGCGTTTGATCATAAAGACAATAGAGAATATTTCTATAGTAAATTCTTTCTTAAATCTCCTAAAATTCAGAACATTATTAAATCAGATTTACGTAATAAAGAATTTAAAATAACATGGAACACTTCAGATTATGCTTTCGGACATGTAGAATCCCGCTATGCATTGGCACTAAACCCCTGTGTGTTGAAAATTGAAACAGATGGAAGCAAAATAAAATATTCTGTAATAGTCAGAATCGAGTATCCGGCGAAAGCAGAAATTGTATTATTAAAATATCCTTTCCGCGTTGTCGTTGAAGAAGGACTTTTTAATTATTTGCAGAAAATCAAATGGCTTCATCCGTATGAAGCAGTCTGGATTTATGAAGAGAACAGATGACATAATCATAAAGCTCTTTTGGTTTGACAAAATCAGCATTTCCTGAATAGATTAAAATTTACAGCTGTTGAAATAATTATTCAGAAGAACTGATTATTCCACGGCCGTCACCTGTCATTTCCAGACACAGAGGTTTAGCGCCCTGCTAACTTACTAGAGTGAACATGCGAACTGTTCACTCTGAAATAAGTTGACATCACTTCCATGTTTCAGCCCTGAGATTTAAGATTTTCCATGTAAGTACGGAAAATTTCAGACTCACGGATACTGTCAAAATCGTGTTCCTGATTTATCATTTCAGCCGGATAGCCTTTTCTGTTGAATGAAACGGCAAGTGAGAGTTCGTTAACAGCTCCGGATGCGTTTCCCTTTTTACCTATAAGGCAGGCCATATTGTAATGGGCTGACGCAAAACTGGAATTGAATTGCTCGATCAATTCCCGATTAAGACTCCCTCCCATGATTTCTTCCATTATGTCATCGGACTGTTCGTCGCTTTTGGAACGTGTACCGGTGAATGCACTCCAGTCGAGCGAGAACAAATCGGTGTAGGTGTTCTCAGCATTTGCTATGTCACCATTTAGAATCTGAAAAACAGCGATTCTGTTTGTCAGAAACACGTAATCGGGATGATTAGGCTTACTTTCAGTCCGCAGTTTTGAAAACCATGTGACGGCTTTCGAGTATTGCCTGCTTGCATTGAATGAATCAACTACCGGTTTAATAAACGGGATGAGCCGGTGTACCGATAATCCGCCTGCCATGCGGATCACCGCGTCATGACGGTTCGCTGCATGCAGGTGATTGAATATTTCACCTGTAATGTGGTTATCGCTTCCTCCAATGTAGCAATAAATAAAGTCCGGAAGTCCGGCAAGGTCGGGATGATCGGCAAGCGTGTCAAGCAGCTGTTCATGTATCTGAGGTATCGGCCATAGTTTCATGATACAGTTGTTATATTTTGTCAGGTCGTCTTTGAAATGATCGAGTAATGCGAAATACTCATCATGATATGAAGCGGCCTGCGGACGCAGATGGGAGATTATGATGTTTGAGGATGTTTCATCGCAGGAACCGGTCAGATTAAGCAGATCCTCCCGTGAAGACTTTTCGAGTATTTTTCTGAGCGCATACTCGTGCAGAAGGGAGTCAATGATTCCGGCGCTTTCATTTTTTTCAGAGTCGGATGAAAACTCGGTAAGGATTTTTTTTACCGGATCAATAACAAGCATTTTATGACGGTTGTTATATTTGTGTGAAACAAGTTCAGACCATTCGGTATATTCCTTGAATGCCCGTGAAAAGATCACGTAGCCGCGTGCAATATCCGCCTGTTCCGGGTGCTCGGGATCGCTGCCTGCAAAAGTGAAAAATTCACGGGCGTATTCCGGATCCGCTTTGCAGATTTCCTTCCAGCGGCTGATGAACAGCTGAACCGCTTTGTCTATGCCTGATGTGTAAATTTCCTGTGCAGTCTCAAAAACCGCTACCATGGGATATTCGTTTCTATAAGAAGCAAGTGCAGAAATATATTCTCCGGCGTCTTTCTCTCCGGTGATGATTTTATGAGCCGCTATTACGAGTTTTGCCTGAACAATGAGTTTTACGGACGGTTCCGGTACATTCATAATGCAATTAATAATATTTTGAGCGATCACATGGAACGGTTCTTTACCGTTTGATGCGGCAGTGTAGGTGTTTGCTGCTTTGGCAAGGAGTTTAACCATACGCGGACCGGGTCCTTTTCCCGCAGACTGGAAAAGGAGTTTTAAAATTGTCTCTTTTTGCGGATGTGAATTGATCTGATCCCGGAAGTAAATAACTCCATCGAGAACGTCATGGATGAATTCCTCCCATGCGTAAGGATCCAGCAGAGTCTCGGGATGGGACTCGAACAGTTTGATAAACAGTACGAATTTTTCCTCCGGTATGCGCCGTTTCCACTCAATATATTCTTTCTCTTCGCGCATGATTTGGCTGAAGGTTGATTCGAGTGCGGAAGGAATCTCTGTCATTCCCGCCCTGATCAGCATGGTGCCGATGATTGCCGAAACACGGTCGCGGTCACATCCGCCGGGAACGCTGTAGTTTTCGAAAATCGAAAGTAGTCTGGGTATGACTGATGGTTCGCCGGATCCGAGTTTGTCAACACGGGGAATAATGAAATACCACAGCGGTGTGTACATATTGAATTTATCAGGCATCAGCAGAAGAAGATCACTCACTGACTTCGCATAATTCTGTCGGAATTCCTGCATTTCACAAACCGTGATTTCTTCTTCCCCGGGTTTTTCATCCTCATGCATTTTTTCAAGCCGGACGAATTCAGCCTCGTAGGCAAGTGTCCGGTAAATTGCAGATGGATGAGATATCAGTTCATCGATTTTATCTTTATATGTGCTAAAAACAGCCTTCCGCTGATCAGAAGAAAGAAGTGCCAGCATGGATGAGACGCTCCTGAGATATTCTGCAGCAATCTCTATTGCATGTTCAGGATATTCCTCTAGTTCTGGAGATTTTATTCGCAGAAAGCGTTCTGCGAATGCCGGTGCAAGTGATGCATGAACGGGATCTCTGTCGCCCAAAGCGCGGAAGATGGCAGGGAACACGCTAATGTCGGACTGGTTCAGTATGGAATAGACTTTCCGGAAAAGTTCTGAATCATCATCACTCATTTCCATTTCAGACTTCTGGAGCTGCGAGAGAAGTATCTCCGGATTTTCCGCAATCCATTCCCAGTCCGGTAATGATTCAATAATACGTGAACTTTCCTTTAATACTGTGAATCCCCGGAGTTCACTGACGTAGGTTTTGATGGCTTCATGTGAACCGAGTATTTTTTTACCTTTTTCAGTCGCAAGAAAAGTTCTCAGATGACTGCTGAGGAAATGTTCCGGATGAACATACCCTCCGCTGAAATACAGTTGCCTGTTGAGGAAAATTTCGCTCATGCGCTGAATGATTTCAAAAATGTTTTTTTCACCGATGATGATGTCACACAACTTTGAAAATCCCGGCAGGTGCCGGCGGTCTTTGTGAAGAAAACTGATATAGTATAACAGGTGGTCATCGGGATAAACGGCAGCCGGCTGCTCCGTTGATTTTTCGTAGACTTCTGCGAGCGGCATATCACTGACAATATCCGGGGTGAGAGGGGGGTGTATTTCAATAAAATCACCTGCTGCGATGTATTCTTCATATATGCTTCCGTACTTGGTCGTAAGTAAAAAACGGAACGGCAGCGTCTTCGGAAATTTGGCAAAGCCTTCATGCGCGATAAGTGCGGGGATATACTCGGTGCGGAGAAAGCGCGCGATCAGGATGCGGTCGATCATATTCGAGAGTGTCTTCCCGTCAAGAATCTCATCGCCGTGTCGGATGATGTATTTCCCTTCTCCAATGCAAAATTTAAAATGCTGCACCTGTTCAGCTTCGTCATCGGTATAAAAATTGTCCATTTGATATTCGCCTATAGCGTCATGGTTGAGTCCATACTGAAGCAATACGGTATTCGTCTCAGGATCATAATGAAGGGAATTGACGATTGTTGAATATTGCATGTCAAAAACAAGCGTGTTAAACGGTTGAAAACGATTGCTGTTATCGGTTCTGTCATTTTTTGATTTATTGAGCATTTCAACTATGAAATCCAAATGTTCCTCAATACTGCAATTGAGTTTGAAATTCATTATTGTAAATTCAAACTGATCGCCGAGGTTTTTTTTCTCTTCGCTATAATCAAGATAATCCGTCGGTTTCGGTTTCGGTCTCTGATTTACAGGATCGGTGAACACGGAACGGAGAAGTGAGAGTGCGCCGTCGAAATCGCAGTTTTTGAATAATGTGCTGAGTTTTTCGTTGAAATTCATGTTTGCCATCCCGATATTTTTTATATGCATAGAAAATTTTTTTCATGTTATGTCAACTAAAATGTTGAATTATCATGTACAACAGGGAATTATCAAAGAAAAATATTTTCCTTGAAATTTACAAATGCTATTGTTATATAAACCGGAATCCAATTACAGGAGGTCAGAAATGTATAATGCTAAAGTGAATTACCGGGGCCTGGGTTCAGGTTGTCCGGAATAATTTATTATTAGAGTAATCAGTACTCAGGCTCCTT
Source organism: Spirochaetota bacterium (assembly GCA_016928815.1). Lineage (GTDB taxonomy): Bacteria > Spirochaetota > UBA4802 > UBA4802 > JAFGJZ01 > JAFGJZ01. The sequence continues at coordinate 12,830 of JAFGJZ010000034.1, forward strand.
TCAGTTTTCTCATTTAAAAAACTACTGGAGTTGAAAATGAATAAAAATGAAAAGAAAAAGATCGCCATAATCGGAGGTTCCGGTAAAGTTGGAACATTCCTGGTAAGGCAATGTATCGACAATAATATTAAAATCAGATTATTGTTAAGAAGTCCTGAAAGATTTCATCTGCAGAATTCTTTAATCGAAATTGTGAAGGGTGATGCACGGAACATTGATTGCATAAACGAATTAGTGACTGGCTGCACATGTGTCATAAATGCAGTCAGTACACCGAAAGGTGAAAAACCTTTTTTTTCACAGATGACCCAAAATCTGCTTCATGCTATGAGCCAGAGCAGCATAAAGCGGTACATACTTGTCACAGGTTTAGTGATTGATGTGCCGGGAGATAAAAAGGGAGTCAGTACCCGAATGAAGTCGGCTCTGATGAAATTTATATTTCCGGAAATCATTGCTGAAAAAGCAGAAGATTACCGTCTGCTATCACAGTCGGAGTTGGAATGGACAGTTGTTCGAATTCCATATCTTGATTTGAAAAAGAAATCAGGAAAAACTTATGTAAATCTGAAAGACTGTAAAGGCAGGTCAATTTCAGGTGAAGATCTGGCTGATTTTTTAATAAACCAGATCGATAGAGAAGAGTTCATTAAAAAGGCACCATTTCTAAGTAACTAATTTAAAGGGCAGGGTAATAATTTATCCTGCCCTTTTTCTTTGTCATTATTTCAAAACAGTATTGTTGTGGATTGCGGATGTAATTATTTTGGTATATGTGAAATGATGCGAAAACGCTGCATCTTTCAAGCAAACAGAATAAAATTAATTATTTGCTGAAGTATAATCAGGTTCTTCTAAGGCGTGTCAAGTAAAATGCCGGAAAACAGTCAGGTAACTTCCTTACATAATCATAAAACTCTTTTGGTTTGACAAAATCAGCATTTCATGAATAGATTAAAAATTACAGCTGCTGAAATAATTAATCAGGAGAACTGATGACCGGGAAAAGAAGAAAATTAACTGAAAATGAAATTAATTATCTGAAAAAGATCGTAAATTACAATGAAAATTACAGCACCCATGTTTTCCCCGTAAGCGGTATATATCAATTTCTGAATCCGGATAGATTCAATGATAATTCAATACCCTGTCATTTCATTGATAACCGGAAAGCAGTAATTCCTGATCATTGGATTGATTATGATTTACAGCATGGAAATACTGTTCACGCCGAAGCCTGTGATTACGGCAACAGGCTGATTCTGCTGTCTCTGAATGACAGGCATTTCATTGACACCGATGTTGATAACGGTCTTTTGAAAAAGAAATCAATTTTTTTACAGGTAAGTGCACTAGTATCTGCATTTCTTCTAATCATGGTAAGTATCTTTTTTTTAATTCTGAATAAATTACCCGAAAAGCCGCAATATTCCAGGGAAAGCATAGAAGAAATAACAAATCAGGATTACACAACTGTTAATTTAACGGATTTGGATGCAAATGAAAAAAGATTCCGGAAGCTGAAAATTCAGAACTGTTATGCATATGAAAACCGCCTTATTGACAATAAAAACGGTAAAGATGTCTATTTGGAATTTAAAACAGAAACCGATAATCGGATTGCTGAAATCGGTAAAATACTGAAAACCATTCCGTCGCAGATACGGGATGAAAAATACTGGAGCGGGAAAGAAAAAATTTTTGGAAATAATCAGATAAGCAGACTGCGTGAAAACTTCAAGGAGTTTGATGATATTCTGGATAAAATTGAAAGTATGGATGATGATAATATTACTGATGAAGATATGGCACTAAGGTTCAAGCTGAAACTTGGTCTTATTGCAGGCATTGAGTTGTATAAGGAGAAGATATACGGGGACTTTATCAGCATTGAAAAAGATTTATTAATGCAGAAATTCAAACAGTTGATGGATGATCAGTTAGAAAAAAATTATTCAATAGAAATTTCGGGTCTGGACTATCTGGAATCAAACCGCATAAACTTTAAAATAAATTCTGACTATCTTGACTGGAGAAAAATTCAGATCGACTGGGAAAATACTGACAGAATTTTTTTAAATGAACCTGTTGTTGAAGGATTTTTCAGGTATGATACCGGAGGAATTTTTTTTTACAGGGAAGATTACTTTTACATGGAGAATATAAGTATAATAGATGAATATGAAAAGTATAAAAGAAACCTGAGATATTACCGTTTATTTCTTTTAATATCAATAATGATTATTGTTCTTGGATCTCATGATTTTGTGTATAATTACAGGCTGAACAAAAAACTGTATAATTTTAATAATCTCAATTTTATTTTTAAAGAAGCTGCGGAAAAGCTGAATCTGCATTTTAAAAAAAGCGGTATAGTCAGCCTTGCGCAGATGAGTGGTTCTCTGAATGGATTTAATTTCAGAGCAGAGGGTTTCTGGCGGAAGAACATTCCTTACATGCGTTTCTGCATTAATGATATTCCGGAAATTCCAAAGTCATTTTGCATTACAAAAGAAAATGCAATTACGAACCTTAAAAAAATTGTGGGGATTGAAGATATACAAACCGGTGACAGGCTATTTGATATGGAAATGAATGTAACGTCCGATGATTTAATTCAGGTTCTGGCCTTTCTTAATAAACATAGCCGGAATCTAATTACCGATATTACCGGAAAAAACAGCAATATAATAATTAATAGTTCAGGCATTACTGTAGATCAGAATGTCAGTAAAATCAATTCGGTTGATTCATTAATTTTTTTCATAAAGGAAATTGAAGAACTGGCGGCGGCTTTGTCTGATACCGGAAATGAAATAGAAAAAATTAAAAGTAATATTCAGAATGATGACGATAGTGTTAAAGCCATGAATATTTCAGCACTGAATAATTATGCTGATAAGCAGGAACTTGATTCTTTCATGATATCACTGCTTGATGAAAAATATCCAAGCAGTGTTCAGATAGAGACTTTAAAATTTCTGGAGTATCATGGAAACGGTTTTTTATTCAATCTGATCAGCAGCAGCAAAGTCCATGAAAAAACAACTGTTTATGCACTTAATAAATTTCTGCATGACGGGTTTAAAGTTGATCATAAATATTTCGAAAAAATGTTTACTGCCTCATCTGATGAGTTAAAAACAATAATTCTTAAATTAATAAAAAATTATCCGGAGGAAAATGATTTTCAATTTTTACTGAAACAGGTAAAGGTTGAGACTTCTGCGATGAGACTGGAAATCTTTAAAGTACTTGGTCAATGCGGAAACAGGGATGTGGCCGATGAACTGCAGAAAGAATTAGAAACTGCAGGAGATAAAATGGAAAGCAGTGTGATTTTAAAGTCGATCAGCTTCATAAAAGCCCGCAGTGGAAATGCAGCGAAAGGAGGTCTTTCTTTTGAAAACTCGGAACAGCTGGATGGTGCATTAAGTGTTGATGAATCTCCGGACAGAGGATCCTTGAGTTATAATAAGCAGAAAAAGAAAAAATCTGATAAATGAGTTGTTCAGATTAATTTAAAAAGAATTCTGAAAAAATTGTTAACCGGTAACAGTTTCCATGAAAAATAAAATTCTTCAGAATAATATTTCTCTTGACATTTACCTTATTATTAGGTAAATTATCGTATTGATAGAATTATTAAGGATTATGAAGAAATGAAGTTTTTTAATACTTCGACATTTGAAAGACATATCAAGGATTTAAAAATTAAAAAATCCGAGATTGATTCTTTAAAACAGATATTAGCTGAAAATCCTAAAAAAGGTGATGTCGTAAAAGGAACTGGCGGCTGTCGAAAAATCAGAATGTCTATTAATAACATTGGAAAACGATCTGGTGCAAGAGTAATATATCTGTATTTACAGATTGATGATTGTATTTATTTTCTTGTAATGTATCAAAAGAACGAAAAAACAGATATTACAAAAGACGATATGAAATTACTAAAAAAATATAGTAAATTTCTTAAAGAGAGGAAGAAATGAAACCACGAAAAGATTTTAGATTAGGTGAAGAACTTGTAAAAGCAATGGAGGAAGTTGTTGAAATGGAACGTGGTCGCAGGGCTGCAGAACATTCAGCTGATAATACACCTGTGAAATCAATTACCCCTTTTTCTCCGCAGAAAATGAAAAGATTAAGAAAGGAATTAAAGTTTTCAACAAAAGTTATGGCTAATATTTTAGGGGCAAGCCCAAAATCTATTCAGGTATGGGAATCCGGAAAAATACACCCTAACAATATTGTCTACAGATTGTATGAAATACTGGATAGACATCCGGAGTACATAAATGAACTTATAGAGGAATAAATTCCAATAAAATCTCCCCCAAAAGAGGTTCTTTTTTCAACAGATCATCTTTAATTCAGATGGAAAGCAATATTATAGAATTGTTTTTATAATAAAATGTTTCTTTTATATATGTTTCAGTAGAATTCACATGCACCTTTGATTTTTACACCGATATATTTTTTAATCGGTGTGTTCTATTTTGCTTTTCAGATGTTTAAAATAAAAAAATTCAAAAACAATATGAGTAAAACAGCGGCACATAAGTGAATTTAGAATAATGATGCCGGTTTGCATGTTTCTGAATCTTGATATTTTCTCTCAAAGAAGCTATTCAATTATCTTATATTTTTTCTTAACCGCATCTTTCTCGAATGCATTGAAATGCCACCATTCGTTTGAAATGTAAATGAAACCGGCTTTTGTCATCACGTCTCTGAGCAGTTCCCTGTTCTTTATCTGCAGAGCATTAAGCTTCCCCTCTTTTAAAAACTTTTTCTCATAGCGGGGCTGTGCAAGATCTCCGAAATAATCGAAAGGAGTGCCCATGTCAAGTTCCTTTCCTTCTCCGTCAACAATACTCAGGTCAACTGCAGAACCGTAATTATGAATTGATCCGTAAGCCGGATTAGCAACATAACCCTGCTGTGCAGTTCCTTTTACAATGTCCCACATTTTGTATTGTATCCGCCGTGGTCTGACACCGTCATAAACAATGAGGCTGTACTCCGGAAATTTCTCTTTTAAAAATTTCTGCGCTTTCGCAAGCTTTACTGCCGCTTCTTTCTGCAGATAGCAGTTGGTCAGGTCTCCATATACATCTTCACCCAGGAAATTATCTTCAGTCGAATATTTCAATTCAACTTTAATAGTCGGGTCTATAGACTGTATGTTGACGAGGCCGTTTCTGATCAGGTCTTTTTCGATGTCAGAAATTTCCTCAGCCGGTAAAACTGAAGGCATTGTGCACACGAAAAATAGAAAAGCAAGTAATTGCATGTAATTTCTGTTTCTGTTCATTGATTATCCTTTTTTAAATTAGATATCCGCTTCCGGGTAAAACTCAGTCAGTTCAAAAAATATATTTTTGAATTTGCTTTTGTCAAACAGTTTATTTCTAAAAATATAATAATTTGAATAATGAGTAATAAAAAATATTTATATGTCATTTCTTGTTTCTTGATTTATTAGGGAACTGTGTAAAAGCTCTGTATTTTGCTTATTCGAATAATTATTGTTATTATCTCCGAGCTGGAATCAGTAATGCCAATAAGTTTTTCTTTTCTATTATTTACCTTTCATTTTCGCAAATCAAATTAAGCGTTTCCGTTTGACAGCAGTTTAAGAATGCAATTCTTCTAATAAAGATAAATTAACCTGTTCGTTAAATGATTCCTGCACAATAATATTTATTATATATGAAACAAAAACACGGTTCTTATTAAACATTTTAAATAAATCCGGTATGATGCATTCTTTTGCATACTCTATCGTTTTAGATCCATTTTGAATTATAGCAGGGTAATGTTCTGCGATTCCTGACGGATTATCCCAGCTATGACAAAATATCAGGCCTCTGCCGTTATCCCAGTATACTGTACCGTATGTGGAAGAACTTAGAAATATGGTACTGATTATTTTAGTTTCCTGATTTATGAATATTTTTACTAAATTGTCATAACCATCAGAATATAGAAATATTTCCTTTTCTTCATCAGTTTCTTTTGTAAATTTATAACTCATAAAATTATTTTATATATTTATAATATGAAATTCCTGTTTATGGAATATATATAATTTTTTAAAACTGCACTGTCAATTTTAAATTGCATTCATAAACACGGAAATTTTTCGATGTATCTTCATAAGGTATTGTATTTATTTTTTGTGAGTATGTTATAATAGATTTTATTTGACAGGTTAGAATAAAGCGCTTTCATTTATTTTGTGATAAGATTATAAATCGGTTTGTTTTCAGGAAGTATTAAGATTTAACTGATAAGGAATTGGACGATATGAAACTGATAGATATAGATAATAACTTATGCGATAAAAATTACATTTCAGATTTTCTGCGCTCTACAGAATTCAGCAGCATCGCTGACACCATTGCTGAAATTGAAGGGGATGGTCAAATATTACATAATATTTACAAAATGGGTAATGACAGTACCGGTTATTTTTCTATAAAGAAAAGAAATCTTCATCAAAAATATATAGCGGATTCAATTGATAATTTGAATATTATGAATGATGAGTCCGGAATTTTCATTAAATATAAAAAGGTTTATAAAACTGAGGACTGCTTTATTTTAGTTTCAGACTGGATTGACGGAAAGAACCTGCATCCGGATTTCCGGAATAAACTGCCGCTTTTGTTTGCGGAGCTGGCGAAGTTCAATCATAAAAATATCATTTCCGGTCCGTTTACCTCTATGTATGCTGATGGTGCATATTCTGATAGTGCAGATGAACTGGTTGACCGGGAATTGAATTATCATCTTACATTCTGGGTTGATGATAAATTCAGAAAAGTGATTTCTGAAAAAGTTCAATTTCTTAAAACAGGACTGCCATGTCTCATAAATGAAGACCTGAATCTTGGAAACATGAAAATAATGCAGGATAACCGCATTGTTTTTATTGATACTGAATGGCTTCAGCGCAATATAAATCTTTATCAGTTTGATCATGTTGATTATTTCTGTTTTGATAAACCGGAATGGTATTCAATCTCAGGGGAAGCAGGGGATAGTTATACATCATACTTCAAAGAGCTGCCGGTATCAGTGAACGATGCAAACAGACAGATACAGGCATTTGAAATTCTGAAAGTCTTAAGACAGAATACATACTGGCGGTTTTTCACACAGAAAGAAAAATACGGTCTGGAAGTAGAAAGGCTGCAGACGGCGCTGGATTGTTTGCAGTTTGTGCGGTAAACAGAGAAAAGTGAAAAGTTAAAAGTCAAAAGCCAAAAGTTGAAAGAAACATTTTCTATCCTTGAGATAATCATCTGCATTTTCATCACATATCACAGTGGAATTTGCTTGACAAGTTGACAAATATTACTATATTTAAGTTATGAAAACATTACAGGTCGGTGAATTTAAAACTCATTTCTCGGAAGTAATTGAGAATCTGAAAAAAGGTGAAGATGTGGTAATTTCTTTCGGGAAAAAGAAAGAGAAAATAGCTGTTCTCATACCTTATTCGAAATATATTAAAAAGAAAAATAGAAAAATCGGATTACTGGAAAAAAAAGCTGCTTTCACAATGTCATCTGATTTTAAAACTACCGATGAAGATCTGTTGAATTTATGAAATACCTGCTTGATACACATGTTTTTTTGTGGTCATTATTCGATACTTCGAAATTATCGAAATCGGTAAAAGATATAATGCTGAATGAAAATAATGACCTGTTTGTCAGTTCAATATCATTCTGGGAAATATCATTAAAATATAGTATCGGAAAGTTGAAGCTGGAAAATGTTAAACCGGATGAGTTGCCTTTATATGCGGAAAAATCAGGTTTTGAAATCTTAAATTTCGATGAACTTACTGCAGCGGCATTCTATAAATTGCCCTGCTTAGATCATTTTAATCCATTTGATCGAATGATAATATGGCAATCAATTAATTCTGATATGATTATCATCTCTAAAGATGAAAAATTCAAAGAGTACATTCAGCATGGTGTCAGACTTTTCTGGAGTTAAAGAATATTTATCAGTGTTTTAAATTAATTTCAAATGGGGAGTAATTACATGAATATCGTCATTAAATTGAATTATACTGAAAAAATGAAAGTTCTCAGCTATTGTTCCAATCTCCGGGAAAAAGGGCATTGGGGATCATCCGATTTTGTGACTCCCGAGGAACAGGAATTGTTTTCCATTGTTGAAAAAAGCGAAGGAAGTGTTGAATTGTCGCATTACATGCTTCAGCTCTTATTGAACTGGATTGATGAAAGTACATCATCCGGAAAGTATTTAATTGATGAAGATATATCCATTATAAATAATCTGTATGCCGGGATAAACGGGTATCATCTTGAAATTCAGAAAAATTATAATTCGGCAGTAAATGACACATTAAAGCTGATAAAAAAACTGGATAGTTTTACAGAATCCAGTGAGCATGTGTTTGAGAAATTTACAGATCAGAAATTATTAAGTCAAAGCGAAGAACTGTTCAATAGAATTGATATTCTTAACTCAAAATTCAGAAATCTGGAAAATGATTTTATGAATTTACGTAATGAGTTTGAAGCAGGTCGGAAAAAACATTCCATTTTTTCTATGATTCGCAATAAAACTAATAAAAATGAATCTATTAAAAATACTGCTTCCGCCGAAAAAGCTGAAGAAAAAAAATCTGAAAAAAAGGAAATGTCAGCAGATGATCTTGTCAGGAATGCGGAGATTTCCGCTAAAAAATTGAAAAAACATTTCTGAGGAATTTTCAGAAATGTTTTAAACGAATTAGAAACTTCGGATTACTTTCCCTGTAAATTAAAAATCACTATGTCGTAATACCATATTTATTATTTTATTGTTATTCGTTGCCTGCATGTCTATGGTTGATTTCTTTTAATTCTATTTCGGGCTATGTTTGCGCGGTTCATATGATAAGAACTAATCTTAAAAACCATTAAGAATAAATCTTAAAATTCAATTTTTATTAAAATATTCTAATTTATTTAAATAATGCTTGTAATATTTTACCTTATTCTATCAA
>JAFGJZ010000035.1 GCA_016928815.1 Spirochaetota bacterium
AAGTTTTAACAGCAGGTTTTTTTCATTTATGCACAATTCTCTTGCTGCGGACTTCATATCCATTTTTTTATTCTGTATTTCTTCAACAAGAAGATGCCTCTCAAAAGCCTCGATTTTTTCTTTTAAATTCATCTTTGAATTTGACAAAAGTTCGGTTTCCGTATAACTTTCCGATATTTCATTTAAACAGAAAATAAGATAGCCCATCGGTTTCCCATGACTGAACATGGGTACTTTTTCATAATGAAAATCATATGCCTTATTGTAAAAATACATGTCCTTTTTTTCCTTATCACGGAAAAAATAATCATTGAGTGAACTTTCAGTCAGATTCTTTTCAAGTTCCGGGATATTGACTTCATCAGATTCCGTATTTTTCAGAATTATATCCTCAAAAAAACTGTTATAAAAAATGGTTTTACCCTTATCATTCATTGCAAAAATCGCGCGAGGAATATGCTCCAGAATCAGGTAAATCATCCACTCCATAACCTGATCTTCCCTGTTGCTTATTATTTCACTTTCCGGATCATTTTTTCCAAGGACAGAGTTTTCACATGCTGCAAGCAGTTCAAGTCGCGACCACGTACCCTGAATTTCACCGAAAATGTTAATAACCGTAAATTCTTTTGTTTTTGAAATATACTGAAGAATCTGATCAAAACCCATCTTAACCGCAATTTTGGTTACAAAACGGTCGATTTTACAAGATGAAAAACGGTCAATATCACTCATTTCAGCAGTAATTGATTCTCTTGTAATTATTCCTATCAACACATTTCTGCGGGAAATTACAGGAACAATCGGTACATTTTTAAGGAAAAAAATACGCATTACATCAGCCGGAGTTTTTTTATCCGGATCAAACGGATTTTCCGTAAACTCTTTTAAAAGTTCATTTACGGCTTCCATATCATCAGAATCATTGATTCTGCCGGCATCTTTATCAGACATATTATCCCCTAAAATCCGAGTGCATGAGACATGTTATATAAACCCGGTTTTTTTCCGGTTAAAAATGCGGCTGCTGTAACAGCGCCTTCGGCGAAAGTTCTTCTGTCTGTGGCACGGTGAGTAATTTCAAGCCTTTCACCGATACCGGTATAAAATACCGTATGTTCACCGACAATATCACCGCCCCGCATAACCTGCATGCCTATCTCATTATGTGTGCGTTCACCGGTAATACCCTGTCTTCCAAAAATTTCAGCCGCATCAGAGAGACGGGCGCAGTTTTCTTTTACAATTTCCAGCAGTTTCAAAGCAGTACCGGACGGAGCGTCCTTTTTAAATTTATGATGAGCCTCGAAAATCTCCACATCATATCCGTCTGGTATCGACACAGAAGCCATTTCAACAAGTTTGAACATTAAGCTGACGCCAACTGACATATTTGGCGTAAAAAAAACCGGAATTTTCTCGGCAGCAGCTGTAATTTTCTTCTTTAAATCCCCGTCAATGCCGGTTGTACCTATTACAATCGCAGTTCCGGAAGCAATGCAGGCATCAAGAAGTTTAACCGTAGCAGCCGGTGATGAAAAGTCAATCACAACATCCGCATTTTTCAATAATTCCACATTAATTGCTGATACTTTAACTTCAGGATAGACCTCTGTTCCGAAAATAGGTGATGTTTCCATATCAAAAGCACAGCCAAGTGCATATCCCCTTTCTTCCATAATTGAATGGATTGTCTGCCCCATTCTTCCGCCGTAGCCGCATATCCCGAATTTTTTCATATTTTCCTGCCGTAATCCGCAAAAGCATCTGCGATAACATTTAATTTTTCAGCGGAAAGAGAAAGGAGCGGTTTCCTTATTTCATTCGAACAGAATCCCATTCTGCTTATAACAGCTTTAATCGGAATCGGATTAGTTTCTACAAACATCATACGGCAAAGAGGAAGAAGACGGTAAAATTCGGTTCTTGCTCCGTTAATGTCTCCGGATTTGAAAAGATTTACCACTTTAACGACTTCCGCCGGAAGAGCATTTGAAAGAACGGATACAACTCCCGAACCTCCTGCTGCCATTACCGGAAGAAGAAGATTATCATCACCGGACATAATTTCAATTTTATCTCCGCAAAGCTCATAAAGATGCATTATCTGGGCAATATCACCGGAAGCAGCCTTCATCGCTTTAATATTATCAGTTTTGGAAATAAGTTCAGCGACACTTTCAGGCATAAAATTAACACCCGTACGCCCTGGAATGTTATACAGCATAATCGGAATATCTACGGCTTTTGCAATAGTATGGAAATGATCTATAAGAGCATGCTGCGGCGGTTTGTTATAATACGGGTTAACCAGAAGAACTCCGTCAACTCCGGCATTTGCTGCAGATTCAGTAAGATGAACAGCCTCTCTTGTACTGTTTGACCCGGTTCCGGCTACAACCTTCACCCTGCCGTTTACAATTGAAACCGTCTTTTTTATTATCGCGATATGCTCTTCGTGACTGACTGTAGGTGATTCTCCGGTTGTTCCCATCGGGACAAGTCCGGAAACACCGGAAGCTATCTGATGCTCGATTATTTTCTCAAGTGACTCATAGTCAACAGCATCATTTTTGAAAGGTGTAATCAGTGCGGTATAAACTCCATTAAACATATTATTTTCCTTTATTTTTTTCTTTAACATATTTGTGTATTTCAGCATCCAGTTTTTCTTCATTGAAAGTGAAAACCGGTTTTTCAAGATCTTTTTTATCCGGGGATTCAGCCGGTTTATCCTCAAACGATGTATCAAACATATATACAAGCAGGTAACGTTCTGACTTCAGCAGCGAATTTTCATTTTCATATTTATAGGCATACACCTTGATTGAACTGTCAGACATTTTGGAACTTTTTACCGTAATGAGCAATTTAACGGTCTCGCCTTTCCTTAACACTGGCTTATTATATACTTCCAGGTCGGTAATAAGTACATACTCCGGAACTTCATATTTAAGTTTAAGCCTGTCCTGTGTTTCCTCTGGGATGAAACTTGAACAGGAAAACATCAAAAACGCAGCAGCGGCCGTTATAAGTAATTTTTTCATCATAATTTCCTTTTTATAGGGTGTACATTTCCCGGGTATCTTCTTCGGGAAACAGCAGATTCCCCTTATCATCAGAAATTTCACCTCTGTATTTAAGAACAGAAATAACCTCCTGAGTTTCTACACGATTAACACTTTCAAGTTTCTTTATTTCAGTAAGAATGTTTTTAAAATCATTATAATTTTCCGCAATAATTTCTATTACATATGAATGTTCACCCTGAATATGCAGTGCGGCAAATACTGAATCCATTTTCTGAATACTTTCAATCAGATCATTGCTTTCTCCTGAAGTATCGATAAACATGAAAAAATGAAGCATATCAGGCGTTTTCATATAATCCGTAAGTGAAAACTTCTGTTTACCTTTATTAACTTCTATTATCTTGCGTGTCTGCAGATCAAGAATCGCAGGAACTCCGCCCGGCAGAGAAACACCTTTAATCAGACGAATCCAGTCCTCAAGATCACTTTTAGAGATAAAAGCAGCGTCTATGATGTAACTGCTTTTGCCCATTACATGAAAAAGAGATATCGTATTTGAATTATATTTAAGCAGTTTTTCAAGTTCACTGCTCTGACCCCAGTTCTTGATTGAAATGAGAGCATTTAAAGCTTTTTTATCAGTCATACTAATCCCCCGCAATTATTTAACACATTGTTATTTAATGCATGAAAGAATGTAAAGTTTTTTTTATGCATTAAACTTCACAAAATAAGGTATTTTATGATGCAAATACATCTAAATATTAAAGAAATATAATAACTGAATAGCTTGACAATAATGCATTGTAAATAAAAATATACCTGAAAATATCATCAAAACAGGTATTCTTTATGAAAACTGTAAAAATTACTATCAACACATTGAATTTGAGAAAAATCATCTTTTCTGCTGCAATCCTGATAATCATATCATTGATTGCAGTATCAGCTGTATTTATTTATTACAACAGTGCTCCTGATTCACAGAAGACGATGAATATTACGATAGAAAAGGGATCCACATTAAGATCGACAGCGACATTTCTGGAAGAAAACAATCTGATTCGCAATAAAACATTTTTTATACTGCTTGGATATGCGGCTGATAAAAAGACAATACTTGCCGGAAGATTCCGCATATTTGAAAACAGTTCCAGCCTCAGTATTCTCAAGCGCCTGACAACCGGTATGGTCATTACGCAGAAAGTTACGATTCCTGAAGGATACAACATGTATCAGATTGCCGAATCGCTTGAAAACGAGAACATATGCATGGCCCAGGACTTTCTCCATTATGCAAAAGACAAAAGCTTTATGGAGACACTGGGGATAGACTCGGGCACGGCTGAAGGTTATCTTTTTCCGGATACATACATTTTCGCGGAAGGTTCTGATCCGAGGGATGTCATATCCTACATGAAAAAGAAAATGGATGATGTTCTGAAAGAAATCAGAGCACGAAGTCCTGAAACGGATTACTCGGTACAGCAGATGCTGACAATTGCCTCCATCATTGAAAAGGAAGCCGTTAAAAAGGAAGAGCGCCCGATGATTTCAGCAGCTTTCCATAACCGTTTAAAAAAAGGAATGCGATTCGACAGCTGCGCAACAGTCTGGTATGCAATAGGCAAATACGACGGCGGCCATCTGACAAAATCGGATCTGAATGTTGATTCTCCTTTCAACACATACAAGCACTCAGGTTTCCCTCCCACTCCTATTGCTTCCCCCGGGAAATCCAGCATAGAGGCGGCATTCAATCCTGTAGCGGTACCTTATGTCTTCTTTGTTGCAAGAAACGACGGTTCCCATTATTTCTCAATTACACTTTCCCGTCACAACCAGGCGGTTGCATATTATCAGAAAGGTGAAAGGAACGGTTTTATCGATGATCAGAAATAAACCGGAAATAGTATCACCGGCGGGAAATCTTGAAAAACTGAAATTTGCAGTAACATTCGGAGCAGATTCGGTCTTTTTCGGCGGAGGAATGTTTAATCTGAGGGACAAAGCCGGAAACTTCTCCCCTGAAGATATCAGCGAAGCGGTTGAATTCTGCCGGACACATGACGTAAAAACAACTTTTCTTCTTAACTCTTTTCTTCATGAAAAGGATATTGATGCGGCTGAAAAATACATTAAATCAATTGAACATTTTGATTTTCATGCAGTAATGATTTCAGACCCGGGAATGCTTCAGCTGGTTAAAAATTCAAACCTTAAATCAAGAATATATCTTTCAACTCAAATGTCAACCTTGAACAGATTATCTGTCAAATTCTGGAAAAATCAGGGTATTGACCGCATTGTTCTTGCACGGGAAACGACACTGAAAGAAATTGAATCAATACGTGATTTCAGCGATGACGAAATTGAAGTTTTTGTTCACGGTGCACTATGTATTTCATATTCAGGCCGATGCCTGCTCAGCCGTTTCATGTCAGGACGGGATGCCAATCTGGGAGAGTGTTCCCAGCCGTGCCGCTGGAAGTTTTCCCTTATGGAGGAAAAAAGACCGGGACATCATTTTGAATTTATAGAACATGCAACCGGAACCGAAATACTTTCCTCTAAAGATCTCTGCCTTCTGAGGAAAATACCGGATTACATTAACGCCGGCGTTAATGCATTTAAACTTGAAGGCCGGATGAAGTCACTTTATTACGTCGCAAATGTAACCAGAATATATAAAAATATTGTCGAGAACATCATCGCTGGAAACAGCCTTGAAGATAAATTCCCATTCTGGGAATCCGAACTGGATCTGATAAGTCACAGACCATATACAGATGATCTTTTCAATGAATTTGATGATCTTGGATTCCGCGGAGTTCCGTATATTAAAAAGGTCATGTTTATGGGCTATGCCGATGCAGTTCCGCAGGGAAACGAAGTAAAAGTAAAAGTATTCAACCCGATACATTTAAATGACAGACTTGAAGCAATCGCTCCCATTAAAAACAACATCATTAACGATACTCAGCTGACAGTAGTTAAAATTTTTGAAGACGACACGGAGGATGTGCTAGCACGTCCCGGACGCAACTGCAGAATTATCTTTGACAAAAAGGTTCCGGAAAACGCAATATTCCGGAAAAGAATTTTATCTCCGGAGGGTGCATGATGAAATATTCAAGAATACTGGGAATGGAGGATATATATCCGGATAAATCAGCGAAATGGGATTATATCATCGAAACTGCCAAAAATGTTTCATTGAGATATAATTACCGTCATATAATCACTCCCCTTCTTGAATATACCGAGCTGTTCAAACGCGGAATAGGAGATGAGACAGATATCGTGTCAAAAGAAATGTACACTTTCGAAGACCGCGGAGGAAGAAGCCTTACACTGAGACCGGAGGGAACAGCATCCGTTGTCCGCGCATACTGTGAAAACGGGGATTATAACAGACTTTCAAGCTGTAAATTCTTTTACTTCGGCCAGATGTTCAGAGCCGAAAAACCGCAGAAAGGAAGACTTCGCCAGTTTAATCAGTTCGGAATTGAATTTTTCGGCGAGGATGACCCGTATTACGATTTTGAAGCAGTAAGTCTCATGAACACGATAACAATGGAACTAAAAATCTCTGATTATGAACTTCATATTAATTCAATAGGATGCAGTGAATGCAGACCGGAATATATAAAAAAACTGAAGGATTATTACAGTGAGCACTTAAATGAACTATGTGAAGAATGCAAACGCCGTCTGGAAAAAAATCCTTTGCGTCTTCTTGACTGCAAAAATGAAAAATGCTCCATTTTGAAGAATAATGCTCCAAAAATAAACGAACACCTCTGTTCAGGCTGCGGAAATCACCATGAAGTTTTTAAAAACTACATGAAGTCAGCCGGTATAAAATATGTTGAAAATCCTTATCTGGTAAGAGGACTCGACTACTACTGCAAAACTACTTTTGAATTCATATCACCGCAGCTCGGAAGCCAGGGAACTTTTGCCGGCGGCGGAAGATATAATACACTCGTTGAAATGTTCGGCGGAAAACCTACACCGGCAGTCGGTTTCGGCGCAGGACTGGAAAGACTGCTCCTGATTATTGAGGACCGGCTTGAAGTAAAGAATAATATTGACATATACATAATTCATTCCGGTGAACAGACTCTTCAGAAAGCGGTCCAAATCAGTGAAGAACTGAGATCATCGGGTTTCAGTGTAGATCTTGAACCGGGCAGAAAGGGATTCAAGTCCCAGTTCAGCAAGGCAGACAAATGGGAAAGCAGCTATGCATTGATAATCGGAGAAGAGGAGATTTCCCAGGGAAAATGTTCTGTAAAAAACCTGTCCAGTGGAATTCAGGAAAATATTGAATTCAGCAGCATACTGAGCTACTTCAGAAACCGGAATTTGAAATAATAAAACGTTTAAGTTTGTCTGTTTTACCATTTTTTTACTTTACAAACACATATATCTGATATGAAATAAATCAAATCAGGATTATAGAGTAAAAAATGCCAAGTATACCATTAAATAAAATGACGGAAAATTTCCCGTTTCTTGACGACAGACTGGAGCAGGAACCTTTTCTTTACGATGTACTGCTTGAAATTCACACCAATCAGAAACAGTATTTAATGAGAAAAAAGACTCAGCTTGCAACAAGGGAGTCTGTAAAAAAATCACGCTCCATAAAAATGCCCGTTACTCCTGCCAGGAATAAAAATCTTGACTTCATCATTGATCTGCTGCTTGAACGTTATCCGGAACATATAGTCCCGATTCTATCATTCGACATGAGTTTCGATGAAAAAGAAAAAAAATTGAAGTTTTCGGAAATTGAAGAATTTACAATTTCCATGAGACATGAACAGTTTAAAGAAATTGAAGCTCTTAGAGATCTGGAATCGCTTCAGCATTTTCTCGGACTTATTGCCAAATTCAGAATTTTTAATCTTTCAAAAGTTCTGGAAAAGGCAAAAAACAAAAACACCTTTAACAGAATTCTCAAATCCGGGGAAAACATTTATTTTTTCACATATAAAAGCTATATGAGCACCAAGGGACAGACTTTATCCCCTCAGGAGCTTTGCTTTCATGTTAACAATTATGAATCTGTAAAAAAATCCCTGAATACTGCTTCTATAAAAACAATCATTCAGGTCTATAATGAAATGGTTAAAACGCGTCTTAAAAACTACGGTATTTTAAATTCCGAATTCAATGATTATTCTGATAATAAAGTTGATTATCTCATACATATTCTTGAAGATGATATTGGAACCTCGATGTCCCTGAAAGACCTTGCTGAGGTAAAATCATATAAATCTCTGCGCGAATGCATAATGAGAGTTGATAAAATTATTGACCCGGTCAGAATTTACGGCAATGAGATAAAAAAATTCATTAAAAAGAATATTTTCTGCTACAACAGTGACATTACGAGTAACATCCTGAATGTTACGGATGAAATTCTTCAGAAATGGGCATCTTCAGAAACATTGAAGAAAGAGCATATTGTAAAATATTCCGATCCTTCCGGACGTTTTTATCTGATTGACGGAACGGAATTTATTACTCAGTTTCAGGAAACATACAATCTCATAAGATTTGACCAGCAGAAATTCAATTCACTTACAACTTTCCAGAAACAGTTTACGGAAAACAAAATGAATACGCTTTATAATTCAGGAATTGAACTGACAACTTCAGAGGATCCTGAGAAATATCTTAACTGCAGCAGCGAGGACATTCTACGGCTGAAACAGCTGCTCGAAGAATACAGTTCATATATGAAAGAAAAAAATCTGCGCCAGGAATTTTCCGCCGCAAAAATGAGTTTAAAAAAGAAAAAATCACTTTTAGGCCTGATTGGCGGCATCATAAAAGCTATCTTTTCAATTTTTTCCAGTCAGGATAAAATCAATGGAAACGGCGAGAATTCTTCAGGCAGCGAGGATTATGCAGCAGGTTCATCTTACAGTACTTCCGGAAGTCCGATACCGGCCTCTTCAGGCAGAGCGGTTACTTTATCAAAAGATGCCAAATCAATTCTGGCAAGAGCAAATGCAAAGCGCGGACCGGTACTTGCCTTATCCGAATTTATTGAACTTTCAAAAGAAAATGACGCTACAATCGACAAACTGATAAAAGAAATGCGCGATACAAATGCAAAAATAATAATGCCTGTTTACAATGCAAGAACCAAATTATACCCTAAAAGAAGCGCAAAGCTTCTTGTCGGCGATATAGAATATCTTCTTTTCCCGCCTGAAGTTATAAAAACTCCGGAAACAATTACCGCATATATTGATTCACTGGTAGGTCATAAATTTAAAGATGATATAATTTCCGGAATCATGCTTAGTGAAATTGAAAAATATCTTCGTACGATAAACAGACAAAAAAGAGCGCAGATGCTGAGAAGAGAATAATCCGGAATAAGCATTCCGGATTCAGTTACCGCTGTTCGGGCAGGAATCTGATGAACTGCATGAACAGGATGCCGCATTTTCGGTTTTACCCTGGGATGCCTTTGCATCTTTAACATAATATCCGGATCCTTTAAATATGACCCCCGAACCGCCGCTGATCAGTCGTCTTACGGTACCATTGCATTTTTCACAAACAGAAACAGGCTCAGCACTCATTGTCTGAAAAACCTCAAAAACATGTCCGCACTCATTGCATTCATAATCATAAGTAGGCATTTCACATCTCCTTAAAATACGTGAATATAATAACAAAAAATTATACAGCATTTCAACAGTCAATCATATTTTACCAGCATGACTTATTTTTGACAAGTATAGCTCAAATATTAAATGTTACGGATTTTTTTTCTATATGTGAAAATTCAGGCTGCAGCTGATATAATAACTTTCATCAAGAAAATAGGAATCAGAATCATCAAATGCATCATCACCGGTATAAAGTGAATTATCATAACGGTATCCGACATACAGATGTAAAAATGTCATAAATCCGAATTTAAAGCTCATTCCTGCTTCCTGATAATTATTGAAAAAATCATATTCATCGGTATGCAGTTTTTCAGTTTTTATCTGATACTGAAACCGGATGTTAAAGGAGCGTGAAAATTTCAGATTTAAACCGCTAATAATATTTCTGTCTGGAAAATAATTAAAATCAGCGGAAAAAAAATCTGACGGCATGTAACTGATGTATCCCGGGAGACCTAACATCATGTAAAAATGTTTTGTCATAAGTGTATAAGTTACTATCGGCAGGGGATATTTCCCGCTTACAACACCGAATAAACTGAATGAATTCGTGTAAAAAAATCCGGCGGATATCTTCGAAACTGAATTGCTGTAGAAATTATAGCCGGACAGCAGAAAAATATCAGCATTGTCATAATCAAGAGTCTCCTGTTCAAAAGAATAACCTGTATCAAGTACAGTAATAAAGTTCTCATCCCCGATATTAAGATGATTTCTGAATTTATAGTTTCTTTCGGGATAGATTTCAGATGAAGACATGTCATAGGCGAAATTGAATTCATTGCTGAAATAAAACCCTGAAGAATCATGCGAAGATGATGACATTAAAAACGCTGAATAACTGCTGTATTCCAGATCATCTGAAAAATCACGGGTGTATGAAAATCCTACAGTCTGATACGCTTTTAACATGCACGGCAACATGAAGAAAAAAAGAGCAATACTTATCACTGATATTTTTGTTTTACCTGAATTCATATACGTATTATTTCAGAGGCAGGAAATTAATCAATAATAAAACATCGGGATAAAACGAATAAGATCTGAATTTTATCCCGATGCTTGTGTTAAAAAATTAAATGATTACTTTTCAGAAGGGAAATAATCAGTAACTGAAATATTATACTTTTTAAAAAGGATATTTGTTGCGATATCAAGCTGCAATATTGAAATGTTATATGAAACAAGCGCCTGAAGCTCACGCTGGCGGCTGTCAATCAGAGAATCCAGACCCTGTTTAACCGCAGCGGCAGTAAGCCGTCCTCTTCTGAGATTTGCCACCAGACGGGAATAATAAATTTCAGACTGGGCTCTTGATTCCTTTGCTTTGGTATATAGAAAATAACTTGTTTCAATATTTTCAAGTTTGCTTTTAATATCATCCCTTACTTCGCGTTCAACTTTTTCCATTTGTTTCAATGATTTTTCATAGGAATAGTCGGCATCACGTTTGTTAATTTTATCGGCTGAACCGCCTAACGGATAACTTGCAGTAAGTTTCACTTCAACGGTCGGATTTTTCATTGCAAATGAATCGCTGTATGCCTGCCCCATTTCATCGTTCATTCCAAGAGAGTTGGCGTTTAATTCAGCTTTAAGTGACGGCATATTCTCATTTCCGTAAATACCTGCCTCCAGTTTTGCGTTTTCAACGGATAATTTTGCATTAAGATAATCAACCCTGTTTTCAAACGCCTTATTTAGAAGAATCTCTTCACTTTCAGCGTCATACTTTTGTGCGACAATCTGCACATCCGATAGTTTAGCATTTGAATCGAAATTCAGCCTTCTCAGTACAAGTCTGATGGAATCATTATATTGTTTTCTGCTTTGCGCAACTGCAGACTCGCTTGATGCAACAAGAGAGTTATAAAGATTCAGATCATAATTTTCAGCGAGACCCAGTTTTACATTCTGCGCGATAATGTTTCTCAGGTTTCTTGATTCCCTGAGTTTTCTCTCATCATTAAGCAGGGAATTCTGATTAAGAGCAAGAGTCCAGTAATCAATTAAAGACTGAAGTACAAGACCGGTCATTTCATATTCAACATAAAGTTTTTTTGTTTCAGAAACGTTCTCAAGTATCTTTGAAGTGGAACGGTCATTGCGTCCGAACATGTTCTTGAGAAGTTCCTGCTGAACAGAAACGAATATAACAGGCTGATAGTATTCAATGTCAGCAGATCCCATGTCTTTAACGGTATTATTGTAGGAAGTACCTGCTGTAACCGTAGTTCCAGTAGAAAACATCTGCATGATGCTCGCCGTGGCAGAAACGGTTTTTGAAGATTCAACCCCGTTATTTACTGCCTGCATATTTTCATCAAATGATGAAGTTGAATATCCGACTTCGCCGTTAATATAAGTGGCATATTTGGATTTGAACTTTTTCAGATCGGAATCCGTGATAGCATAATCATACTGTTTGGAAACCAGATCCAGATTCTGTTTCAGAATTACACCGATAAACTGATCCAGTGTCATCTTCTGGTCATTTATGATGAAACAGTATTCTGATGCAGTATCAATTTCTATTTTACCATTTTCCTGATCCTGTGCATTTACGAGCCCAGTAAATGATACCAAGCACATAAACATCATAGTAAATATTAAAAAACTTTTTTTCATATTTAAATCTCCTGTAATATAATATAACAATAAAAAAATTTTATACAATACATTTATTGTAAACAATATTTTGAAAAAACCCGCAATTTATAATTTCACCAGCATCCGCCTGAAATATGCAATAACTTCTTCAACCTGCAGATATATCAGCGGCACAATAAATAATGCTGAAAGAGTACCTGTTATCAATCCCCAGAACATGGCAAAAACCATACCGGATATGAAAATATCAGTTGAACCGAGCAGTCCGTATGCCGACGGGAAAAGCCCCGCACAGGTTGTAACAGTTGTCAGAAAAATCGGACGAAGCCGCAATTTGGCTCCCTGTGCAATTATTCCAATCTTTTCAGTAAATGTATATCCTGAAATCTCCTTAAATTCCGTATTTATGTAATCCACCATTACAATTGAATCATTGACAACAACGCCGACAAAACCCAGAATACCGATCATCGCCATCATGGATATTTCAATTTTATGAAATGAAAATGCAAGCAATATTCCCGCTATTCCGAAAGGAACCGCGGATATAATAATTGCAGGCTGGAAAAAACTTTTAAACTGAATTACCAGAATAAAATAAATGGCAATAAATGCAATTATTATCATAAATATTAGCGTTCCGACAACACCTCCGCTCCGTTCAGCCTCACCGCCGATAACAAGTTTAAATCCCGGATAATCCTTTTCAAAATTGCTGTATTTTTCCTTTAATTTCGCATTTAATTCAACAGGGGTAATTTTAACAAGGTCACCGCTGATTGTTGTTGTTCTTTCACCGTTATAATGATAGATATTCTGGGATGCATATGACTTTGTCTGATTGACCAGTTCATTCACATCTACAAGCTTACCAAGATTATTTCTGACATATAAATCCTTTAACGGGTTGTTAAAATCCTTTGATTTTTCATCAAGTTTCACCCTGAAAGGAATTTTCTCATCAGCAGTCGTGTGATATGAAACAATGAGACCATCTATCGCAGTTCTGATGGTATTGGAAATGGACGATACGCTGGTCATTGATTTAGCTATCTCCTGATATTTCGGAAGCAGCCGGATTTCAGGTTTACCTTTTTTATCAGTAGTATCTATGTCAACGACACCCATTGCAGCAAGTGAACTTTTAATTTCATCAGCAATTTCCTTTCTTCTGATATTGTCATTTCCCATAATCTCAACTTCCACAGGTCTGCCTGCAGGCGGCCCCCCCCCTGAAATGATGAAATAGAACTCTTCAATTTCTGACAATCCAGCAAGATGTTTACTCAGGTATTCTTTAACATCTGTCGCCCTTGCCTTTCTTAAATTTGACGGAATAAGATTAATTGTAATACCGAATACATTTGAACCATTGTATCTTTTCCCGTCATTCTCATACGTTCCGACTTCGGTTACATATGATTTGATTGCATTTTTCTCGGGAAATGATTTAATGATTTTTTCAATTTCAACCGTCTGCTTGGATGTAAAATCAAGACTGCTCTCGCCTATTGTTTTACCAATCAGCATGACTTCACTTGATTGATCAATCGGATACATCTCAAATTCAGCCGTTTCAACACCTGTGAACATGGCAATGCCCCAGATTACAACAACTGATATAATTGAAATATACTTATGTTTCAGGATTTTCAAAAGAATCTTTGAATAAATTCTCTCCATATGCCTGAATATAAAACCAAGGGGAGCATGGGCAATCAGACCCGGAAAACGTGATATCATCTGCCATGTCAGATACACGGGAAAATAGACAACAAACGCAATTGCAAACATTACGACGTTTATTGCATTGAAAAGCGGATTACTGCTTTTATTCATTACAATTTTTTTAGGTTCTGATTTTTTTCCACCCGCCAAATGAACCGGAAGAAGAATCGAACCTTCAAAAAGACTTGCAGAAAGCATGATAATTACAATTGTCGGAATTTCTGCAGCAAACTGTCCTTCCATTCCAGGAATGAAATACATTACAGAAAATGTAATTATTGTAGTAAGAACAGTTCCGACGACAGGAATTATGACCTGTTTTGTGCCTGATACTGCCGCTTCAATGCCAGTAATTCCTTCTTCGTTAAGCCTGAAAATACTTTCCGCAATAATGATCGCATCATCAACAAGCATTCCCAGAACCACAATGAAACCGCATAAGGAAATTGAATTGATGCTAACATCAGTAAATCTCAGCAAAATGAATGTAACAGCAATGGAAACAGGTATGCCGAAAGCAGTCCAGAAAGCGATTTTTTTATCCAGAAAGAGAAAAAGAACAAGAAGCACGAGAATAAACCCCAGGATTGCATTGTTAATAACCATGCTCAGTCTTGCTTTCGTTTCATTACTTTCATCCTTAAGAATTATAACTTCCATTCCTTCAGGAGCATTTATTTCATTGTATTTTTTCAGTAGAGGCTTAATTTCATTATCAATGACGCGTATTACATCTTTTGCACCTTTTTTTGTAACATGAAGAGCAACTCCGGGTTTTCCGCTGAACCGGTATATCTGCGAGGAATCCTCCGAGGATACAACCACCTGGCCGACATCTTTAATTTTAACGCTGTTGGCCGAATATTCACCGGTCCTGATAATTATATTTTCAATTTGCGAAGGATCAGAAAATTCCGAAAAAGTCACGATTCCCTTTTCTTCAGTATATGATTCGATTGAACCGCCGCTGATTCTGAGATTATTATTCTGAATTGATGCAATAACCTCTTCAAAAGAAATATATTTCTCCTTTAGTTTATTTTTATTTAAAAGAATATGAATTTCTTTGTCTCTTATTCCATGTTCATAAATCTTACCGACGCTCGGAAGCTCCAACAGCATTTTTTTTAATGCTTTAGCATTTTCACGCAAAACAGGCATATTTTCTTCAGGATATGTCAGACCGATATCAATGATAGGTACATTTTCAATAACCATATCAAAAATTTCAGGTCTTTTCTCCATATCTTTCGGGAAGTCAGAAATTCCATCAATTGCACTTTTTATATCATCCTTAACTTTTTGCGGATTTTTTACTTCCTGGTCAATTTTAACATTTACGGTTGAAACATTTTCCTCCGACTTTGAATAATAAGAATCAATGCCGTCAATTTCCTTAATAGCTTCCTCAACTTTAAAAGTAACATTCAATTCAACATCTTCAGGCGAAGCTCCGGGATAAATTGATGTGATACGCAGCTCCATCATATCCACGTTTTTATAGGGCTGCCGTTTCATCTGTGATAATGAGAAAACTGAACTGATACCTATAAATATCAGCAATAAAGTAACAAAAAGATGATTTTTATCTAAATATCTGATTATTTTTTCCATTTTTTCTCCTAATACCTTATGATCTTTTCACTAAAATGCAACATTTCGCGACTTGAGATGATAACGACAAAACACCTCATATAAAAAACGTAAAACCTGAAATTTTATTACATGAAAATTTAAATTTAAAAGAAACATTAATTGTTTTTTTTAAATTGCAATTCATTTACTTTTAAAAATGAAAATGAACAAATTTTTTTGTAATAATAAAATTAAATGAAATTAATTCATTTATTAAGAATAATTCCATTAATAATCAGCACAATAAATAACACCTGTTATTTATTGTCAACCAGATATTTTCTAAATGTAACACCAGAAGGATAAAAAAAGATTACCTTCAGTGGAAAAAGCGCCTTTTTTTACAAAAAAAAATAATATTGACCGTTCAAAGCATATTTCTTTATCCTGAAAAAAATGAAAAAACGAAAAATTACAATAATTCCTGTTTTTATTCCCCATATCGGATGCCCGCATAATTGTGTATTCTGCAATCAATATGCAATTACCGGAATAAGTTCAATTATTTCCCGTGATGAAATAATGCAGAAAATTCAGGACTATAGGGTTTCTGCACGAGATGAGGGCATATTTGAGCTCGCCTTTTTCGGCGGCAGTTTCACTGCCATTGATCAGAAAATAATGATATCTCTTCTTGAAACTGCAGATGATGCATATCAGAAAAAATTGATATCCCGGATAAGAATTTCCACCCGTCCGGATTTCATTAATGAAAAGATACTGACGCTTTTAAAACAATATCATGTTTCAATTATAGAACTAGGGGTTCAATCATTTGATGATACAGTTCTTCAAATGTCCGGAAGAGGACATTCAG
>JAFGJZ010000036.1 GCA_016928815.1 Spirochaetota bacterium
AATACAGGTAATAATAAATATAGGTTTTTTCAATTTTCTCTCCATATCAATTAACGTTTTTAATTTATCACATTCCTTTTTAAACACAAATTTATCTTGAAAAAGGTACCTGTCTTAATAATTTTTTGATTTTTTTATGGATTGGTTATACTGTCAAAACAAAATTAGTACTTAATGTTAAATATATTTTGTTGACACATATCAGGTGCGGGCGGATAATACATTATTGGATTAAAAATTTAAATTCAGGGAAAATATATGCGAAAAACCAAAATTATCTGTACCTTAGGACCGGCGACTGATAAGGATAACGTTCTTGAAGAGCTTATTCTGAATGGAATGAATGTCGCCAGGGTAAATTTCAGTCATGGCAGTCATGAAGAACATCTGGTCAGAGTGAATGCCGTGAAAAAACTGCGTGACAAGCACCGGCTTCCTGTTGCGATTCTGCTTGATACAAAAGGTCCCGAGATACGGACATGTGTAATGCCTGAAGGCGGGGTAATGCTTAATGCCGGTACTACGGTGACGCTTACTACAAAAGATGTAAAGGGAAGTGATACGGTAATTCCGATTTCATATCCGGATCTGCCGAAGGATCTTGGTGATAAAAAAACAATTTTGATTGATGACGGACGTGTTGAACTCAGGGTTCTGAAAATCATGAAGGATGCAATCGAATGTGAAGTTCTCAACTCCGGTATTGTAAGTTCAAAAAAAGGCGTCAATGTCCCCGGAGCAAAACTGAACCTGCCGGCGATAAGTGAAAAAGACAAAGCTGATATTCTTTTCGGGATTGAAAATGATTTTGATTTCATTGCTGCAAGTTTTGTAAGAAACGGTGAAGATGTAATCGCGCTCAGGAACCTTCTGGACAATAATAACGGCAGCAGCATCGGAATAATTTCTAAAATCGAGAATTCCGAAGGAGTTGAAAATATTGATACAATTCTGCATCTCTCGGATGGAGTAATGGTTGCCAGAGGTGACCTTGGAGTCGAGGTTAGTTATGAGCAGGTCCCTCAAATTCAGAAAATGATTATTGCAAAGGCGATTTCCCTGAGCAAGCCGGCAATAATTGCAACCCAGATGCTCGAAAGCATGATATCCAATCCGAGACCGACAAGGGCTGAAGTAAGTGATGTGGCCAACGCTATATATGATCTTACAACTGCTGTCATGCTTTCAGGCGAGACTGCGGCGGGTAAATACCCTGTTGAATGCCTGAAAGTAATGTCAAAAACAGCCGAAGCGACTGAGGGAAATATTAATTACAGAAAGCGCTATTTTACGGGCGGATTTAAGGAGACAAACGATATCACCAATGCCGTAACAAATGCGGCTGTTACGACTGCCTATAATCTTAATGCGGATGCCATTATTGTTGTTACTAAATCAGGAAGAACTGCTTTTTCAATCGCAAAATACAGACCGGCCATAAACATCATTGCTACGACACCTGAAAAAAAATCTTTTCATCAGATCGGACTTGCATGGGGAGTCTATCCGATACATGCCGAAGAGAAAGGAACTTTTGACGATCTGTTTCATTCGGCAATGGATCATTCAAAGGAATCCGGTCTTGTTAAGGACGGTGATCTTGCGGTAATTACCGCCGGAGTGCCTGTGGGACGTTCGGGGATGACAAATGTCATGAGAATTGAGACAGTTGGAGATGTAATTACGCGCGGGAAAAAACTTGTTGAGGGCAAGGCGTACGGAAAAGCATGTGTGTGCCGTACTGAGAAGGAAGGTTTTGAAAAGTTTTCCGATAATGATGTTCTTATAATTGCGTCAACGGATAATTCAATTCTTCCTCTTATGAAGAGGGCATCCGCCATTATCCTCCAGGAAGATGATATTAATGATCATGCAAAAACCGTAGGAATGGCCATTGACATTCCGGTTATTTCAAATGCGCACGGCGTAATCAGCATGATTAAAGACGGTACAATGCTTGAAGTGGATGGAAATACAGGTGTAATACAGATTGCACGGAAATAGTTCATCATCTGATATTGAAAAATCCGTTTTACTGAAAATATCATATAGTGGTATTTTCAGTCTGCCGGTTTTTTACTGTATAGAATATATAAACTTAATGAAAATGAAATGGATTTGCTGAAAAATCTTTCTCATGATGCTATAATTTACTAAACTGTTAAAATTAAAATCGATTTTTGAATAAATTATTTTAGCATGGGAGGGTATTTATGTGTTCAGGGGATAAGAATATTGTTTTTAATTATAATTCCGGTTCTTTTGAGAATGCGGAACCATTTCCGCAGGATGATAATTTCTGGGCAGACAGGCTTTTAGTAAAAGAATTTGAAATTATGAGGAAAAAAGGCACGGAACGTGCCTTTGATAATGAATATAATAACAATAAAAAATACGGCCTATACGTCTGTAAGGGATGCGGAAACCATCTGTTTCATTCAGGTGATAAATTTAATTCCGGGACAGGCTGGCCCAGTTTTACGAATCCTGTACATGCATTAAATGTCAGATTGAATGAAGATAATTCACACTTTATGCAGCGGACTGAGGTTGTCTGCAGCGTCTGCGGTGCACATTTGGGGCATGTATTTAATGACGGACCTGAACCTGCAGGCAGGAGATACTGTATGAATTCTGCATCAATGAAATTTATTGAAGGTATTGATGAAACATAAGGTTTTTATTGAACGGTGTTATGATTATGACGCGGAAAAAATTTATCAGATTATCCGGACCGCAGTTGATAAAACTGCAGGGATAGATGTGCTCAAAGCAGCAGGCAAAAAGGTTCTGATTAAACCTAACATTCTTACGGCAGCCGATCCTGAAGAGGCTGTAACTACCCATCCTGTTTTTTTTGAGGCAGTTGTCAGATATTTTTTAGAAAACGGGTTTACAGTATCAGCCGGTGATTCTCCTGCAGTGGAAAAGCTGTCGGTTTGTCTAAAAAAAAACGGTTATCAGGATATTATGGATAAATACGGCATTAAGACGGCGGATTTTATTAATACAGTTTCAATTGACAATCCGGACGGAGTGCTTGTGAAAAGGTTTACTGTTGTGAAAGCAGTACAGGATAATGACCTTATTATCAATCTTCCTAAACTTAAAACTCATTCAATGATGTATCATACCGGAGCAATGAAAAATCTTTTCGGACTTGTAAAAGGACTTGGAAAATCGAAATTCCATGTGCGCTTCCCTGAAAAAGAAAATTTTGCAGGAATGATTAATGATTTGAATATCCTTGTTAAACCGGTTTTTTCCATTCTCGATGCAGTTGTATCAATGGATGGACATGGCCCCCGTAACGGCCGTCCTTATAATACCGGTTTTATTGCTGCCGGAATGAATGCACTTGCAATTGATTATGCTTCTTCATCAATTATCGGATATGATCCTCCTGAACTTCCGGTAATAAAATGTGCCCTAAATAGGAAAAATGAAAACTGGATATCTGATAAAAATGATATTGAATATCCTGGATTGAGACCTGAGGAAATCAGCATAGCCGGTTTTGAAAAGATAGAAATTTTATCCGATTCCGGTTTTATAAAAAATATGATGCCTCCCGGTTTGTATAATTTTATCCGGAATTTTATCATACCAAAGCCGCTAATCGACCATGAAAAATGTCTGCGGTGCAGAAAATGCGAGGAAATTTGCGCAGCCGGTGCCGCCGTTTTCCTGAAAAGTGAGAACAAAATCGGCATAGATTATACAAAATGCATTACCTGCTACTGTTGTCATGAAATATGTCCGTATGGTGCTATTACACTTAAAAAGGTATTCAGGAAGGTAAGATAAACTGCATAAAAAAGCATGACTTAGGTCATGCTTTTTTATATGTAATTATATCATAATCAGATTTAAACTGCTTTAGATATTTTTCCGGAACGGATACATCTTGTGCAGACATATTTTCTAACAACCTGTTTATCAAGCATAACTTTGATCTTTTTAACATTCGGCTTCCAGATTTTTTTTGTTTTTACGTTCGAATGGCTTACATTGTTGCCAAACAGAATAGACTTTCCGCAAACTTCACACTTTGCCATCTTTTTCCCCACATTGAAAAATTTGTAGACATAATTCTGATATTTCAGTATTATTGCAACAATTTTATTAATTTTTTTTCTACTTTTTCGGGGGAATGATGCAGATAACAATGGACACTAAAATTTCAGAAGCTTTAAAAATCAATAAAAATATAATGAACGTTTTTTCATCATATAAACTGCTTTGTGCTGAATGTAAAGGTATTTCACAGGATACTGTCAGAATAGTGATCAGAAATAACGGTCTTGACGGCGAAAAATTTCTTAAGGAACTGAATGACGCCTGTAAATGAGAATAATTGCCGGTACTTTTAAAGGGCGTACGATACCGTTCGGTAACAAAGTCCATGGTGATGCTGATGTTACCACTGATAAGGTGAAAGAAGCGCTGTTTTCCATTCTTCAGGACCGGATTGAAAATTCGGTTTTTCTTGACATGTTCAGCTGTTCCGGACAGATCGGATATGAAGCCCTCAGCCGCGGTGCAGGTTCGGTATTCTTAAATGAGTTTGATTTTAAAAGATTTAATTTCATAAAAGAATTTATTAAGAATCTCGGCGTAAATAATTATGAACTGAGCAACAGGGAGTATAGAAAGCTGATTCCGTATCTGGAAAATGCAGGCTACAGATTTGATCTTATTTTTATTGACCCTCCCTATGAAAAGATTTCCGGTCCGGCTGAAATATATAAAAATATAATTGAAGAACTGAACTGCTACAGCATTTACGCTGATGACTGCGTAATAGTAATGCAGCATTATGCTAAAAATAATCTTCCTGAATCATTTGGAAATTTCAGCATGGTAAAAACAAAATCCTATGGTAATAACAGTCTGACATTTTATGTAATGGATGACATTACCGCCAGATGAGGAAAAATCCGGTAAAATATTTACTGCCTAGAGTGCTGTCCTTTTTGGCAGTTGTCTCCATTGTGACATTTACGTCTATTTCACTGGCTGTATATCTGTACGGTAAAAAAGTATATACCGTTAAAGCGGATGCGGCAATCGTGCTGGGAGCAGCGGCATGGGGGAATAAACCTTCACCCGTATTCAGGGAAAGAATCAACCATGCCATTGAACTGTATGAAAAAAAACAGGTTAAGTACATAATTTTTACCGGTGGCAAGGGTTTCCCGGGTGAAGCTGGTGAATCAATTATTGCAAAACAGTATTCCATTAAACATGGAGTGCCTGAAAACAGAATTTTTGTGGAAAATTATTCACAGAATACTGAAGAAAATATTCAATATGCTTCATTGATTGCTTTGAATTACAGATTTAAAAAGTTTTATCTCGTCAGCGATCCTTATCATCTGCTTCGTGCTTCGCTGATTGCAAAAAAATTCGGTCTGGAAGTTTATCCTTCAGCGACTCCTACCTCAATGTACAGAAGCAGAGAAACAAAATTTCTATTCATTTTCAAGGAAAGTTATCTGATTGCGCTGTTTTACTTTTCAGAAATTACAGGAAAGGATTTTTATCATCTGGGTATGAAACTGAAAGACATTTAAACTTGCCGCATGATATATTTTTTAAAAATTTTAATTAATTTATCTGCATCGGGATATGTAATTGCGGCATGAAGAATCGTACAGACCATAGGTACCGCATTTATCCAGGCTCTCATGCTGCTCATATCAGTACCGTTTTTAATTAATACGATTAATAATATCATGCCGGCCAGAGAATATGCATCCAGAAAAGCATAAAAGATATTCGTAGCTTTCTGTATCTGAAGAATATATAACTGCTCATCGGTTTTTTCCGCATGTTCCGGGAATTGTTTTTTAATTTTTTCGAAAAGTACGGGACTGCATTTCTTCAGTTGACGTTTATACAGCAGTCTGCATGCTGAAAAAAACAGGACATATAATACGGAATAAATCAGCGAGATTAGCGCCATTAATTCCGGGTAATTTTCAGTGCCGGTCTGATCCTTCAGTAGTAACCAGAACATCAGTGAATACGGCATGATGAGAATTATCTGTGACATGTGAATTGTTTTCAGCGGCAGTATTGCATTCCTGGTTATGGAACCGGTAAAAGTATTCAGATCAGGCACGGGTCTTTCAGTCATTTCAGACCTGTCCGAAGTTTTTGATAAGAGTCACGCTGTTGCCTTTTTCATTAAATGAGACATTATCAAATATATTCAGTGTCATTATCAGTCCTCTGCCGTGAGCCAGCATGTCATTGTCATTTTTATCATTAAGTTCTGCAAGTATCTCACGATAATTAAATCCTTCACCGTCATCAGTAATACAGTATTCAACCGAATCTGTTTTCAATTTGTACTCAATAGTGACTTTTTTGTCGCGGAATTCCGGTTTCTTCTGAAGATTTATTATATGTGAAACATACTGGTCTGAAAGGGTAAGCTTAGTTTTTTCTTCAAATGAAATACTCAGATTTCCGTGTTCAATGGCGTTTATTATTACTTCACGCAGTCCGATTTTAATTGTATTGATTTTATGAACAGGCATGAATTTTGTAAGGTTTACCGTAAGCCTGCTGCATATTTCTTCGACATTCAGAACCTGATTGTTCATTACCAGACACATGCTTTCCGATACGATGTATTCTGAAACAACCTTTACATTTGTTCTTGAAGCATGAATGATAATTTCCATCCTTTCGTCAAGAATCACTTTTTCAAATATCATGTTATATTCGTAGGCGAATTCGCCGTATTTATCAAGCAGCATTCCTTTAATGCAAAGTGATGATGATGATGCTAGAAAATTGTCCAGTTTTTCCTTTAAAATCTGTGAAGCAACCTTGTCTTTGTTTCTGCTGCAGTCAAACAGTTCAACAATATTGATCTCTCCTAATTTTTCTTTTTCGATGCCGAATTGTTTCAGTGCCGCCGTATTTGCTGAAATAAGATTGAAGTTTGTATCTGAAGTCAGAACTATGTCGTCAGTTCCGTTGACCAGACATCTGAATCTGTTTTCCGAGTAAACAAGTTTCTGATGAACTATTTCCAGTTTTTTAGCTGAAAGAATAAACTGTTTCATCGTACCTGCCATCATGACGGCAATTAGAAGTGTTATTCCAAGGGAGAAACGTGAAAAATTAAAACTGATAAAATCAATATAGAATTCCAGATAAACATAAAGAATATCGATCAGTGCTCCAAGAAATCCGGAAAAAATGGCAATTCCCAGATAAATTACATATTCCCTGTCTTCTCTTTTCCGAAGATCATAAATGATACAGATAAATGAATATATCATGTAAATACCGAGAAGGGTATCCCTGATCTGATATAATATACCTTCTTTGCCGCGGGCATAATTCACCTGCAGTGTCTGCCAGGTCGGCTGATGCTCCGTCAGACTGATGAAAAGATCGGGTTGAACAAGGGCTGCTATGAAAATGATGGTGCTTAATACGGCTGATATGATGATCAGGTAATGATTGAAAACTCTCCATTTGGGAGTGACCTTTAAAAACTGCTGCAGCAGAAAAGGAAGTACCGTAAGATAATACACGCCTGATAACTGTTCGGTAATATGAAAAAAACGGCCGGTTGTGATATTTAATCTTATGCTTCCGACATACAGCAGTAAAGTTTCACTTCCGACAAATATTAATGCCAGAATACCTGCGAATAAAATTGAACCGTATAATGGTTTTCTGTAGACAATATACATATATACGAACAGGGAAACACCGGCAATGAGAGCTCCAAAACATAATGGAGGAAGCAGGACGACAGGCAGATTTAACGGGACCGTAAAATTCATTTTATACTCAATTTTCTGATTTTTTCAGTAATATGCATGTGTTAAAGTTATTTATATCTTTGCATATTTCAATCAAAAAAATTTTTTTAGGTCAATCAGTTTAGTTAAATGATTTAGCCCTATAATATTCATTTTTCTTCGGAAAATGACAAAAAACGCAAATTATTAAATTTTTCCAAACCGCCCGTTTTTTTAAATATTTCTTGAAAAATTGTATCAAATATGCAGAATCTTACTCATATCAGAATTATAAGGAGATTATAATGGCAATATGGGATAAAGTTAAAGGACAGTTAAGGTCGGTTATAGAATGGGAAAATCCGAATCCTGATTCTCTTTTCTATAAATGGACTGATGACGGCAACGAAATAAAAAATGCTTCTAAACTGATTGTGGGACCCGGTCAGGGCTGTATTTTCGTTCATGAAGGGAAACTTGAAGCGGTAATTACTGATCAGGGGATTACTGATCTGAAAACGGCAAATATTCCATTCTGGACAACAATATCATCCTTCATGCAGAAATTTCAGAGCGAACATAAGGTAGGGATTTATTTTTTCAAAACTACTGAGATTGTCGATCAGAAATGGGGTACTCCTTCAGTAATAAAATATCAGGATCCGACTTACAAATTTCCAGTAGGTCTGCGTGCATTCGGAAATTTCAGTTTCAGAATAGCTGATCCGGGCGGATTTTTCACTGAAATAGTAGGTGCAGTAAATGATTACTATGTTTCAGATTTCAATAATATGATGAAAAGCAGAATGTTAGGGCCGCTTGCTGATTTTTTTGCAGAATCAAAATTCTCGTATGCTGATATTGATGCCCAGAGAAATGAACTTTCCGATGGCATTAAAGGAAAATTAATTGATGAATTCGTTAGACTCGGTTTTGAAATTACGGATTTTAAAATAGAAGGTACTTCTTTTGATGAAGATACCATGAAACGCATAAACCGGATAGCTGATATGACTGCTGAAGCCCAGGCGGCAGCTGCTGTGGGTCTTAACTATGCTGACATGCAGAAGCTTGATGCACTGAAAGCTGCAGCCGCAAATGAAGGCGGAGCTGCAGGTATGGGCATGGGGATGGGTGCCGGAATGGGTATGGGACAGATGATGGCAGGAATGATGGGCGGTCAGCAGAATCAGGCAGCTCCTGCAGCTGATGACCCGGCTGCAAAACTAGGTAAATTGAAGCAGATGCTTGATAACGGTTTTATTACACAGGAAGAATTTGATGCAAAGAAAAAGGAAATCCTTGCCTCAATGTAATACAGCTGTTAAATTTTCTGCAGGTATATTTACTGCAGAAAATTTATATTTTACGGTATAATCAGAACAGGTCTGAAACCGGATTCCGAAGACGATTTTTCGGAATTCAGATAATTTCTGGAGTATACTGCCGATCTTAAGGGGTTTGATCTGTAACTTCCGCCGCGAAGCGAATGATATGCGCTGTAATCTGGTCCTGAAGGATTGGTCTGCTCTTCAGTTGTATAATATCCGGCATCATAAAAATCATTGCACCACTCTGCGGCATTTCCTGACATGTCATAAATTTCAAGTTCATTGGGTTTAAGCAGCCCGGATTCATGCAGTCTCATGTCCGAATTATCTTTAAGCCATGCTGTTTCACTGAAATTATCACTGCCCGGATAGGCAAACTTTTTGCTGAATCTTCCTCCCTGTGCTGCAAATTCCCATTCTGCTTCAGTCGGAAGTCTGTAGCCTTTAAAATTAAACAGAACGGAAGTCCAGTTTTTAAGATCATAAAGTGGAGTTAATTTTTCGCTTATGCTTAGCATATTGCAGAAAAATGCCGCTCCATACCAGGTGATACCGGTTGCTGCAATTTCGCCGTATCCGCTTTTATATTTAAATAAATTTCCGTCAAAATAAATCGAAGCCCTGATTCCTCTGTCATTTAAATTCAGATTGTATAGTATTTTTGAACTGCCTTCCGAATTTTTTACGAATTTTTTTGTTATTTTGAGTCTGTCATTTTTAAGGGCATAATTCAGCATTGTACAGTACTGAGCATTGCTGATTTCATATTTCGACATGTAAAAATCATGGGTAATATTGATTCTGTGTACGGGATTTTCCGGTTTGTTTCCGTTTTCACTGCCCATTGTAAAAACGCCTTTGGAAACAAGAGACAGTGCGGGAGCATTGAATTCCGTTCCGGAAACAAGGGACACACTTCCTTTTTTAGAGAAAACTATTGATTTAACCGCTTCTTCCGCGAGAAAATAGAGTTTTTCCTCCTGAATCGCTTTTTCAATTTTTACGATTTTTTCATTTTTATTTGTCTTAGGATCGATCTGAATAAGTGTTATGATATATCGGTCGGGTTTTTTTTCAATAGTACCGGCAAAAATTATGCTGCAGTTAAGCATTTCAGCATACAGGCCGGCCTTTGAGGGATTATTCCAAAGCTGTGAATTTTCAATTTCATCCTTGTTTATCATTGATGACATTTCTTCAGAAGATAAAACGTCATATTCCTTGAAAAAGGAAAGTTCCCGTCGTACAGCATCTGTAATGTAACCGGCTGTTGACGCAGATATGTTAACAGGATGAAGATTAAATACAGCGGTTTTTCCCGGTTCTGCAGATAAAGTAATGGAAATTATTACAGCTGAAACAGCGGAAATAAATGTTTTTTTCATGCTCTCTCCATTAATAACAAGTATGACCTAAGAATACAGACTGCATTTTGTATTGTCAATTAATTAAAAGAAGATAAATGTTATTGATTAATAAAAAGGAGTTAAACGGCAGCTATAGCTGCCGTTATCAGAATTCTGCAGTTTTATCTGGAAACTGATTTTAATGTACTTATGCTTATTATTACCGCTGAAATGATAAAAGTAGTGATACTTAAAATCTGGTTAACAGACAAAGATAAAAATACTTTAATGTCAGCTGTAATGAAATTCATCATGAAAAAAGTAATACTGTTCAGTGCCAGTGTTCCGAGAAAAAGGGTTCCTTTAGGAAGACTTTTTTTACTCAGTTTAATAAGCAGAATGAAAAATACCATGCTGATAAACATTTCAAAAAGTGCTGTCGGATAAACGGATGCTGAAACAGGTGTGTAACCGTTTGGATAGGCAACGCCAAGGAAAGATGAAGTCTTTATTCCATAACTGAAACCCGAAAGATGGGAACCGAATTTGCCGATTGAATAGCCTAGCATAACAGCCGGAGCAAGTATGTCAGCGATTTCGAAAAAATCCTCTTTAATGACCTTAAGTACTATTACTGATACGATTATGGAAAGTATCAGACCCCCATAAAATGAAAGATCTGCACCGGAAAAAAGAATATTCAGCGGGTTTGAGATGAATTCTGAGAATCTGCTGAATATTGAAATTATTTTAGCTCCAATGATCGCGCTGGGAATAATTGCTATAAGCAGTTTATATGCAATTTCCGGATCTTTTCCATTATTTTTCAATTCTGATTCAAAAAATAAAAATGAAAGATAAAACGCAAGACCAAGCAGCAGTCCGAAGGTGCTTATTTCAATTGATTTTGTGA
>JAFGJZ010000002.1 GCA_016928815.1 Spirochaetota bacterium
AGAGAAATGTTGTTCCGGAATGGAACGGATAGAAATAAAATCTTTTAAAGGGTTACTTGTTAATTTCTGTAAAGAAAATAGTATTTCCATAATAATCAGAGGTCTTAGAGCGACAGCGGATTATGAATATGAATATGCTATTTCTTTAATGAACAAGAAATTAGCATCTGATATAGAAACAATATTTTTAATGGCTGATACCGAATACTCATTTGTATCATCCAGAATCGTAAAAGAGGCTGCCTCTTATCACGGTGATATATCTAACCTTGTTCCTGACTTCATCATCCCCCGTTTACATGAAAAGTTTCAGACAGTAAAATAACATGTTACTGCGGAGGACACTATGGAGACAATTAAACTCCTCCTTTTATATTTAGGGATTTTTATTGCCGGTTCTGCTGTCGGATATTTCGTCAGATTACTGATCGGTAAAATTAAATTAAGTTCTGACGAAGCGAGAGCTCAGAGAATTATTCAGGATGCTTATAAAGACGCGGAAGCTAAACGTAAAGAACTTCTGATTGAGGCAAAAGATCAGTTAATTCAGGAGAAAACTCTTTTTGAAAAAGAAATGCGCGAAAGAAGAAGCGAACAGCAGTCTTTTGAAAAACGGCTGCTTCAGAAAGAGGAACTTCAGGAAGAAAAATTCAATACCTTAAATAAAAAAGAAAAAGAATTAGAATACCGTGAAAAAGAAAATGTAGAAAAAGAAAATGAACTGAAAAACGAATTCGAGCGGTATCGGAAGGAACTTGAACGAATTTCCGGTCTTACTAAAGAGCAGGCAAAAGCCATGCTGATAAAAGAACTGGAAGACGAGGTCCGGTTTCAGTCAATTAAGCTTATCAATAAAATTGAAGAAGATGCGAAAAGATCAGCAGACAAAAAAGCAAAAGAGATTGTACTTTCGGCTATTCAGAGAAACTGTACTGAATATACTTCAGAGGGTACGGTAACTACGGTATCATTACCGTCTGATGATATGAAAGGAAGAATAATCGGCCGCGAGGGAAGAAACATCCGTACCCTTGAAAACCTGACAGGCGTGGATATGATTATTGATGATACTCCGGAAGTTGTTGTAATTTCAGGGTTTGATCCTATTCGCAGGGAAATCGCCCGGTATTCACTTGAAAGGCTGATACAGAACGGACGTATTCATCCTGCAAGAATTGAAGAGGTTGTTGAAAAAGTAACTCAGGAAATCGAGGATAATATCCTTGATGAAGGTGAAAAGTATGCTTTTGAACTTGGAATACCCGGCTTAAGCCGTGATGCACTGTATCATATCGGTAAACTGAAATATAGAAGCAGTTACGGACAAAGTGTTCTTTCTCACAGCATAGAAGTTGCAAACATTGCTGGAATTATTGCAGGAGAGCTGAAACTTGATGTACAGCTTGCAAAAAGAGCGGGGCTTCTGCATGATATTGGTAAAGGAAGCGTGGTCGAAGGTGAAGGCGCTCATGCCACTATAGGTGCCGAGATGGCGAAGAAATTCGGTGAAGATGAACTTGTTGTCAATGCAATAGCCTCACACCACAATGACAAGGAACCAAAATCTTCAGAGGCAATTGTAATACAGATTGCCGATGCTATATCAGCATCGCGTCCAGGTGCAAGAAGAGAGTCGCTTGATAATTACCTGAAACGTCTTGAGGATCTTGAAACAATTGCAATGAGTTTTAAAGGAGTTGATAAATGTTACGCAATTCAGGCCGGCCGCGAGATACGTGTTCTTGTATCGAATGAACTTATTCCGGATGATAAAGTTGAAATTCTTGCAAGAGAGATTGCGACTAAAATCGAATCTGAACTTAAATACCCGGGTATTGTCAGAGTAACGCTTATCCGTGAAACCAGAATTATTGATTATGCGAAATAAATTAAGGTATTATCTGTGCTTCTTGATAAAATTACCTGCGTTGAACAGCTTCGGAAACTTAAGGGTGATGAATTAATCACCCTTTCCGAAGAAATCAGAGAATATATAATAGATGTAATCTGTAAAAATGGCGGTCATCTGGCATCCTCACTGGGCGTTGTTGAACTTACACTTGCACTTCATTATACTTTTAACACGCCTGATGACAGAATAATCTGGGATGTTGGACATCAGGCGTATGCTCACAAAATTATTACAGGAAGAAAAGACCTGTTTGACAGGATACGTAAATATAACGGGTTGAGCGGATTTCCTAAAACATGTGAATCTGAATTTGACTGTTATAATACAGGTCACAGTTCAACATCGCTTTCACTTGCCCTGGGTGAATCAATTGCCAGAGATTTAAAAAATGAAAATCATAATGTTATAGCTGTAATCGGCGACGGATCACTTACCGGCGGTATGGCTTTTGAAGCGTTAAATCAGATAGGGCATCTGAAAAAAAACCTGATAATCATACTTAATGACAACAGTCATTCAATATCAAAAAATGTCGGTGCATTATCAGAACATTTAACTGAAGTTATTTCCAGTCACCAGTATAACACACTTAAAAAAAATTATTATACTTTCATGAAAAAAATACCGCTTATTGGAAAAATTTCTGCAAATTTTTTCATGAAAATCGAAGTCGGCATAAAAAGACTTTTTGTACCTTCTTCAATTTTCGAAGAACTTGGTTTGAGATACTTCGGTCCTGTAGACGGACATAACATTAAAAAAATGATAATGCTTTTTGAAAATCTTAAAACAATGAAGTCAGGTCCGAAAATAATCCATATTGTAACAAAGAAAGGAAAAGGCTATCATCATTCTGAAAATGACCCGACTAAATTTCATGGTATTCCGAAATTTGATAAAAATACGGGAGAAACTGCTCTTAAAACAGGTACTAATTTTTCAGAAGTTGCAGGTACATCACTGGTAGAGCTTGCTGCTAATGATGATAAGATTATTGCTATTACAGCTGCTATGGCCGAGGGAACCGGGCTTAAACAGTTTTCATTGAGATATCCTTCAAGATTTATAGATGTGGGAATAGCGGAACAGCATGCCGTAACTCTTGCAGCATCACTTGCAAAAAACGGATTCAAACCGTTTTTTGCAGTATACTCGACTTTTCTTCAGCGCGGTTATGATCAGATGGTGCATGACGTGGCATTAATGAATCTGCCGGTCAGATTTCTGATAGACAGGTCCGGTATTGTGGGAGAAGACGGAGAAACCCATCACGGACTTCTTGATGTTGCTTTTATTAAATCGATTCCCAACTTCAGATTATTTGCTCCCTCAAACGGTACTGAACTTGCAGAATTAATTAAATTTTCCGCAAATAATAATTCCGGACCTGCTGCGATCCGGTATCCGAGGGGTAATATTCCTGAAAATGATTTTACTGTTTCGTCTGTATTCCGGAAAGGTGATAAATTTGATCCTTATCGGATAAAAGAGCTTGTTTCAGGAAATGAAACTGCAATTTTTACATATGGCGACATGATTGTTCCTGCAGTAAAGGCTTCTGAGCTTTTAAGGAATGAAGGTATTTCCGCAGCTGTTTATAATGTAATCTGTTTATGTCCGGTTGATTACCGTCAGTATGACGATATTATTAACGGTGTGACATCATTTATTTTTATTGAAAATTCATATTCCACCGGCTCTATATCTGAAACAGTTCTTTCCGGCTTATCCGGAGCGAACAGAATGAAATTTATCAGTACGGTTGCATTTCCAAATGAGTGCATTTGCCAGGGGTCTCAGGTACAGTTATTTGAACATTACAGAGTTAATGCGGATAAAATAAAAAACAGCATTCTTGATTTTCTGAAAAAATGAAAAAGAGAGAAAGATTAGATAAATATATGTTTTCTTCAGGATTATCCAAGTCCCGTGAAAAGGCCAGGAATGAAATACTTGCCGGATGGGTCAGGATAAACGGTGAAACTGTATATACTCCCTCCAGAGAAGTTGACGGTTCGGAAAGCATTGAAGTTAAACGTCCAAAAGGTGAATTTATAAGCCGCGGAGGTGAAAAACTTTCAAAGGCCATAAATGAATTTAATATTGACCTTAATGGAAAGGTGATTCTGGATATTGGTGCATCAACGGGCGGTTTTACAGACTGCTGCCTTAAAAACGGAGCTGTCAAGGTATATGCCGTTGATGTCGGATACGGACAGCTTGATTATTCGCTGAGAATGGACAAACGTGTTGTATCATACGAAAAGACAAATGCTAAAAATATCAATGCCGGCATTTTCAGTGAAACCGTAGACTTTATCTGTGCCGACATGTCTTTCATATCATTTCCGAAAGTGTACCGCGAAATTAGAAATTTGTTTCCGAATACGGATGTGGTAGTGCTGATAAAACCCCAGTTTGAAGCTGAAAGCAGTGAGCATAAAAAAGGTGTAGTGAAATCATCTGAAAATCACAATTTAATTCTGAAACGTGTTCTTAAACAGATGCAGGAAATCGGATACACTTTTAAAAATGTAACATTTTCACCTGTTAAGGGACCAAAGGGTAATATTGAATACCTGCTGTATTTTAATACGGCTGAATCCGAAAATTTTACTGATGATATAATAGATAATATTGTCGAGAAATCACATTTAGAATTGACATAGGATTTCTTTATGTTAAAGTTAAGACAGGATCCTAATATGACCTTTAATTTAAAAAAAATTTTTATCAGACTGCTGATTAACAGAAAGCTGTTTTATTACAGTGCAGTCATTATGCTTTTTACAGTTATCTCTGCCGGAATTTATGCTGACAGCAGGAAAATTATTGTGTATCCTTCTCCTGTAAATATAAACAGGGAAAGCGCTTCAATCGGTCCTGAGCCTGGTAATACTTATTATTCAGGATTAAATCTTAAAGTGAAATTCAGCATTTATTCAGTATCAGGCGATCTTGTTTTTACCCGAACAGTTGATGCTGCAGGTTTTCCCGTTCTTCACTGGAGAGGTTATGATAATAACGGAAAAAAAGTTTCACAGGGATTATATATACTCAAAGTTGTTATTGAAAATAAGGATACCGGTACGGTAGATATTCAGAAAATACGGTTTCTCATAAAAAAATAAAATGAAAATAATTAAAATTACATTACTGACTGCGGTTTCACTGATGTCATTTAAACTGACTGCCGCTCCAAATGCTGCTGCATTTACCCGCGTAAATCAAATAGGAGCGGAATATGTAGCTATGGGTTGTACCGGCGAAGCTACTGCTGAGGATATTTTTGCCATGTACTGGAATCCTGCCGGCCTTGTAAATATGGCTGATAAAAAACTCAGTGTGGAACAGGATGTGCGAGAAAAAGCTAAAAACGGCGAGATTGACCAGATTACAGAAGAGGATCTGAAAAACTTTTCCAAACCGACCAAAAAAAATTTTTTTGTATTCGGATCCTCTGCTTCAATGCTTGATGCCGATAGACAGATTGTATTCGGT
Source organism: Spirochaetota bacterium (assembly GCA_016928815.1). GTDB lineage: Bacteria > Spirochaetota > UBA4802 > UBA4802 > JAFGJZ01 > JAFGJZ01. Next base: position 5,414 of record JAFGJZ010000002.1, read on the forward strand.
GCTGCCGCATTTAATATCAAACGGAATGTACTTGCTTTCGGAATTTCTTCGGTTTATTCAGGCGGCATTGAAAAAAGGGATTCATCCGGGAATTATGAAGGTGAAACATTTTATTCCGGTTCCGCCGGTTATATTTCATACGGGTATTATTTGAAATCAACGTCAGTAGGATTTTCAATTAAGCCGCTTTATGAAACAGTTGATAATCAGACATATGCTGGCGGTTCAGCTGATGTCGGAATTAAAACTGAAATTTTTAAATTGGTAAAAATCGGGTTTGTTTTCCAGGATATCGGTATCGGTTTGTATCCTGTTTCGCATGATGAAAATATAAACGAGAGATATGAGAGAGGATCATCAACGGCCAGGGTGGGATTTGCCATAAGTCCCCAGAATTCCAATTTCGTAGCTTCTTCAAGTATCATCAAAAAACTGGAATCGGATGATGCACTATTAAATTTCGGCATAAAATATACCGTGTACGATTCTTTTGCTGTTGCAGCAGGTTTCAGTGAAAATAATTTTACCGGCGGTTGCAAAATAGGTTTTTCAATTTTTGAAATTTCATATTCTCTTGTTTTAGATAACATTGATGATAATTATAATAATACGGTTTCCCTCATGATGGTTTTCTGATGAGTACAGGCCGGAAACAGATAATGGGCATTCTGAACGTTACGCCTGATTCGTTCCATGACGGCGGAAAATATTACTCCGCTGAAGATGCATTTATGCATGCAGCAGAACTTGAAAAAGAGGGTGCGGATATAATTGATATCGGAGGAGAATCATCCCGACCCGGTGCTGTGCCTGTCTGTGCACAGGAGGAGATTGACAGAATTCTTCCGGTACTGATAAGAATTAAGAAGAATTTAAACATAAAGGTCTCTATTGACACTGTAAAAGCAGAAGTTGCCGAGCACTGTCTGAATGAAGGAGCGGATATTATAAATGATATCTCAGGTTTCATGCATGATAAAAAGATGCCGGAAGTTGTCAGCAGATTCGGATGTGAAGCTGTTTTAATGCATATGAAAGGGACTCCTGAAAATATGCAGAATAATGTTTTCTATGAGAATCTAATAGAAGAAATAAGATTTTCCCTTGATAAATCCGTTGAAACCGCTCTTGCGGCGGGAATAAAAAAAGAAAGAATCATTATTGACCCGGGAATAGGTTTTGGTAAGGAAGTAAAGCATAATTATGAGATTATCAACAGTATCGGTGAATTTAAAAAATCCGGATTAAGGGTCTTGATCGGATTGTCTCAAAAATCATTAATCTGGAAGCTGTATGAAGATAAATCTATTGACAGATTGCCTGCTACAATTGCATTAAATATGATAAGTATTTATAACGGTGCAGATATTATACGTGTTCATGATGTAAAGCAGCACAGACTTGCACTTGATGCTGTTGAATATTTAATGGAGACTGGAGTATTATGATATTTCTTAACAAAATGATTTACTGGCTGACTTTTATCTGGGACTACCTCAGAAATATCATTGATATTCTTCTGATCGCGGCATTGCTTTACTGGGCATATTCTTTTCTTTCAAAAACCCGTGCTATGCAGCTGTTAAAAGGCTTTATCGTAATTTTCATCGTGTATCTTGTTTCGAGTCTTCTTGATTTCGAAGCTTTAAACTGGTTAATAACAAATCTCACTACTTATATAGTTATTGCCGTGATTATACTTTTTCAGCCGGAACTTCGGCGGCTAATTACACAATTCGGACAGAGAAGCTGGCTGACGAATATCAATTCTGAAGACAGTTTCCAGCTTGATGAACTTGTAAATGCAATTGCCGCCATGGCGGAGGAAAAAACCGGTTCAATCATGGTAATTGAAAGAAATTCAGGACTTAGGAGTTTTGCCGAGTCCGGAGTTTCAATTCAGGCGGAAATTTCCGAAGAACTTATCAGGACTATCTTTTTCCCGAATACAGCGCTGCATGACGGTGCCATTATTATTCAGCAGGGTAAAATTTCAGCGGCTGCATGTTATCTTCCGTTAAGCGACTCAAAACAGCTTAAAAAAAACCATGGAGCCAGACATCGTGCAGCTCTGGGAATTGCAGAAGAATCTGATGCGCTTGTACTTCTGACATCGGAAGAAACCGGCGGAATTTCAATTATGGTAAACAGCAGGATATATTCCAAAATTAAACTTTCTGATCTGAAAAATATGATCCTGTTTTTCATGAACCCTAAAACAGCTTATGAGGAGAAGTATTCAAATAAATGAAAATTAGTGTTAAATTTAAAAAAATAAAGGAATTTCTGGTTAAAATAGATTTTTTCAGAAAATTTGTTTCCCTTTTTCTTGCATTCTGCATATGGTATTATGTAAATGATAAAGCTACCGGTGTTGTTAAATTCAGAATTCCTCTTGAAATTTCAAATTTATCAGCTGATAATATTATTACCCAATTTGATGATAAATTTATTACACTTGTATTTGAAGGAGACAAGGAGGAAATCAGTCTCCTGAATAAAAAACTTGTTATTGCAACGGTTGATCTGAAAAAACCTTTTCTGAATGAAAATTTCAAATACCCCGTTTCAATTACACGTACTGAAATTCCTGAAAATATTGAAGTCTATACTGAGGAAAAAGCGGTATATATTAAAGTTGAGAAAAGAGGAAGCAGGGAGATAAAAGTAAATCCTGTAATTGAGGGATCTCTTGAAAATGGATATCTGATGGGAAATATAACCGTTAATCCTGAAAAAATAAAAATCGGGGGGCCTGAATCAATGCTTATCGGTATTGAAAAAGTCGAAACTGTTCCCATTCAAATTGATAAAAAAACCTCCAACATAAATGAAAAGGTTAAACTTAAAACTTTTGAAAATAATTTCATATATTTTTATAAAGACAATGATGCAGTTGATATTAATATTCCAATCTATGAAGCAAAGAACGTAACAAGAATTGATGTTCCTGTGAAATTCAAAAACTGGCCGAAAAACATTTCCGCTGTTTCTGAAAACGTATCTGTGCAGACATATCTCAGAATTAAATCAGTTCAAAGTAATAATGAAGGAACGGATAATATTTCCGTTATCGTTGATTTTAATCTTATTGATAAAAAACTGATAAATTCATTGGCTGAAAATGAAAGCATATCTGTTCTATATCCCGTGACTATTTCCGGCATCGATGATAATAACTATTCAGTACTGTCAACAGTACCAGTAAATATTAAACTGACTATAAAAAAAGAGGAAAGTAAATGAATACCGTTCTCCTCGGTGTAAACATTGACCATATAGCAACATTGCGTCAGGCAAGAAAAGGTGAATATCCATCTGTGCTTGAAGCTGCTAAAATCTGTGAAAAGCTGAATGTAAACGGCATTACAATGCATTTGCGCGAGGACAGAAGACATATTCAGGATAATGATATTTTCGAAATTAAGAAGAATATAAAAACCAGGCTTAATCTGGAAATGGCCATGAGTGACGACGTTATTCAGGTTGCAGTTAAAACATGTCCGGGGATGGCTACCATTGTTCCTGAAAAAAGGGAAGAACTGACAACAGAAGGCGGGCTTGATGTAGTCAGAAACTATAAAAAAATTGAGCAGTTATGCAGTCTTTTTCAGAAAAATGGAATTGAGGTTTCACTTTTCATTGAACCTGATATGGAAAATACAAGATTGTCAAAGGAGCTTGGCGCAAAGTATGTTGAATTCCATACCGGTGCATATGCTGAAGCTGTGAGCGAGGCTGACGTTAAGACTGAACTTCAGAGATTATATGATGCAGCTGAATTCGCCGACAGTCTTAACCTTGTCGTAAATGCCGGTCACGGCTTGAACATATTTAACGTTAAGCCTGTACTTAAAATGAAAAATCTTCATGAGCTAAATATCGGACATTCCATCATTTCAAGAGCTGTATTTATAGGTCTTGAAAACGCAGTGATGGAAATGAAAAATATTCTGGAAGGGCGATAATAATGGGAATTTTAAAAATTTTATTTTACTTTATTCTGACAATTGTAATCTTTAACATAGTTAGAGTTGCTTTAATAATGAAAAAAGCCATTAATGGAGCCAGAAAAAATTATTCAAAGAAAAGAAATGATGCAGCAAAAGAAAACGAAAACAGGCAGGGCGGTAAAAATTCTATAATTGAACTGGGAAAAGATCAATATCATGTC
>JAFGJZ010000037.1 GCA_016928815.1 Spirochaetota bacterium
CACCCTTGCCTTCAGCTAATGGTTGGCGCTATCAGCCTCCATAACGGACTTTCACCGTCAAGTGTGCACCCATGCCGGGCGCACCAATAAAAAAGGATGTCCTCCGGACATCCTTTTTATAAATTCTCTGCATATCGGTCTATTTTGTGTTTTCAAGTATCTGATTTACAAGACTGTCATGTTCCTCGAATATCTGCTTTTTCATTTTCAGATATTCTTCCTTGATTTTTTTAATTTCCGCAAGATCCCGTTCCTGCTGTTCCTTAACCTTATCAAGATCATTTTTCAGTCTTTCAAACTCATCGCTCATGCGGTTGTTCTCATCCTGATAGGACTGAAGTATATTTTCGATTGCCTGTGAAGAGGACCGGTTGAGCATCAGATTGTCGATGAGACTTTCCTCCGCCGCATTGATTTCCTTTTCTGATTTTTCAGCAGTTGATTTATCCTTAACGTTTTTTAAATCTTTCTGCATTTTTTTGATGTCTTTACTTTTATCCGAATCTTTCTTTATTGAATCAATATGCTTTTCATAATCATCAATGGTTGATTCCGGATCCTCGTTGAATTCAGCATTCTGCTGCTCAATCCAGTCTTCCTGTGAAAGATTATCCATTGTTTCTGACGGTTTTCCGCCCGGCGCAATGTCGCTTTTTTCCTTTCCGGAGATATTGACTTTTCCATTCGGATTATATACATCCAGTGATCCTTCAATCATTTCAACGCGGCTTGTACCGTCATCACTTACGATAATTTCAAATTCAGTACCTCTGACAGCGGCAACAGCAGTAGGTGTATATATTTTTCTTTCTTCGGTTTTAATAATCTTATTATATTTTGCTGAAATTGATCCATTGATCAGTGAAGCAGAACCGGATTCCATAAGCTTCAGATCGATCAGAAGCTTGCTGCTTTTCTGAAGTTTAATTTCATCACCCTTTTCCGTTGTAAGTACAATATAGGACTTGTCTCCTGTAACTATAAGATCACCGTCCTGAAACTGGCTTTTCATCGTAACTTTGGATTTATTTCCCTGCCGTATTACTGATACATCCCCGAGCATAAATTTCACTGATATTGCATATGAATTTACAGTAAATAAAATAAGCAATAATCCTATTCCTATGAAATATTTCATCTTCATTTCCTTCTCCTTTACTAAAACAGAAATTTTATCATTCAGACAATTTAACATCATGAATATAAAAAAATCCATATATAATTAATAAAGATACTTAAGCACTGTAAAATTGCAATAAAATAATCATATTCCATTAACATATAATCTTATTTTTTCCCAGTTTACAGCATTTTTATATCTTGGAGTATTGCCTGTAGTCTTAAGTGCTGCTGAAAAAGCGCTTTTTACGTCACCGGAATTATTGAATTCCTGATAAAAATTTCTATAAAAAAACGGAATATTTACATCCCTTACATATGGTGAGGAAATCAGAACATAATCCGTATTCCTGTAATTGCAAATATCACTTATTCTGTTTTCCGGGAGCTGCTCAAAGTTTTCATTTAAAATAAGGAATTTTGTACCTGACAGGCTGGAAATGAATCCGTTTTCAAACTGACCGGTAAATCTGTTAAATTTTAATTTATTCATGTAATGAAGATTTTCGGAATTATTGTCAATTTTCATCCCTGTTTCCCGGAGTACTATTGACAAAAGCCGATTTTCAAACAAAATCTGGTCCTGTGCAATTTTTATAGTCCGCTTTGTTCCCGCCGGAGATATCAAACCGTTTTTTAATGACGCAAGATAATACACGTTATAATCATTTTCCAGAATGCTGTCCGTTTTTATCAGTTCATACGGCAGATCTTTTAAGAATTTATCATGAACGATATATACCTTATCAAAATTCCCGAAATTTTCAAATACAGGGGAGAACAGATCTCTCAGTTCCTGCGAAATAATCAGCGTATCTTCCTGCTTTTTAAGAATTTCCTGATATCGTGAATAAATATCCGGGATGATCTGATATTTTTTATCAAGACTGTAAAATTCAATTCCCGAACTGCTGATTTTATAAATAAGGATATCATTGCCGCTTTTTTCAAAATTAAGAATTACCGATTTATCATTCAGCTTTTTAACCAGCAAATCAGCGATTTTCAATGAGCTTACGCTTCTATAAAACTGATCTCCGCCGTTTTTCAATATTTCAGAATATACCGCTTCTGAAACATAGCCGATTCTGAAATTTTCAAAATAATGAAAATCAATCTGTTTTTTCAGTGCTGAAAAAGACAGGGCGTATGAATAATTCTGTAAACGGTTATTGGCGGAAATGAAATTCTCGATGATACTGTCTGCAATATATTTCTGGACCGCTGATTTATCATTCAGAAAAGATATTTTTGAAAGAAATGAAGAACCTGCAAAGGCAAGTTTATCAGCATTCTTCTGACTTCCATCCAGATCGTAAAAAATTCCTGAAAAATGATATATGCCTTTTACTGAAAAATAATTTTCATCTTTATCTGAAATTAATTTTCTTACTTCCCTGTAATTATTTTCCTTAACCGCCGAAATTAATTTCATTTCAGTAACATTCCGCATTAAAGTACTTTCAGGTTTCACTTTCTTCTCGTAATCACTCAGCAGTGAACTGAAAAACGGATTATCATACATGGTAATTTCATTTATGATCCTGCTGATAAGATATGGAACCGGAAATGATTTAAACAGCAGTCGATTGTCCTTTATTTTTTTATATAATCCGACTGTGACTTCATTCTCATTTATATCAGCTAACGTGGTAAAAAGTTCAGACAGAAAAACGGAAACGTCAAGAATATTATCTGAAGATTGAATACCCGAAAAATCAGTTTCTTCCATCATATTCTTCATAAATATGTAATTCTGATTTTTCAGACTTTCATCAGCCATTTTCATTACTTTAAAGATATCGGCGGCATCAGGATTTTCCCTGTCGATCCTCCATCCGCTTATGTTTTTAAAATTTGTTTCTTCATCAAGATTCTGCAATGCAAGATCTTTTCCATTAAATTTAAGTGAACCCTGTGACAGACGCACCAGGTAAAGCTGGTCCTTTTCAGCAAGATTTCTGATTGAAATACCGGTTTTTTTTAATTCTGCAGAAGCAGCAGGTCTGCCTTTTACCACATGTATGAATTTCAAATTAAGCAGAATAAGCTCATTTCTGTCAAAAACCGTTTTTAACGGCACTTCCGGAACATTCCCGGCACTGTTAACGAAACTGATAAGATCAGCATAAAATTCAGTTTCATTTACACCGGAGACATCACTTTTCAGAATAATATCTTCTGCTGCGGGGAAATTATCAGTAACCAGATTCAGATAAATTTCCAGTGAATATATTTTTTTCTGAAGCTCTTCATCCAGGACATCTTTCAGTTTAACTTTTTCAAGAACTTTAAGCGCTTTAAGATACTCCTTTTCCTTTTCTAAAATTAGTGAGGAATAATATTCATACTCTCCATATACTTTTTCAGTTTTCATATTATTCCATCTCTGAAGAGAAGCTGCAGCCTGTTTGAAATTTCCTTTTTCAATACGGAGATTCATTTCCTTTAAATAGACATTATCTTCCGTTTTTTGAATTTCAGTTATAAAATCACCTGAAGTTCCGAAGTTGATATATTTCCCGTTTTTATCAGCATAAGTATTTATTTTATGCAGACTGATTTCATCCTTAACGAAATCAGGAAGATTATTTTTAACCGGAAGTGTTTTCAGGCTGTAATAAACCATAGTTCCTTTAATCCCGGCATAATAGGACGAAAATGCCAGGTAAAGAACATCCTGAAAACCGGTTTTAGGAGTTATTCTTTTTAAAACAAATGAAGGAGAAACTATATTCTTCTGAATCAGATTGGAAAAAATTACTACAGGTGTGTCATTATCACAGAGAACGGACGCGGTTTCAGCACGCTGTATTTCTTCATCTGAAAGGGAGTTAAACGGTTTATCCAGTATCGAAACCGAATCAGAATAAATATCCTCATTTGATCCGGATATAAAATCTGTTAAAAAAGCTGAATTAAAACTCAAATTCAGGTATTTTTCATTATCAATTTCAAAATTATCCATTAAAAATTCATTCATAATCAAAGTGCTGAATTTTTCTTCCGATAATTTCAACTGCAGCCTGTCAGACATTTGACTGCTGATTGATGATGCCGGATTTAATTTCGAAACTGCAACTTTAAAGTCATTTCCTTTTATACTGTAAATGTAGAGTCTGTTTCTGTTAAATTCACAGGTAAATGCAGGGTTTTTAAAGTTATTGTTATTTAAATTTTTCTCAATAAGATAGGAAATTTTTGAATTCCGGAAATTTTTAATTTCACGGGAAACAATATCATTATTTATTTTTTTCAATTTAAGAATTTCCTGATCATCAGCAGCCTTAATTTTTCTGTCAGTTATCTGCTTCAGGTTTGTCCTATATTTATGAAGATCATCTTTCAGGCTCTGCATCAGCAGTTTTTCTCCGTTTTCAGAAGACTGATCAATGAGCGCTTTCAGAATCAGAAGTTTTTTGGAATACTCCAGACTTTGAAATGATTTCTGGGCTGAATTTCTATCCGCCAGATAGAATGCATATTCCCTGTAATAATTTGAAATTTTTGAAAGATTTTCATAATACAGCGGAGGGAAAAAAGAGACTAGTTTATCACCGGCGCTGAAATAGCTTTCAGCCGCATTTTCCTTCAGGTTCAGATTCTTATAATGCTGTGAAAGAAAAACAGCCTGTTTAAAATAAATATCAACAAGCATATCATTCATATCATACTGTTCAGCAAGCTTTTCAGCTTCACCGTAATAACTGTAAGCTCTTTCATAGAAAGCGGACTGTTCATTAATTTCAGCAAGATTAAGAATCACCTTAATACGTGAATACTGGTCTATCTGGTCAGAATAATTCTCATTAATATTTTCATAAATCTTTTTACTGAAAATATAACTGTCATATATACTTTTATTTGATGCATAGATTTTAGCTGCATCTCCGGACAGCAAGGTATTCTTTTCCTGAATATTGGTTTTATAAAAATTTAAATTTGCAAGAATCAGATCTATTCTGAAATAAATTTTTTCAGCCTCAATAGATACTTCCTCACGTATCCGGATTCTATCCTCTTCGGTTATTTTTTTCTTTTCAGCTTTCAGTGATGCTTCAAGAGATTTTCTCTCCTCATCATAACGGTTCTTTTCATAGTTGTTTCTATACTTCTGAATATCAGATATTAATGAATCAAAGGACGACTCCGGATTATCAAGAATCTTAATTCTGTTTTCTGAAATATACTGATATAAATTTGCAAGATTATTTACAGACATAAAATAGCCGTCAAGATCCAGGGTTTTTTCATCCGAAGCAAGCTTCATCGCCTCTTTGAAATATTTCTCGCTTTCTTCAAAATCAGATTTCCTGAAATTAAGATATCCGATGTTATTCAGTGATCTGACACGGATATCCCTTGTTAAAATTGTATCTTTTCTTCTGCTGGCTTTTTCCTTTGTTGTTAATATCTCAAGTGCTTTATCAAAATCATTATCAGCAAGATATATATCCTCAATTATCGAATACATAAACAGCTGTTTTTCATAATTGGATAAAGGGGCGAAAAGTCTTGTATTTCCGAAAGCTGCCGCATCAGGACCAAGATTATATACGCTGAAAGGTCCCAATCCCAGAAACTTTACTTTTAAATAATATTTCGCATCATTATTTTTTTTCTTACTCAACCTTGCCGCTGCGGAATTAAGATAAGGAAAAGCCTCATCATAAAGACCCATCTGTTTATAACAGTAGGCGATATCGAGCTCATACATGGAAAAATCAATTTTAACCTTATGAGTTATCGCAATATTGATAATTTCCTTATAAATTTCAATTGCCCGCTTATAATTATTATTAAGACTTTCAAACAGGGAATAAAAACGAAGAAGATTAATCATTTTGTCCGCATTAGCCTGCATCTTGTTTCCTTTTGAAAGAAAAGAATAGATCTGATATGACTTGTCTATTTCCTCCCGGGCCTGTTTTACATTGCCAAGCTGCCAGTATGAATAGGCATAATGAAAATAGAACAGAGCCTCCTCTTTCTGGGAAGTAAACGCAGTCTTGAATTTTTCAGCTGATTTATAACATTCAGCTGCTTTCAGATAATTATTAATAAGAAAATAGGTATTCCCAAGATTCAGATAAAGATTGCCTTCCTCTTCTGGCTTCAGTTTTTCATTATTTTTTTCGATTGCTTTCTGATATGAACTTATGTTTCCTTCGAGAAGCATTGAAGAAAAATTCCTGTTCAGCCGTGAATAAAGTGACCCTCCTGATTCCTGTTCCTCTCTTTTCCTTACTTCTATATACTGATTTGTCCAGTTTTTCAGCATGTATGCATCTATAAAATAATCATCCATGAACAGTGACCAGTCAAGCTGCTCAATGCAGCTGGAAATATTAGAGGCAATATCCTTAGTTGAATAATTACCTAAAAGTTTCAGATTATCATTTTTATAATAGTAATCAAGGAGCAGCGCCTTGTTTAGATAGATGTATGCAAGCCCGTAAATATGCACCTTATCATAATTTTTCCTCGCAGAATTCAGACTTTTCAGATACTCATTTTCAAGATCAATCAGTTTGTCCATTTTGCCTGGATAACGCTTAATATAAGTATCTATCAGAAGAATCTGGGAACGTGCGCCATATTTATCATATAATCCGCTGAGATTATCATTATTTTTAAATTTATCAATAAGAGCGGCATAGTTTTTATACAGTTCATTTGCCTCTGTTATCTGATTGTTATTTTCAAAATTAAGACCAGTTTCCTCATAATAATCAATCAGCATTTCAACATATCCGGTATAGTTCGGATCACTCCATTGAGCATCATACTTAAGCATTGCCCGGCCGAGAATGGAATATGCTTTAAGATAATTTTTTTCCCTTTTTTCAATTTCATAAAGATAGACATCCGATTTGTATGAAATTATTGATTTGGAACCGGATTCTCCCAGTCCGGCAAAAAAGGTTTTGGCCTGTCTGTAATTTCCCTTATTGAAGTTAACTACGGCTTCATTAAAATTTTTAATATTCTGCAGAAAGTGTTTATTCTCACCTTCTGCTGCAGACGGAAAATTATCTGCATTGAAATTACCGTTTTCAATTTCCTTCACAATAAAATATTCAAGCCTGTTCCTGTAACCCGGTACTGTTAAAAGAGTAAAATATTTTTCATCAAATTTTCCGGAATTTACGACATAACTGAATATAATCTGATTTCTATCTGAAATATCAGGGTAACTGTTCAATAGTTTCAGATACATTTCAGCAGATTTTTTATTCTCGCCGAAAAGTGAATAATGCTCGGCAAGCGCCTGATAGACTTTCGGCTGCATTGATATGTTCTCTGATTTTTCAATAAACAGATTCTGCAGGTATTTTTCACCGTCAGAAATGCCTGATAAAAGAGCAGACGCATATTTCACTACAATTTCCGAATAAGGATCTTCATTAAGATTATCATTGGAATTTATTAAAGAAATGACTTCCCTGATACCGCTGTTTTTACCGGTTTTTTTCATGTAAACTGCATATTTTCTCAAAGAATTCAATACTGCAGTCCTGTCATCAGGATTACCGCTTTTTCCAAAAAAATAATATACCCTCATATAGGATGCAAGGAGCTGCTCAAAAGGAACATTCTCCTCCGTATAGTCATCTGCAAGTTTAAGCTGTTGTGAAGCATTCAGTCTTTTGGGAATGATTCCGTATTCAGGAACCATGCTCAAATTAATATCCTGCCCGTTCTGTTCCGCATATATAATTACACCTGAGAAATTAAGAACCCTGCTGTTCTCATATTTCGTTTTCAGCGCCGGAAAATACCTGGCAGAAAAAACGGAATAATCATTAAAAAGCAGCTTATATTTCTGATTCCGGGCAATATCAAAAAAATACAGATCTGAACGGTCTTTGAGATCAAGTTCCTTATTACCGTTTGTATCTTCAGAAATTGATGTATATATAATCCTGTCAGAACCTCCGGCGAATGACGGATTAAGTTCAATACCGCTTCCTTCCGTAATTCTGGTCTCTGTTCCCGTTACTATATCATAAATGTATATATCCCCGTTAGAACCCGAATCTCTGTATGAAATGAATACAATCTTCTTTCCGTCCTGAGAAAACCCCGGATACATTCCGCCCTTAAATGTAAGCTGATGCATGTTTTTTCCGTCACGCTGGCACATCCAGAGATTTTCAGTATAGCCGTCACCGCGTGTGGATGAAAATACCAGCCGACCTGTATCGGGAGACCATACCGGATTTGCATCTTTTATTGAATCAAATCCGCCGTCCGGCTTTTTCACCTGAGTCAGATTGTGGATACTGTTTTCTACTGTAAGTGATTTATTCAGAACTGATTTTTTAAGTTTAAAAATATCTTTTGGTCTGATTCGCGCATAAAAAATATCACCTTCCGGATCATCCCGGTTTGAAACAAATGCCACATATTTGCCGTTCGGTGAAATAGCCGGAGAATAGTCATTTGCGGAATGAGTTGTCAGTCTGACTGTCTCAATATTATTCAGCTGACGGAGATAAACATCAAAATTTCCATTCTCCCTGTCGGATGTAAAACAGATATATGCTCCGTTGTTTGTGATGGTACCGTCAAGTTCCACAGCTTTTTCCACAGTCAATGGAATTGATTTTCCCTTTCCCGTACCGTTAAATGATTCCTGCAATGCCGAAACATACTGAAGTCCTTCATAATCATTATCGCATGCAGCAAGCATCAGACCCGATAAGATCAGAAATATGATTCGATTTATTTTTTTAATTCCCATATTCCATTCCTGTTCTGTATGTAATCATCTTTCAATGCCGAAGACCTCTGTTCAACCGCGAAATCTTCACCGAATGCGCGGATCTGTGCTTCATCAGGATTTTCAATTCCGCTTAAAACCAGACTTCTTCTGAAGATTGTATACCTCGCCTTGTTTTCTTCATCAATTAAAGCGGTAATAAGATTTTTTTCCTGCTTGTCATTTTCATACTTCCTGTTTACAAAACTTATATATTCAATGAAGCCGTTGCTTTTTTCACCAATAACTCCCTCATTTTTATATTCACGTATTTTTTCTGAATGATACTCACGGATTTTAAATGCTTCAAACAGAATCTGATCGGCGGAAGCCTGCTGTGAATTACGCTGCTCCCGTGCGACATTTGTCTGAACTGAGGAAATAATCCAGGCATCCTCCTCAAGCTCCTTGTACTCTCCGATTACCTGACGTTCAAGGGCCGTCTTTTCCCCGGTCAGCTCAATCTTCGGCGGAACGATATCAATACAGGAAATACCGCCTCCTGATGCACATCCCGTTAATATCAGCATTGCTGCTGCTAAAATTCTTCTATTCATTTACAGCCTCCGATGAATTGTCATTATTTTTACCAAGAATACTGTTAAGATACTGCTGAACCGGTATCCTCTGAAATTCAATTTTTTCTTCTTTAATGCTTACGAAAAAACCGAGAGTTCTTTTTGTAAAATTAACAGTAGTGTAAATATTTCCGTTTTCAATGGAATAAAACATATTTTTGACGCTTAATGAATTATCCATTGCGAATCTTGTATATATGTCTACAGTTGATTTCTTATTTTTTGCAGTTAATCCCTTCATCAGATTACTTGCAAGTCTTCTTCCGATTTTATATATATTTATGCTTCCTTTAATTTCAGGATTATTTGCAAAATCAAGACCGCGTCCGGAAATATCAGTTGTAAAAGAAAGCTGGGCACTGTCCCGTGCCTGTGAGGATCTCTGAATTTTATATACATCAAGGTTCGTCAGTGCCATATTAAGTTTATATTCCATATTTTTTACATTCAGATCCGCAAGATAGAACAGTGTATCCTTAAGAAGCAGGTTTCCTCCGAATATTGACGCCCTTAATTTTGGAATTTCAAATGTGGAATTCCGGAAAAACATTATACCCTTTAAATCCGAAACATATGTAATTGCCCTGTTTTCAGACGGATGTTTCATCTCTACCAGATCGATGGTAAAATTCTCCGCATCAGTAAAATTTTCATTTGAGATGTAAGTGGACTTATCAATTATAATTTTAGATTCGCCGGAATACTTAAGATTCATAGCATAATTGAAAGGAAATTTAAGGTTAAAGTTTTTAACGGCTAAAAGCATCTTCGGATCAGTATTTTCTATGTTGAGTTTCGAAACATCTACCGTACCGTTAACAGCCAGGTTTTCCAGTGAACCTTTAATTGAAGTATTAACCGATGCACTGCCGCCGAGATTCCACGGACCGTAAACATTTTTCTTCTGAGGGTAATTCAATGCAAAATTTACGCTGATATCGGAATCGGACAGAGGCTGTCCGTTTTTCATTGCGGCAAAACCCTTAATTTTTCCGTTAAGCCCGAAATCACGGCTGGCAACAGATATGTTGTTTATATTTATTCTTTCATTTTTTACATCCTGTACAACCGCAGCATTGAGTTTTAAATCCCTGACTGAAAAATCCGGAACTGCAAAAGTAAAATCCGCATTAACTGAATTAGAATTCGCTCCAAGCCTGAAATCGGAGTTCATCGTCATTGTCACAGGTTTTTCAAGAGGAATACCTTTCAGACTGTCGGATATGGACTGAGGCATTACTGCAATAAGAGGATCTTTTCTGAAAATCATTTTTGAAATCTGAATGTTACCGGAAATTCCGGATGAAAGATTAATCAGTCCGTTAAGTGTTAAATCGACGGAGCTGGATCTGTTAACCGGATTGTAATGCCGGATATTCATTGAATTTATTTTTATCTTCGAAAAATTATCATAAGCCAGCAGATTAGAAGAAAAATAGAGACCGTTTGCTTTTGATGTCTCCCTGCCGAGAAGAAAAGTAAATCTGTCTGATGTAATCTCAGTATCAACCAGGGCTGAAGCCGTTCTGTAGACAATATCATTCCTGATCTTTAATGATCTGGTACTGAAATGAAAATCCGGCATCCTGAATAAAATATCATTCATGTTTATTTCAGAATTAACCGTCATAAAATCAGCTGTTCCCTTAACAGTAAGCGGATAAAGAGACATGTTCCCAGAAAACTTCATCGTCTGATCTTTGGTAAACTGTACATAGTATGGATAAAGTTCATTCAGATCAATCCTGCTGTTTTTCATTTTTAGACTGATCTTCTGTTCTGTGGAAACTGCCGTAACATTACCGGTAAGATTGATCCATTCATCATTATTGAATTTTACTATAAATGAATTCAGATTGAGATAATCACGGATTGGATCAAAATAAAGATCATAGCTGACCATGAAATTCAGCGGAATTAAATGAATGTCCTGAAACCGGACCGGTGACTTATATGTCCCGAATTTAAATGTACTTGAAAATTTGGAATTTTCAGCACTGCCGTCTTCATTAAAATAAATCATATTAAAAGTGAATACCAGCGGAGGTTTTACCGAGGCTTCCTTTGAATTAAAAGTAAGCTGCAGATCCTGGTCAGGATTTATTTTCACCTGCATTTTTTTCAGCAGCTGAACGGCTGTCACGTCCCGCGGAATTTCGCTGAACGGGGGAACATATATCTCTATGTCGGATGAGAAACCTTCAAGCTTTGAACTGAAAGTTGATGCATCAACATAGACGCCAAGATCAGCAAGTTTAAAATTCAGAAAAAATTCAATATCAATCGGAAGTTTGATAACTTTCTTTTCATCAGCAGCAGGTTTGGTTTCAACAGCTGATTTCTTTTCAGCCGGAGGTTCAGGCTGTTTTTCTCCAGCCGGAAAAAGATCTTCAAAATTCCATCTGTTTTTCTTCTGGGATATGAACACGGACGGTTTGTAAATTCCGATTTCATCAAAGTGAACATTGCCAGTGAAAAGATCAAAAAAACCGTAATGAAATACCAGTTTATCGATTTTAACAAATATGGATTTATCAAAGTTCCCGCTATTTCGGATAATCAGATTTTCTATGATAAATCCCGAATACGGACTGAATTCTTTCACATCAAGTTCAAGAGTTCCGGTGGAAGATTTTCCGAAATTTTCAACTGCAAGATCATGAACGCGATTCGGAGTCAGATACATTTTTGCAATTATCAGTGCTATAAAAATGAGAGACATGAAAAAAAGCGGAATCCATATGAAAACGATCCGAAGAGCCTGATAGATTCTGTTTTTTCTTTTCCGGGGTCCGGAAGACGGCTTTGATGCTTTTCCGCCGTTATCATATTCCGGATTTTCCGGAACATCCGGTTTAACTTCATTTGAAACTGGAACCGATTTCTCTACAGATGCGGCTTTGGTTTTAACTTTTTTTATTTCAGTACTTTTCTGTTTTTTCATAATATTTTCTTATCCGGGATTTAGTCTAGAATTACATAAAATCATAACTTAATATTTTTACTGCATCTCCGTTATGATCATCTTCCTGCAGAAAAAAATTCCATCCCCTTTTCAGGTAATAGTTCTGCAGATAGTCTTCATTATTTTTATCAATAAACAAATGAACCCTGTTTATACCTGATTTTTTGCAGAAATTCAATAAATAATTAATTAAATTTTCAGCGATTCCGTTGTTTCTGAATTCAGGCATGACATATAGAGCTGACAGCCATGGTGTAAACTCCCGCCTTGTCTGAAGATCTGTTTTTTTCAGAGATACCATGCCGACAGGAAAGCTGTTTCTGATTACGGCAACAATCGTCATGGGAAGAGAATCCGTATTATCTCTTTTTGCATAATCACTCATTACAATTTTGAAATCAATGCCGCTTTTCAGATACCACGTTTTATAAGCCCAATGAGCAAGTACGGGCGCCGTAAAAGGTACTTCTTTCAGCATTTTCAGTTCATATTCCACGAAATCACCATAAATCAGTTTTGATAAACCTACCAGTATGACGTAAAATTTCAATATATTTATTGACATTAAGCCCTAATTTTTTAAATTATAAGAAGTGATTAGAGGATTAAAATGGATATTAAACCGGATTTTGAAAAAGGCAACGGACTTATTCCTGCAGTAGTTCAGGACTATTCAAGCGGAATGGTGCTTATGACGGCATATATGAACGAAGAAGCATGGCTTAAAACACTTGAAACCGGTTATGCGCATTTCTTCAGCCGTGAAAGAAAAAAACTGTGGAAAAAAGGAGAATCATCCGGAAACCTGCAGATTGTAAAATCCGTTTTTATTGACTGCGATAATGATACGGTTCTTCTGAAAGTGGAACAGATCGGCGGAGCCGCCTGCCACCTCGGCTATGACACCTGTTTTTTCAGGGAAATCAAGAACGGCACTGCTGTAATAACAGGAAAAAAAATATTCAACCCGGACGACGTTTACAATTAATATGAAACAAAACACAGACAGAAACGTCTAAAAATAAACATTTACTCTTTAAGGAATTTAAAATGTATCAGCAAAGACAGATAAGAATCGGCGGACCGTTAACTCCTATTGTAAAAGGGCTGCTGATTGCAAATGCGGCTTTTTTCATATTAACAATGATAATTGAAAGTATTTACGGAAACGGTTTTCTTAAATATTATCTCGGTCTCAGCTATAACGGAATCATGCACGGTATGTACTGGCAGCTTGGAACATATATGTTCATGCATGACGGATTCTGGCATCTTTTTTTCAACTGTTTTGCCATATGGATGTTTGCCGGTGAACTCGAAGAAAAATGGGGTTCCAATTTCTTTTTCAAATACTATGTCTTTTCGGGACTTGGTGCAGGTTTTTTCATTCTCCTGTTAAGCTATTTAACAGATGGATTAATTCCGACAGTCGGAGCTTCCGGTGCAATATTCGCGCTTCTTCTTGCATACGGAATAAACTGGCCCGACCGGGAAGTTCTGATTTATTTTATTTTCCCGATTAAGATGAAATATGTCGTCCTTCTTTTCGGATTATTCGAATTTGTCGGAACAATGAGATCCCTGAGCGGTTTTACAAGAATCAGCCACATCGGTCATCTCGGAGGGCTTATTTCCGGTTTTCTGATACTGTTATTTACAGCAAAATTACGTGCCGCCGGATTTTCACGCGGCAGGAAAAATAAATCATTTTTCGGCGGTATTGTTCAGAAACAGAAAAACAGAAGCACCCGTGAACGCATTGAAACAAGAATAAAGGCGCAGAAAATAATTGATGCCCTGCTTGAAAAAATTGCCGCATCCGGACTGGAGTCACTCACCCCCGAAGAAAAACGCGATCTCGAATGGGCGCGAAAGAATTACTATCCTTCAAATGAGGACATAATGCATTGAAAAAAAGAAAGAGACTCCGGTCTCTTTTGAAAAATATTTATCATAACATATGGTTTGAAATAACAACCGCACATTTATGTTTAATGCATCCCCGCACTCCGAAAAAAGTTAAAATAATTTTAGCTATAGCTCTTGCTTATACAGCAAGTCCGATTGACCTCATTCCCGACTTCATTCCTGTAATCGGGCATCTTGATGATGCGGTAATCATTCCGCTGATGATTCTGATTGCATGGAAACTCACTCCCGGGGATGTAATTTCAGAATGCAGACAAAAGGCGGCGGAAACGGTCTATTCACCAGGCAAAAATATTTTCGCCGCCGCTTTTATTCTTCTGTTTTATGCTTCTGTAATTACGGTGATTATTTTCCTGTTTTGCAGCAGGTTTTTTAAAATTTAGGTTGTTTTTACTGGACTTTTCATATTCTGGAAGCTGTATCGAAGCTGTATCGAAGCTGTATCGAAGCTGTATCGAAGCTGTATCGAAGCTGTATCGAAGCTGTATC
>JAFGJZ010000038.1 GCA_016928815.1 Spirochaetota bacterium
ACTGTTTGGTTGCAAACAATGTTCTTGCAAAGATAATTGAAGAGGAAAATGTTAAAATAGATTTATATAATCCTAATTTTGCTGCTAATGAACAGGCTGATAACAGCAAACTCATGCTTTACATAGTATTATTAATCGGCCTTTTAATAACTTTCATCGGTATCATGTATGTTCTGATATGAAAAAAATATTTTGTATTCCGCTGATTGTTATATTATCTTTTTTACCGGTTTTGGGACAGATGCCTGGATGGATGACGATTCATGATGGTGATGGAAATGTATATTTTGTTGATCAGGCGCTTAAAATCAGAACAGACGTAAATTCCGGAATTTTATACAAAGCTGTAAAAAAAGAATCCGCTGACTATTATCTTGAGCTGGCACGTCAGCAATATGCAGAACATCATAAAATTGAGGCGCTTACTTTACTTAAATCCATCAGGATTCTTTCCGATAAAACCGGATCTATTTATAAAACTGCAGAAAAAGCAACATTTGAAATTGACAAAATCCGTAAACTTGAAGGTGACCGGTTCCATAAACTTGATGTTGACTCATCAATTCAAATGTATACTCTTGATAATAAGCAGTGCATGTCGAGTTCTTTCGGAGGATTTGAGTTTTGTACTTCTGGTACAATAAATGTTTTAAAAAAATCAGCCTTGGAAAAATATAACTATTCAAGAGATGGAGTTCTTGTATCTGTTTCTTCTTCTGCTGATTCGAAGAATGCATTCTGTCTGATTTCCATCACATCTGAGAAATTTCATTATACGATTACATCGATTAAAGATTACGAGGAAATCATTCGAAATAAAAACGGAACAGATGCATATGAAAGAAATTTGATTAAGCAGACGCAGCATCTGAAATTATCGGGGATTAAATATCAGGGAGATATGGTATTTTTGGGTTATGAGTTTTTTAAAATTGATGATAAATACGGTCTATATATGAAATTAATTTATCCAGAAAATCAGAATGACAATTTCGGTCCGGAAATTGAAAATATAATGAAAGATCTGTCAGGTATTAAATTTTAAACATATCGAAGTCATCGTTATCACGCTGTGTATCCGTATATTCGGAATCTGAAATGTTTTTTCCGGACTGTAACGGCGGTATTTTCTTTTTGTTCTCAGAATAATCTTTAATAAGTTTATATTCCGAATTGAAAACATCAAGAAAATCACTTACCTTATTTTTTTCATCAATAAATTGAATTCCGACTTCGCGGCCTTCAACCCGCAGAATTTCTGCTTTTAAAATGATTTTTTTTGTTTTGAAAGGAAAAAGAATTTCTATAGTTTCTCCTTTGAAAAGCGAGGTATCTCTCAAAAAACATATTCCGCCTGCACTTACGTTTACAACTTCAACTTCCACACCATCCGATTCCGAATTGACTATCCGGTATTTTACTTTGAATTTTTCAACCTTTACTCTGAAAAAACCGCGTTTATCAATTGATCTTCCCATTTTTTATTTCCCGTTGTAGATTAATGCAGTTTCGCCGCAGTTGTCTTTTTGGACGCAATTGTTGCAGTCTTTCCAGATTTTTTCCGGGAGTGTGTTTTTATCAACCTCTATGAAATTAAGCTTCTTAAAAAATTCCGGAACATATGTCAAAGTGAAGATTTTACTTTCAGGATTGGATTTTAATATATCAGATATGGCTGTCTGGACAAGAAGTCTGCCTGTACCTGAACCCTGTTTTTCCGTTTTTACAACAAGAGATCTTATTTCTTTTAGTGAAATCCCGTAGTCATGATATGAAACCGTTCCTGTAATACTATCCTCTTCCTCAGCAATATAAAATCTGCTTAACTCTTCTGAAATTTCTTTTTCGGTTCTATCAAGAATGATCTGTTTCTCAACAAATTCAGTAAGTATTGACCTGATTCTGCTGACATCTTCCAATTTTGCCTTTTTTATTTTTACCATTTATCTTTTAACCAGTAATACATTTTTATACCAGTTATTGTCTGAATATTGCATTAATTTTTGCAATGAATTTTTAGCTAAATCTTCATTTTTAAATGGTCCAACATAGATATTATACTGATCTGAAGTTTTTGATATTAGTACGGTATTTCCTTTTTTACTTAAATAGGAGGCAATATCTTTAGATTGACGTAAAGTGTAACGACCGTCAATTTGAAGAACAAAAGGAAAATCATTTTTCGGAAAAGTTTTGGTAATATCCTGATTCTGTTTTGTCTCAGATTTTTCAGTTACCTGCTGCTTTTCAGTATTTTCTGAAGAAACAACTGATTCAGTTATTGTATTGTCATTAACTGAGTCATTTTTAATTTCCTGCTCTGATTGGTTATTCCGGTCTATGAAATTATTTACCTTTTCACCGAGTTGAGAAACTGCCTGTTTTGTTCCAGGGTCAACTATTTCTTTATTAAGACCGCCTGTATATTTGAGTCCGATTAATAATCCTACTGTAAATGAAATTATGCATAAACTTAAAATTACAGCCAGGAGACGGTTTGCTCTGCTGTGTGATTTGGCATGATCCCGATCGCTCATTTTTGATATAGTGGACATAAAATCCGGATCATTATTGTATAAATATTGCGGCGGTGTGTTTGTTTTACCTGAATAGAAATCTATATTTTGCATAATTAGTTCCTGATTATATTATGTAGCATTAGATGCTCTATAATATATTCGGTGCAATTACTTTTATTTTTAAGGAAAAAACAGGATTATCTGGAAAATATTTATTAAAAGTTATTAATTTATTTTTTATAATATTCTGATTTTTCTGTTTATCCTGTGTTTTCCTGTTTTAAATTGAAATGTTTGAAGGTTTCACTTAGATAATGCTTTAAAATGCTTTTGAGGTCTGTATAACTATTTAAAATAAAAGTTAAAGTTTCAATTTCAATTTTTACTTCTTTGTTTAAATCATCAATAATCTGATCAAAAAACAAAAAAAAACCGGCTGCAAGCAAGCGGCTCAAACTTATACGGAATTTATTCCGGTAAAAAAAATAAATATCACACTGCATATCACTGAAATCCATTCTAAGACATTTCCACGTATCTCCCGCCGCTAATTTTTGATATCTGGTAAGGCCTCCTACATACTGTTCAAAATTCAGGTTATTATGACAATATGAGAATATTCGGGCGATAAGTGTTTTTTTATCGATTTTATATTTTTTACTTATAAAATTTAACTGAGTTATCATAAAATTACTTACATTCAGGCTGGTACGATGCATAATAACCTCCCGGAGTATTTACTTATATAACGAAAAAAGTCTTAAAAAAGTAACAATATTTCGGGATAACAATTATTTTAAATAATAAACTTGCATCATAAGTGATTATTTAATTCAATTCCTGCAGTGAAAATTAAATATCTGGAAAAGGTTGAATTATGGGTGATGTCGAAATAACAAGGGAACAGTTAGTTAGTTTTCTCATTTATTATCAGCAGTTTTATTCTGAATCAGCAGAATCCCCACATAAACTGGTTCTGGAATATATCAGGAAAACCGGCTGCATTCAGTTTGACCCTCTTGATGTAACAGGACGTAATGCTGATCTTGTTTTACAGTCCAGAATTCCCGGTTACAGAGAGGAAATACTTGCAGATTTATTATACAGGAAGAGAAAATTGATAGATGGATGGGATAAAATGATGTCTATTTATCCAATGGAAGACTGGCCGTATTTTGAAAGAAAGCGATCAGATTCCCTTTATCATCTGAAAAATTCCGAAAGAGGGAAACCTGTATATGAAGTTGCAGCAGAAGTTATAAAATTTATAAAAAAAAATGGTCCTGTCTGTTCCTCTGATATGGATTTGGGGGCATCAACTGACTGGTATTGGGCTCCGACTTCCAGGTTCCGGGCTGCTTTGGAAGGTCTTTTCCATGCCGGTGAGCTAATTATTCATAATAAAGTTAAAAACCGCAAGTATTATGATCTTTCATCAAATGTAATTCCACGGGAAATAATTAAGAGGAAAATTTTTAAAAATGAAGCTGATTATCATGACTGGTATGTTTTACGCAGATTTGGTAACTGGGGAATTTTCTGGAACAATTCCGGTGATGGATGGCTGGGAGCTGTTAAGGGTACCGAACTTAATGCATCAGTTAAAAGACTGGTTGCTGCTGACAAATTACGTAAAATCG
This sequence comes from Spirochaetota bacterium, assembly GCA_016928815.1. Taxonomy (GTDB): domain Bacteria; phylum Spirochaetota; class UBA4802; order UBA4802; family JAFGJZ01; genus JAFGJZ01. The sequence continues at coordinate 4,160 of JAFGJZ010000038.1, forward strand.
GTGTAAAAAATAATTTAAACAGTTTTTTTATAAGAGCAGATGATTATTCTCTTTTTGAAAAATACATGCAGAGTGATAACCATACGGAATTTGCCAAAAACCCGTTACTTAAGTTTATTGCACCTTTGGATAATTTCATCTGGGACAGAAAATTTATTGAGGAAATTTTCGGTTTTTTTTACCGATGGGAGGTGTATAAACCTCAGAATGAAAGAAATTTCGGTTATTATGTACTTCCTGTATTGTTTGGTAACAGTTTTATAGCCCGTTTTGAACCCAGACGTGATAAAAAAACAAAAACTTTGTTTATTAAAAACTGGTGGTGGGAAGAAGGGTGGTCGCAGAAAAAAATAAGCAAAAAGATCATTGAAAAATCATTAAACCGGTTCTGCGCCTTTCTGGGCTGTACTTCAGTTTCATTTGATATAAGTCTTCCTGAGAATGGTATTCTTAAAATTTAAATTCAGGTCCGGGGGGTTATCCGGCAGAATTGACACTGCCTGGGTTTCATTCCGAAAGACGGTCAAGATATGCCAAAAGTTTTTTTACTTCATGCGGTTTCATCTGATGATGCATTCCGCTTGCAATGTTTCCGAGTTTCAGCGGACCAATTGATATTCTTTTAAGTTTTCTGACTTTGTATCCGAATTTTAGAAGTGTTATACGTATCTGCCTTTTTTTACCTTCACTTATTGTCATGAGAAAGTTTTTTCTGAAATCATCAAGCACTTCTATTTTGCAGGGCTTTGTATGAAATTCTTTCAGATATACGCCTTTTTCAATTTTTTTCTGGTCAATTTCCTTAAGAGGTTCACTTACATTTACATGATATTTTTTTTCACAGTTGAATTTGGGATGCATCAGTTTATATGCGGTTTCACCGTCATTGGTAAGGAAGAGCAGTCCTGTTGTATCCTTGTCAAGTCTGCCTACAGGCATCACTCCTGAAGTAAGATATTTTTCAGGCAGGAGCTGGCTGATATTTTTGCGGTCGAAAGGATCTGACATTGTGGTAATATAGCCGGCCGGTTTGTTTAAAAGAACATAATACTTTATTTCACATGGAGAAATCAGTTTATTTTCAACCTTTACAATATCCGTTTCGGAATTGATGATAGTGGCAAGATCGGTAACCTTTTTGCCGTTTACTTTTACTTTCCCTTCTGAGATCAGGATTTCGGCTGCTCTTCGTGAAGCCACACCGCTTTTTGAGAGATATTTATTTATTCTATATTCCATTATTCTTCTACTGTCAGGATTTTTTCTTCATCAGAGTCCGGTTCAATTGCAATTTTCTTGAAAGAATATGATACGTCGTTGCTGTCCTTGTATTCCAGCATATATTCTCCAGCCATATCAATATATGTAAATACTTTTCCGAGAGAAGTTCCGTTTGAAAAGGTCAGTGTCTGTTCATAGGCGTCAAGTTCATATTCTCCTTTTATTTCACGTCCCTGTTTTCGCAGAGAATAATATTTCCCGTCCGGATATATTTTAAGAAGATGGGATGTGAAGTCACCTCGCTTGTTTATACTCCACCATTTTCCGGTAAGTTCTTTTTTGATATTATCCACTTCCTCCTGCTTCAGTTCTTTTGTATATGATTCAATCGAGGATGACGAATCTTCATCAAACATTTTCAGGTTGGAACCGTAAATCCATCCGATAATTCCGTCTTCCAGCTGAATTTTGTACCAGTAATTTTTCATTCCTGCAATAAAGCTGGTTTCAGCCGACTGTTCCAGAATATTTACCCTGGTACCCCGGCGTAATTCGCTGATTTTAGTGGAATATATATAGGGCTGAATTCTTATTGCCGAGTTTTTTTCGATTATTATCCCGATTTTATCTGTTTTTTGAACTTCATCAGGTTTAATACGTGTTTCTTCCTTGCATGCCGATAATATCATTAGTAAAATTAAGATTATTGTTAAATTGATTGATTTTTTCATTGGTCCGCTTCTTTATCTGATTTATTGTACACAGTACTTATATGAAAAATCAATCATTATTTGTAAAGCTATTAATATAGAGAACGGTAAATTATAACATCATGAAATTTCCCCATATAACCGGTTTTTTGGTCATTTTCATGTCGGTAATTCTCAGCGGCATTTCTCTTCAAAGCGAGACTGTGTCTCTTGAGAAGATTGGAGTGATAAATTATAAAAATCATGATTATGTCTCATTATATGATTTTACGAGATCAAATTCCGATTATTATTTCAATATCATAACTCAGCGCGGAGTGATTTATTTCAAAAATCACAGGGCAGTCTTTCAGCCCGGATTTTCGGTAATTGTTATTGATGATTCTCTTTCCAAAAGCAGTTATCCTGTTATAAGAAAAAATGGAGAAATTCTGATTCCTGTTTCCATGTTTATGGACATTTTAACCGGATTTTATCCCGGGAAAAATTATGAAATTTCTAATAATTACATAATTCATAAAAAAAGTAATTCTGATACTCCCGATATTAAAATATCTGAAGAAAAAATTGATTCATATTCCAAGGAAAAAATTACTTTCCTGGTTATTGATCCGGGACATGGCGGCAAGGATCCCGGTGCTGTCGGCGGTAAGTCAAAGGAAAAGAACATTACGCTTGAGGTATCCCGCAGGATGGAGAAATATCTTACCGGCAGACTGAAGGGAGTTAAAATAGTTCTTACCAGAAAAGGGGATACATTCCCTGAACTTGGTACAAGAACTGAAATCGCCAATAAACTGCTTTCTGAAAACAATAACGGTCTGTTTGTAAGCATTCATGTGAATGCTTCACTTTCTCCGGCAGTCAGCGGATTTGAAACATATTTTTTATCACAGAATGCGACAAATGAAGAGGCCAGGGCAACCGCTTCCATGGAAAATAACGTAACTGTTCTTGAAAGCAGGAAGCACAATGCTTCTGAAGATGCCGATTATGTAGAGGCGCTTATGATCACTACTCAAATTCAGTCAGAAAGCAAGCTGCTGGCTACAATTATCCAGTCGGAAATGGAATCAGAACTTAAGCCGTTCAAGGGGCGCGGAGTAAAGACTGCGGACTTTTTTGTACTCCGAGGTGTTTTAATGCCTGCTGTTCTTGTTGAAATAGGGTATATTACAAATTCTAAAGAATTAAAATATCTTAACAGTCAGTCATATCAGGATATGATTACGGTCAGTATCTGCAACGGCATAATGGCATTTATCAAAGAGTATAACAAAAATTTTAAATAGATTGACATTATTGGCGCTTTTGAAATTTTATTTCAATAAGTCTATTTTAAGGATTTTTTATGAAAAAATTTCTCAGCAAAATCGGAAACGGCATCCTATGTATATATAATCTTCTGGTCAACAATGAAGATAAT
>JAFGJZ010000039.1 GCA_016928815.1 Spirochaetota bacterium
ATATCGTCCTATTAACATTTTGCGGAGACTAGAATGAAGAAACTAATTAACTATCTTTTAAAAAACTCTCTTATGATAAATCTTATATCTGTAGCAATTTTTATTGCCGGATTAATATTTATGGTAAGCGCCAATAGAGAGGCATTTCCTAAAATTGATTTCGGATATGTCATAATTTCAACCGTTTATCCGGGTGCAACCGCATCAGATGTTGAAAAACTGATATCCATTCCATTGGAGGATCAGCTTCGGGAAGTGGACGGACTTGATGAAGTCAGCAGTTATTCAAGTGAAGCCACATCTGTAATTGTAATCAAACTCAATCCTGATCTTGATGACCAGTCAAAAATCGTTAATGACATTCAGAGCGCCGTTGATAAAACAACGGATCTTCCGGAAGATGCAACCGATCCTGTTGTAACAGAACTTTCAATGGCCGAACAGCCGGTAATTACTGTTTCAGTTATCAATACTTCAGGCATTAATAACGACAAGGATGAATTCGAACTAAGAGAATATGCCAAAACGCTTGAAAATAAGCTGAAAAACATAAATGAAGTGGCATCCATAAAAAAATACGGATATCGCGAACGGGAAATGATGGTTGAAGTCGACCTTCGCAAACTTGACACTTACAGAGTTGCTTTGAATGATGTTATCAGCGCCCTTTCCGCTAAAAACGTCAATTTCCCCGGCGGACTTGCAAAAATAGGCGGTGAAGAAGTTCTCATAAGAACCATCGGTGAGGTGGAAACAACCTCTGAAATTGCCAATATTGTCATCCGGTCCAATGATCTGGGTAATATTGTTAAAATAAAGGATGTCGCCCAGGTTAAGGATACTTTTGAAGAACTTAAACTTATAAATAAGACAAACGGCGGGAATTCAATCGCTTTGACGATTTTAAAAAAGGAGAATGCGGATATCATCGACCTTGTTGATAAAGTTAAATCCGATATTGAAAAATTCAAGGAAATTCTTCCTTCAAATTATTCAATTGTTCAAACAGATGATTTATCTCAATATGTAAGAAGAAGGCTCAATGTATTATCCAACAATGCACTGGTTGGAATTGTACTTGTAGTACTTTCTCTTTTTCTTGCTTTCGGATGGAGGATAGCACTTGTTACAGCAGCCGGCCTGCCGATCGCATTCGCGGGAACTTTCTACTGGATGGGTGCACAGAACATCAGTATAAATCTCATGTCCATGTTCGGACTGATAATGGTTCTGGGTATGATCGTAGATGATGCAATTATAGTTGCTGAAAACATTTACCGGCATGTTGAAGAAGGAGAAAACATCCGGGATGCGGTAATAAACGGAACAACCGAAGTAATGATTCCGGTTGCAGGGACGATTCTAACCACTATTGCCGCATTTGCGCCATTAATGTTTATGAGCGGAATCATGGGGAAATTCATGTGGATTTTGCCTGCAGTAGTTTCGATCGCTCTCATTATGTCATGGCTTGAAGCTATGTTTATTCTTCCTTCTCATGTCTATGACATTGAAAAGAACAATAAAAAAAATATTTCAAGAAAAGCCAGCGATGACAAATACAGTCCGCTGAAACTGCGGCTTAAATATAAAAAAGCGATTATGTTCATACTTAAACATAAATTTGTCACAATTATTCTCGTAACTTTATTATTTCTGGGAACAATAGCATTCTCAATTGTAAAAATTCCTTTTGTTCTTTTCCCTTCTGCAGGAATAGAAATTTTTGTCATCAGGGCGGAAGCTCCAATCGGAACTACAGTACGTGAAATGAATGAAAAAATGTCTGTCATTGAAAAGAAGGTTGCAGAACTTCCACCTTCTGAATTGGACAGTTTTGTAACCACCTCAGGAGAATCATCCATTGATGCCAGTGATCCGAACGGTAAAACGGGATCACAATACGGTATGATAAAAGTCAATCTGACTCCTTCACAGGGCAGAAAAAGAAAAGCTCAGGAAATAATTGATAAGTTACGCGAAGATACGGCAGATGATCATAAATTGTTCGATAAAATCGAATTCACAAAAGTGCAGGACGGACCGCCTACAAGTTCACCAATATCGGTAATAATAAAAGGGAAAGAATTCGACACGCTTAAGGAAATTTCATCTGCATATAAAGACTATCTTGGGAAAACCAAAGGAGTTAAGGATATAAAAGACAGTCTGGAAAATGAAAAAAGCGAACTCCAGATTTTTATTAACCCGGAAATTTCTGCAAAAACGGGAGTTACAGTATATGATGTAGCGTCAACAGTACGCTCATGCTATTCGGGCAGTGTAGCGACAGAAATAAAAAAAGCTGAAGAGGAAATAAATATCCGCGTAATTCTTCCGGAAAAAGACAGAAGCAACTTTGATAGTCTGAACAAAATAAATGTAAGCAACAGAATGGGTAATTTGATTCCTCTCAATTCAATTGCTTACTTTAAACGTTCAAAAGGAATCGCAACCATAAACAGAAAGGATTTCCAGAGGTTTGCTTCTGTTACAGCAGATATTGATACACAGGTAAAAGATGCAACTTCCTCTAAAATCAACCTGGCAATGCAGCAGGAATTTAAAGATATAGAAAAAAAATATCCGGGATACACTGTAAGCTATGAAGGTGAATTTGAAGATACCATGCAGTCATTTAAGGACCTTGCTATCTCATTTTTAATTGCGCTGATGGTAATTTACATCATACTGGTAGGAATTTTCAAAACACTTCATCATCCGTTACTGGTTATGGCTGTTATCCCTCTTACCTTCATAGGTGTTGCATGGGCGTTTTTCTTTCATAATGAACTGTACAAAATAGGATTATTCAACCAGGAGATGCCGTTGTCTTTCATGTCGCTAATGGGAGTAGTAGGACTTGCCGGTGTTGTTGTAAATGATTCAATTGTACTTGTAACATTTATTAATAATGCAAGGAAGAAGGGATTCAGTCCTTATCAGGCATCAGTTAATGCAGGAATACAGAGACTTAGGCCGATCATACTTACTTCCGCAACTACAATTCTCGGACTGATTCCTACGGCATACGGAATCGGCGGTCTAGATGAATTTCTTGTTCCAATGGCGATTGCAATGTCTTTTGGTCTTGCATTCGGAACTCTGATAACATTATTCTACACGCCTGTAATTTACAATACGCTTTATACAATGAGATACCTGATAGGGAATTACTTATTCGGCAGGCATATTGAAAAACCATGCTATGAGTATGATGATTCTCTCGAATGTATTGATCCTGACATTGAAGTTCTGATTGACAATACTCCGACTGTTACTCAGATCCAGGACACCAGACCGGCTGTAAAGAAACCGCGAAGTACAAAAAATAAATAAACAGAGATAAAGGTAATTATTATTTACAATTAATAATAATTACCTTTCATTTAATACTCAATACCAGGACATAAAAAAATGCAGCTTACACATACGGCAATATAAGCTGCATTAATCAGGAGTATGTAAAATATCATTTCAGAATCAATCGTCACTTCCCAGCATACCTGCACGCAGAAGAAAATAAAACAAAGTTGCAATGGAAGATGCGGCTGCCGCAACATAAGTCCACGCGGCGGCGTTAAGAACAGAAGAAACGCCTGATGCTTCGCTGCTGCTTATTATTCCATAGGATAAAAGCATTTTTTTTGCACGTGCGGACGCATCCAGTTCAACAGGAAGTGTTACAATCTGAAAAAGAACAACTGCGGCAAAAAGAAAAATACCGATTTTAATCAATCCTGCTGAATTAATGATAAAACCGAGAAAAATAACGATATATGAAAAATTTGACCCTATAGATGCTGTCGGCACAAGGAGATTTCTTAATGACATTAAAGAATAATTCTGTTTGTGCTGAAGTACATGACCGGCTTCATGGGCAGCGACACCTACAGCGGCTATCGAAGTACTGTCAAACACTTTTGGAGACAGTCTGATAACCCCTGACGAAGGATCATAATGATCAGAGAGAAAACCGCCGGACCGCTCTATTCTGACATCATGAATATTATTCTGTCTCAGGATATATTCAGCAATCTGGGCGCCGGTAGCTCCTTTTGCAATACCTGAACGGGAGTACAGGGCAAATGCTGATTTTACTCTCATTGACGCAATTAATGAAAGAAGAAGAAACGGAATCATCAGAGACCAATAAAGCGGATCAATACCGAATAACATAGTTATATAACCTCCACATTATTTATAATAAGTTCCGTTTGGAAGATATTTGTTACATAAAAACTCCTTGATTATTATGATTTTCTGCATGTTAGCGGAATTACTAAACAACATATATTATATATTTGACATATAATCATGCTTTTTTTAAAATCAGATAATTTATCAGAAGGACAATTAAATGAAAAAATTTCTGGCCGTATTTATTATTTTTCTAATACCAGCTTCAGTTCTGCTTTCGCAGACAGAGGAATCCGCAGCTCAGATCTACAGCAGAGCATTGATGATGAAATCCCAGAAAGATTATCAGAATGCAATTACAGAATTTAAAAAAATAACGGACTCGGAAATACCAAAGGAAACAATCTACTTCCAGCTTTCAGAATGTTACTTTCTTCTTAATGATGTAGTAGCATCCATTGAAAATGCAAAAAAATCCATACAGTTTAAACCTGATTATGAAGATCCCCATTATTATCTCGTCCAGTCATATTATAAATTAAAACAATTTGATAATGCTGTTGATGCTGCGGAACACATCCTGTTTTATCAGCCTGATCAGCTACAGTATCACTTTCTGGCTGCATATATATGCTATACCGAATTAAAAAATTACAAACTGACCATTTATCACATGGAAACACTTCTGGAAATTTCGCAGACAAGAGAAATAGATGATAAATTCAAAGAACAGGCTCACATGATTTTAGCAGAATCATATTACCAGGTAAAGGATTATGAAAAGTGTCTTGAACATTTCAATTATACAATCTCATATAATAAAGAAAATACGATTAAAATTCTTGACTACACTAACCTTTTTCTTAATGATGATAAATATGAAAACACCATAGATTCTCTCGATATTCTTTTCAGCAATCTGACTGATGAGCAGAAAAGCACTGATTTTACCTATAAACTCAACGCAATTCAGGGACGTCTTCTATATCTGAAAAATGATTTTTCAGCAAAGACATATCTCAGAATCGGCATGAAAGCAAAGGACACAGAGAGCATCATTTCAAAGGCGTTATTCTATGAAATGATCAAAAAAGACGATGAGTCCTTAAAAATCATTCTGCCGGTTCTTAAAGCGAACAGTTCAATTATTTCCGCTCAGTATGCAGCAGCAAAAATCTATGAAAGAAAAGGCGATACGCAGAAGGCATATGATCATTATGTCGCAGCGGGTCTTCAGCTGATTGAAACAGACATGACTGATGCCGCCATAAATATGTTCAAACAGGCGGTAAAATTAAACGATTCAGATCCTGTTCTGCATTACTATATTGGACAACAGTATGAAAAACAGAAAAAATATTCTCTTGCCATTTATCATTATAAAAAATCATTTTCTAAACCGGAAGATGCCGAGCAGCTTGTTCATATCGGATTTCTATACCATTTAAACAAAGATATTGAGAATTCCAAAGTCTTTATTGAATTAGCCAGCAGGGAATTCCCTGAAAACAGCAAAGTATATTTCTTCAAAGCGGTAATCGCAATGGATAACAAAAAAAACACCGAGGCAATTCAAGATCTGGAAAAAGCTCTTCAGTATGATGCCGGGAATGACATTTATTTGTTTTACACAGCAATGAATTATGAAGAATCAGGAAACATTGATAAATCAATTGAATATATTGAACAGGCGCTTGCAAAAGATGAATCAAATCCAACATATCAGAACTATCTTGCATACATGTATTCATTAAAAAAAGTTAATCTGGATGCTGCATTTACCCTTGTAAATAAAGCGCTTAAAACTGAACCTTTCAATGGAGCATTTCTTGATACATTAGGCTGGATATATTACCAGAAGGGGGATTATGGATCAGCACTGACATACCTTATGCGTGCTTCATATAATTCAATCGCCGCCGATGAAATTGACTCAACAATATATGACCATATAGGTGATACGTACAGCCGGCTTCAGAACAACGAACTTGCAGTTCATTACTGGAATGAAGCCATTAAAATCAAACCTGACAAAAATATTTCTTCTAAAATTTCAAAGCTGAAACAGGATAAATAAGTGAAAAAAATAATCCTTTCATTAATCGGAGCATTGACCATTACGGCATGCTCCACAACCGATAAAGTTACTATTGACAATATTCCGGATGATACCAGCCAGATTCTTGTAAAAAATGCTTCAAAATATTTTGAAATAATTAATTCAATTAATAGTACCGAAGCCGCTAAAATTGAATCTTCATTGCTGATAAATGCCGTTGCCGGAGGCAAAAAATATAATGCCTCAGGACGGGGTTATTATACAAAAGATCCGTTGAATGCGAAAATAATCATGAACGACAACATCTTTCATTTCAGGGTTATGGACATACTTGTAATGGACAGCAAAATAAAAGTATATTACCCGCTTGAAAAGACGCTTGTTATTGACAATTTCTCTTCAAACGCTGACACATTAAACCGCAGTACAGGCCAGAGTTCAAATGTACTTGCAAGTCTTTTTGTGGGGAAAATACCGGTAATAGAAAAATATAAAGTTGTGAAACTTCATGAATTTACCGAGGAATCTGAAACCTTTCTTGAACTGGAAAATGCCAATTACAGCCAGACTATTTCATTTAAGAATGACATTCCTTTTCGTGTCATAGTAAAATCCAGAATATCGGATCAGAATTTCTCAATAAAGTACTCAGGACATTTCATTCAGTCGGACTGTCATTTCTTTAAGACAATAGAAATCGTATCCCGGAATCCATACTCATACATAAAAATCAATTATACAAAAACAACAGTAAACGGAAAATTCATTCCTGAAACGACATTTGTACAGAAGGTGCCTTCAGATACAAAAATAGTTGATCTTACTGAATAACCCAGGCATAGCCAACAGAAAAACAGATATTCAGAAACAGTAATGTTGTCAATGTGGAAAAACTAAAAGGATTATAAAAAACTATATTGAACACAATTATAAAGAAAATTTTAATTATTTTTTTTAATCTTTTTATCTTTTATGCAGGTAGACTTATATAGCAGGAAATCATTCAAATATAAGATCCATTTCAAACATGTTTTTTACTATTTCCATAGCTTTAGCTGAAGTTCATTATACAAAACCTTCTAATTCAGCATTCTGAAGTAAAATAATCTCATCACGCTCACGTTTCAAACGTACTTTATATGTATCGTGTAGTTCTGTAACTGCAGTAATTTTTCTATACTTATTTTAAAGTCTTTGAAATATTGCATCATTTTGCAATATGGTACTCATGATTTTATTACCCATACCTTAGTATTTGAACTAATACACCCGTTATTATAATTTTAAATCCATTGTTCACTTTTACCGGTTCAATAAAATGAACAATTTCAACTGTCAGAAATAGATAATCATTTGTAATGTCAATCGATCAAT
>JAFGJZ010000040.1 GCA_016928815.1 Spirochaetota bacterium
AAAGAAATTATAAGATTTATTTCTGAATTCTGGATGATAATATAATTTTATAATTTGTGACTAGGAATTATTATTGACTTATATTAGTAAGAGAAGTTTATTTTTTAATAAATGCTAATTTGTGGTTAATAAATGAAAAAAATAATCTCTTTATTTCCAATTCTGTTAATTATAATTTTTTCGCAGAATGTATCTGTTTATTCAAAAGATTTCTCTTTTAAATATGAAGATAGAAATTTAAGCCGTCTAATACCTGAAGATTATGTTATACAGCCGCCTCTGAAAATTTCATTAAAAAATGAAGTTTTAGACTTTTCAATTTTTTCAAGGGGTTTTTTACAGGGTGAAGCTGTTTATGTTGAAATAGTATCTGCAAAGATGGAAGATATCAGGAATATAACAGCGTTTTATAATGATAAAAGCATCCTGCTGACTGTCAAAGAATGGGGATGTCGGGGTTTTTTTGCAATCAATCCAAATGAAAAGACAGGTGAAAAAATTGTAAAGGTCACTTATACTTATAAGAAGTCTCAAAAGACTGAATTTCTCAATTTTACTGTAAAAGATGCACATTTTAAGGTTGTGACAACCCCGCTGCTATTTGACGGAAAATATTCAAATGCAAAACCTTTATCCCGCGAAACAATTAAATATATTGAAGAATGTACTCGCAAAAAAACTGCAGCATTTGCAACCTCAGTTCCGGATTACATAAACTCGTCAATGTCGCATCCCAGAGACAGTCATTTCTTTACCTCATTATTCTGGAGCAAGCGTGTTTACTCTAAGTATGTTGTTAAGAATGGTAAAAAAGTATTTCTTAAACCTGATATGAAAATACATCGCGGAATTGATCTGCGTGGAATGACTGGAAGTCCATGTTTTGCATTATTGAAAGGGGAAGTTGTTTTAACCGATCTTCTGTATTATGAAGGAAACATGGTCATCCTTAATCATGGGAATGGAATCTTTTCATATTACATGCATTTAAGTAAATCTCTTGTTTCAAAAGGAGATATTGTTGATGCCGGTAAGCAGATTGCTGAGGTCGGATCAACCGGCAGAGTTACCGGTCCGCATCTTCATGTGTCACTGGTAATAAATGGTATTCAGGTCGATCCCTTATCTATGCTCTCGCTCCCGGTCAGAGACTGATTATGTGACTTCGTTTTATAATAAAGTCATATTGCATGTTAAATCTGACAAAATAATGTTCCAGGTAATCATAAAATAGTTGCCAAATAGCAGTAATTTATAAATATGTTCCTGTACGTACAAGTTGGAGGTTATATGTTACTTAAAGAACTGAGAAATGAGGTATTAGAAGCAAATCTTTTGCTTCCGGAATATAAGCTTATTACTTTTACATGGGGAAATGTAAGTGGTATTGACCGTGATAAGGGTATGTTTGTTATTAAACCAAGCGGTATTGATTATGACGGAATGACTTCTGAGGATCTGGTTGTAGTTGATCTTGAAGGAAAAGTTGTTGAAGGAAAGTATAAACCTTCTGCAGATACTGCAACACATTTAAGAATTTATCAGGAATTTAAGGAAACAGGGGGAGTTGTTCATACTCATTCATCCTGGGCGACTTCATGGTCTCAATCGGGGCGGGGTATTCCGCCGCTGGGAACAACACATGCTGATTATTTCTATGACGAAATTCCATGTACCAGAAAAATGACTCCAGGAGAAATCGGCGGAGAATATGAGCTTGAGACAGGGAATGTTATCGTTGAAACCTTCAGAAAAAGAAATCTGGATCCTGTTCAGATTCCTGCTGTACTTGTTTTCAGTCATGGCCCATTCTGCTGGGGGAAAAATGCACATGATGCGGTACATAATGCTGTTGTATTGGAACAGCTGGCTGAAATGGCATATGTTTCTCTTCAATTGTCTCCTGAACAGATTAGAATTCAGCAGGAACTTCTTGATAAACATTTTTTACGTAAACATGGTAAAAATGCATATTACGGACAGAATTGAAATATAAAGCCTGGAACCGGGATCGATTTAAATTAATTAAAATCAATAAGATCTTTTAATGTGTCTTCAGTTTCGTAATTAATATGGATTTCATTAGAGTAAGCTGATCTTTCCTGAATTTTATTTACCGGTTTCAGGATTATTTCAAAGTTATCATTTCTGCTAAAAATGTCCTCTTCCAGAATAATTGTTCTGGTATTAATTAATTTCCCTTTTGTAATAATTGCCTGTTTCATAAGATTTCTCTTTTTTTAACCGTATATAATAATAAATTAAAGTAAAATAATCAAGTTGCAAATTTGAATTTTTCCGCTGAATATACCTGTTTTTAATTGTTTTTCTTGTGATAATAGGAAAATTTATCGAATTAAGTGAAATTTCAGGCTTACATGTATTTTCCAAATTAATATTCAAGGTTATGCAAAAACAATATTGTCTATATTGAAATATAGTTATATACTGATTTCAATAATTTAAAGGGTAATTAAATGAAATATTATACAACCGCTTGATGTCAACATAGTTGTCGCTTATTTATGCAATTTTTTTCATTAATTTTTCTTTCGTTTCTTTTCCCGGATTCAGAT
>JAFGJZ010000041.1 GCA_016928815.1 Spirochaetota bacterium
ACAGCGGGAATATACTCACTATTCACTGCTTTTTCATTCTAAAAATTCACGGGAATTCTATTTATTTTGTCGCGGGAGTCAACAACTAATATCATAAAAAGAAAAAGAATTCAGATCATCAAATCTATATGATGTATAGCCATCATCGAGATCAATTGTTTTTCTAAATTCATCATTTATGACAATTTCAAGTTTTGCAACTCTGCTATTTTTATAAAACTGTTGTCGTGTTCCATTGAAACCATTAATAATACCTATTGATTGTAATGTTTCCGGCTTTTCAAATTCCATCTGAATATATTCACCTATACCGTCTCCGGGTTTACCTTCAACCCATATATCACCTTTTTCCGGAGAATATGTTCTATTGCGTTCCGTTAGACATGAAGAAGTATGAATTGATGTAGGGTATTTGGGTATATAATAATTATTATCAAACCTGCTCTTATAGACAAATGGTCCATCTTCAGGGTTATCTGTAGTTCTTCCAGTGGTTATTGGGCAATGAGATACTTGTAAAATATTATTGTATATCAATATATTATCTTTAGATGTTGGTTTTAAATCTTTAAATTTCCATTGAAATTCTTTTCCATTTCTAATAAATCTATTTTCCGGGAAAATTGTTATTTTTTCAGGATCAAGACATTTTGCATTAATTGTCACTGTACCTTCTCTAATAGTATCTTTCCATGTAGATCCTAATGACATGAAATATCTTAATTCATCTGGTTTTCCTGAAGGAAAATCACCTTCCGTAATCCTATTTTGAAGATAATTTGAAATAAATGATATTTTAATCTTTTTTATTTCATTTTCTTTAAAATCAATTTTTGATACATACCAGTTAAGTTTAATACCCCTTTCATCATTTGTAAGCCAATCATATACAGGGATTTTCAACCATTCAAGTTTTTGATTAGTACGTATATACTGAAACTTAAGTTCCCTTTCATTATCTGAGATAGAATATTCTTCTATTTCCTGCTTAGAAGCTTGAGGTGAATCATGTATTATAGCAGGGTAACCAATTTTTATAGCATCAGCAGGACCACTATTTTTCATGTCATACTCAATGATAACTTCAGCATAACCTTTGCATAAATTAATGTTTAATTTTTCTTTAATGATTTGAACATTTTCAGATTTCATTAATTCCAACTGGCCCGTTCCAATATTGCCTTCACCGAAATAAGCTCCATTTCCGAACAATAAAATCGGGGCAAAAACTAATATATTTAGTATTACAAATAGTTGATTAAGCTTTATCATAATTCTCTTTTATTTTTTTAAATAATTTTAATATATTTTCACACCGTGTGTTAAATTAAATTTGTGCCTAATGTTTTGATTACATGGTATCGCGCGACTTTTAGACGCAGTTTTCGATACATCTATTCTTCCGGCCAAATTTTCTTACCATTGTTCTCAAAGATATAATCCATTTTTTGTTTTTCATTGTATACAGTGAAAATATTTTTTTCACTGAGCAAAACTTGCCAAGCTTCTTTGAATGGGACATCGGTTGAGTCTATAATTGTTTTACCTGCAGTGTTAATTATCAAATATTTCCATTTCCCATTTTGGATTTCATACTTTACAACAGCTAACCCATTAATGAAAGTTGAGGCTTGAACAATATTACCAGAAATTAGTATCTTATTTTTAGAATTAATATAATTCCATTTTTCATTAACTTTTACGGCTGCAAGATCATCAGTCTTACTAAACTCAGAACAATCTTCATACATAGGGGAAATAATGTATTTACCCGATAAATCGATGTAACCAAATAAATCGGTTTTATTTATCTTTGCTTTAATCAATTTTTCTTTAGAAACAAACGTATCAAGATATGAATATTTAGGTTCTAAGACATAATTCATATTTTTATCCAAAACGCCATAAGCCCCTTTCCAACCCAAAGTATATATCGTCAGATAGTTATTTCGGAATGAGTTTACATTCGAATAAATGGGATTTTTCAAAATTTTCCCAGATGAAGATATAATTCCTGTTTTCACATTTCCACATTCATTTGTGTCATACGAATATGAATAACAGTTGTTTGAAATATTTTGCAGGCGACCAAATTTTAAAGGTATCACTATTTTTCCCGATTTATCTATGCACCCTTTATATTTTCCGATAGTAACTATTGCTAATCCATTTTCAAATGGACAGCAATAATCATATTTAGTTGCGATTACAATTTTCCCTTGCTTATTCATCACGCCGTATTTACCATTTTTTTCTAAAATGCAGAACCCGTTTGAAAAATTTTCTGAACGATCAAGGATTGGTTTAATCACAATTACTCCATTCCTATCACAAAAGCCCCATTTATCACCTACTTTTACACAGGCAATAGATTCAATGAATTGACTTGCACCATTAAATATAAAAGGAAGGACTTCCTTGCCATCACTTGTAATATATCCATATTTATTTCCTTTCTTGACCGGGAAGTATTTTGTTTGTATTATCACAGCATTCTTATTAACCCAACCTGATATATTATTCAGTTCATCAATAACTTCAAATGCGTCATCGGTATCAGTTAGTATCGAAACATGATTACCCTCATATAAAACACCAATACTTGTTTTCATTGTCTGATCTGAATAAACAATAGTTTGGTCCTGTCGGATATAACTTTCTAAAATTAAGTTTTTGGAATATACACATTTTATTGCCAATAGTAATACCATTACAGATAATACATATTTCATTATAACCACCTAATACTTAATTTTTTTAGCAATCGTTAAAGTCCGAAAATTACACTTAACGATCCGCGGCTCTGCGACGTTTTCATTTGCGCAAGCCAAGCCGGTATTCCGGCACAGTGCACAGTCTCGTTAAATGACGTATTTACAATTATTCCTTAAACTCATTTTTAAGTTTTTCAATAAATTTATCTGGATTAGCATAATTACCCTTATCATTATATAGTTTGCAATAATCAATTGAATTTTGATTATATGTGTATTCAATGATAGGATAACCCCGATCACCCCAAACACCTTTTAATCTCTCCATTTTATTTATTTGAAAATGATATTCACCTTGAAAAAAGTTATCATAAATGAATGCAATTTTATCAGAAACTAATAGTTTATTAGGTTCTGCATATTTACTGATGCGAAATCCAATATCAATATCTGGCCCAATAAAATCATATTGCTTAATACTTCCAATAACACAAGAGCTTGGTTGCCCATCATGATTTCCATTTGGAAAAGATATCGATCTATGCATTCTATAATTTTTATAATCCGAATATAAAAACTCTAAATAGACTTTCGAATCAGAACGATTTTCATTCTTATCGTAAACTGAAAAAGGTTCTGGTTCAGAAAAACCTGCACAAAATAATGTAGCCTTATAATCTAGACCGACATCAATCAATACTTTTCTATATTCAGTTAAGGTTTCTACGGCTTTTATAGATTCATTCATTATCTCTATAAAGTCATTTCTATTTGATGGAAAGAATATAATAATAACTTCATCTCCATTCTCTTTGAAAATTTTAGAACTTGCTACTTGATTGTTTTTTTCAAAATGAATTCTTGTTTTTTCGAAGAAATTACTATAATGAAACATCCAATTATTGGGAAAAGACGTCTTATATATGGTTGAATTTGCAATATCAAGAGATAAGAAAACAACAAAGCCCTGTTCTTTTGATAGGATTTCTTGATTCTGACTAGTAATTTTAATAATCATTAAAGATGTCCTCTAAACGAAAATGTTGTAAATATGTTGTTCAACCCCATACATACGCAATGCGCAAAATACTCAATATTTAAATGATATACGCAATCCGTCTGTGCTCAACAAATCATACAAAATACTATCAACTATTAAAAATAATACAAGAAGAATAAAAAACCGGAATTATGCATTAAAAAATGCGGTTAATTTACATCGACACTCTCCCGGCCGGGGAGTTGATCTAAGACTAAATTCTTTCGAATGAAATGTTCAGTACATCTTCCGAAATAAAGATTTCCTCATTAACTGTTTCTATTTCATAAATCTGAAGAATTTCACTTCCTGCTTCTTCAAGCAGCCCGGCATATTCAGCTGCATCTTTCCGGGGAAATCGGATTTTGGTCAATGTATCAGATTCTTTTATAAAACTGAATTTCTGTGCAATTCTTACAAACTCATCAGCCGGATAAAACTTAATGTGACCATCATCTTTCATCTGCATGTATTTGTCAATAAACCGGTCTTTGTCCGATTTGTCAGGAGTCGGATCTGAAATGAAAAGCTGGCCTTTTGATTTTAATACGCGGGATAATTCACTGAAGCGTTTATATTTCAAAAGCTTAACTCATTGCCTACAGTTTGGAGTACGGATCAATATTCCTACCGGTTAAATTTAAATATTTATTGAAAGTTCAATGATCCTGAAATATAGTATATTAATATCTTAAGAGTGCAACGAAGCTATACCGTAAGAATAAATTTCCAGAGAGTTTAGTTAAAACTCTCTGGTGTTATCGCTCTTTCCTGTATAGAAATTATTGAGTTCTGGCAAATCGGAATCCGATGCGACTGTAACAACCCTCCGGGTCATCGCTGATCCATGCACCAACCCGCGTGAAATCAGCACCCTTATCGTCATAACAGCCTCCCCGTGCTACGCGATCAATATCATCTGCATTAAAACACCATTCGAACACATTACCGCTCATGTCATACAGACCAAGCTGATTTGAAAATTTCTGCGCTACCGGCATTGGTCCATTTAAACCGGCGGCGGGATCAAAAAAATACCAGGCTACCCCCCTTGTCTCAGTTTCGTGTAAATAATCTTCTTTCGCTCCGCTTGCATAATCCGCCGGTGTCCAGTAATACCCGGCCGTCAGGTCTTCATGTCCCCCTCGAATATCTTTCGTCACATATTCAGTGGCGAGATTGCCCACTGCCGGTTCGGTTGTGCCTATATACCTGGCTGCATACTCCCACTCTTCACTTGACGGCAGGCGGTAACCTGTTTTTGATGCATCTTCAATTGTTTCATCAACAACCCACTTTTCATCTATGCCAGTATAAACCACCTGCAGAGTATTCCCGTCTCTCATCTCCGTCAGCCAGTTGCAGAACATGATGGCCCCACACCAGGATACCAGAATCACCGGATGATTCTCATACCCGGGAACTACTGTAAAATTCCCTGCAGAATAATTGATCTTTGAATTCCGATCATCAAACTTCAAAAGCCACTGATCACCATACCATGCCACGGTATTGTCAAGGTAGTTGTGATCGTCAACAATCGTGCTGAATTTGCCTTTATTGTATGCCCACTGCAGTACCTCAACCATGAGCGCATTAGTTACCTCAGTCTCGCTCATGAAAAACTTTCTCGTCAGGGTTGACTTATCATTGTCTACAGGCGTAAAAGCTAATGGTGAATATGGAAAAATTATGCCCGTCTGATTATTAGAGTAGATCATTTTTATAGTTTTAGTACCAATTAACACATCTACGGCATCACCCGGCGTGTCGGCTGTTTCAAAAGTCACAGATGTTGAACCGCCTCCGTCAGTTTCGCCGGCATCATTGCAGGCAGTAAAGGCCGCAGTTGCCGCAATCAGAAGTATTGTTAATAATCGTAACTTCTTCATAATATCCTCACTGAATATATTATACAGTGCATTTTTTTTATGAGAAAAACTCATGAATTGCATCTGTTATTCCTCAAAATTTTACAATATTTCAGGCATCAAATCTATCGGATATATATATCCGATAGATTTTTTTGAAAAAAATCGTTCTTGCAGGGTATAACCGGGAACCTTATTTGTGTTGTGTCCGGCAAACTCGTGGGAATTCTGTCAGGGAATACTTAGTTCAGGAAGAATGTTTTTTCCTGTAAGCGGATGGCGATATGCCAGTCTGATTTTTAAAGGTCACATTAAAAACCGAGATAGTATTAAAGCCCGTTTCCATGGCAATCTCAATGACTTTTTTTTCAGGAGATGCAACAAGCAGCTCTTTCGCTTTTTTTATACGCTTTTTATTTATCCATGTCGGAAAAGTCCTGTTTAAGTTTGTATTTAGAATTTCCGACAACTGCTGCGACGTTATTCCAAGGCGGGCAGCTGTTGCCTTTAAATTTAAAGAACTGTCAGACAGAAAATCCAGATCGGCTGCAAGAGTATTGAGTTCATCAATTATTTTTTCAACATTAAGACTTTTTGTCTTTGTCACAATATAGTAGTCACGGTATGCTTCAAGCTTTATAATATTCAATACATGGGGGTAGCGGAAACTTGCCAGAAACATGAGAATAATAAAAATAGTAAAGCGCAATTGTGATATAGTGGAAAAAAGAAGTACTTTCCCTGCATTAAAATTAAAGGGTGACCTGACAAGAAAAGCTGCAGACAATAAAAAAAGACCAACCAACGCAACTAATATGATTATTAGAATATTTTTACGATAATGCCGGGGGGTTAGTAAAATAATCCTGAAATTTTTTTTGATGATGAGAACAACATATGTTACTACGACCATAATGGACATGATAAAACCGATCTGTTTCCCCGGGATGATCTGGTAATTATAGTTATAATAGTCTTCAGGAGCTATGGTGTAATTAATGGCGGGAATTCCTGATATGAAGAACAGCATAAGTTCAACAAAGCCGGGCCCAAAACCTAAAAGGATATATTGTTTTTTAAACCGGAAATCTTTAAGATCCAGAGTATAGAAAAAAACAAAGAGAAACATCATACAGCTGAAATAAAAAAAAGGGCTGAGAATAAATAAAATATATGCCAGTTCGTACCAGTGATCTATATTTTTAAAAATATGAAAATTACTGATAATAATAAAAATGCCAAGAGATAAAAATGCACCGGCAAGATCATAGTTTCTCTGATTTTTATTTGTAAGAATCAGCTGGGCAAGTGCAAGCAGCAAAGCCATATTCGCCCCTAAAAAATTAAACGCATCAATCCAGTTTGTTATCTGCATAGCTTTTATTTTTTTTCCAGGAATTTGCAACAATTCCTAACCTATAAAATTTAATTAACTGAGACTTGTAGTGGACATTTTGTCAAGAATGTTACTTTTTGTAACTACAGATAACTTTCATTATATTTCTTTAACATCAGAGAGCCTGCGTCCAAACTCTCCGGTGTTATCGCTCTTTCCTAGATGGATAAATGAATCTGCTTTTTTTATTAATTCATTTGCGCTTGATGTCAACATGAACGGTATTAACCCAACCTGGTAAATTTGTTAATGTATTTTTATAGCATATAGCTTTCATTCGTTTCCCTTTATTGTTTCTATGACAATAACATCTGATTCAGTTAATAGTTCTGCCTTAAATTCACTAACTGGGTCAATATTATTTACACCTTTCCAATATTGCACAGCTTGCTCTTCAATTGCAGGAAATGTTGGCCGATTTAATGGTATCCTTTCATATAACTTCATAGAAGCTACATGAACTTCCTTGCTTTCATCTAAGAGTTTTACAGAATAAATATTTGTTCCATCTCTTTTATCTTGATCAATAAATTTTTGAGCGTCCTCAAGAGATGTAAACAGGTAAATTGATTTGTATCGACTCG
The DNA here is from genome assembly GCA_016928815.1 of Spirochaetota bacterium. Lineage (GTDB taxonomy): Bacteria > Spirochaetota > UBA4802 > UBA4802 > JAFGJZ01 > JAFGJZ01. Next base: position 7,605 of record JAFGJZ010000041.1, read on the forward strand.
GTTTTGAGGAAAACTCATTTATTCTTATAAGTTCAAATGTTTGCTCTTGAAACATACGCCATACTAATGGTTGTTGAGTGTTAGTATCATGTAAAACATAATTATTTCTGATGATTTCTCCCATTGAACCAGCTTTAATTGTATCGCCAACATTTAAACTATTGTGACTTATATGATAATATGTTTTTTCTCAGCTTCTTTTTCTATTAGCATTTTATTTCCTTGAGGCCACGGAGGGCCGAAACCATAAATCTAATTAACCGGGCATTGAACATAACTCCATATATACGCAATCCGTCTGTGCTCAACAAATCATACAAAATACTATCAACTATTAAAAACAATACAAGATGAATATTAAAAAACCGGATTACACATTAAAAATGCGGTCAATTTACATCGACACCGCCTATCCCGGCCGGGGAGTTGCTCTGAGACTGAATTCTTTCGAATGAAATGTTCAGTACATCTTCCGAAATAAAGATTTCATTGTTAACTGTTTCTATTTCATAAATCTGAAGAATTTCACTTCCTGCTTCTTCAGGCAGCCCGGCATATTCAGCTGCACCTTTCCGGGGGAATCGGATTTTTGTTAACGTATCAGACTCTTTTACAAAGCTGACCTTTTGATTTTAATACGCGGGATAATTTACTGAAACATTTACATTTTAAAAGCTCAACTCATTGCCTGATCGGCTGTTCCGGATAGTTCAGCAAAAATATTCCGTTTAATCGTACCCATGGTAAAAAGCAGAAAAAATCCTTGATTGTTTTAATAAAATATTCAGTTATATGTTATAACCTTTATTGTTCTTTACCGTACAAATGGAGGATAAAATGCCGAATTTTTTGAGAAAATTGCCGTAAAAACATTTACCGCAATCCGGAATCAGGGAAAGAAATTCCGGCCGGAAGTGAAATGATTTTACCTCATACACGTCATAAAAGGAGAAACACATGCTGACAATTCAATTCCCCGGCAACATAAAAACCTATCCTGTAAGTAAAGATTATAATCATACGATAAATGTACGGTACGAAAGCCGGGAACAGGAATTATATATAGATGCACAATTCGACGGATACAGTTATTACCTTGAAAGAGGCATCATCAGCGCCGGAAGCGAAATGGAGCTGATCGGCAGAACACTTAAATTTAAAAGTATTGACGGTAATTCTCCGGGTCATGAACTGGCCAGTCATCATGATGAAGATCCTGATTTAATAATTCTGAATTCAGTATGTACTTTTTCCGGATCGGAACAGGGATTCATAAAAGTAACTGTGGAAGGAACTGCCGCAGTTTTAGATAATGAGTCTGATGACAACCCGCCTGCTGACGGAGACAGCATACCGTTTACTCTGACGGTTGATGCCGCAATAGCTGTTGAGGACTGGGAACTGGAACTGGCCTTCGGACTCGATTATGCTCCGCAGGAAAAGATAGAAGACATGAATGAACTTATGACGGTTATTTCCGGAAGACTCCGGGAAATGACTGATGATAATGACACTGAAGCAACCGAGCTGGTGAAAGCCTACAGCAGCCGTGACGAAAGATCACTTAACTGCTACGGAAAAAACGACAGACTGATCATTGAAGGTTATTTTCCCGTTGAGAGTAAATTCTCAAATTATGTACTTGCACATAAGGATGGAAAGAACAAATCTGCAGTCCCTTTTAAACCGGACAGTGTAAACCCGGAGATGGAAGTAATGGAAGATGAGTTTTTTACCGTTCAGGAAGCGGAGAACATTTTCAGGATGTTTCTTCTGGAAAAAACCATAGACTCGTCAAAAATTCAGCTGCGCCGGAAAAAATATATTTTTTGAACGCATCTGTTTTCGTCTGTTCTTTTAACATTTCTTCTTTTAAATATACCGGTTATCATTCCGGGAAAATACTGCTTAAATCTATGATTAAACACTTCCGGTCTTCTGATTTTCAAATAAATATTATCTCCACTGTTTTATAATGTTTCATATAAACGAAAATTATAACTTGACAAATTTCATACGATATAATATTGTACTATATAGTACTAAATTACTACAGGAGAGCATGTCATGGAAAAAAAAGAAATAATGGATAAAATTCTGAGCCTCTATGATGAGTGTTTCGTGTTTTATCTCGCCACAGTAGACGAAAATGGAATTCCGGGAATCAGAGCAATCGAGAATCTCAGATACTCAAAAAACTTTCCTGAAATGGCTGACAGTTTCAAAGGAATGGAAAAAAGTTTCGACACCTGCATGGCTACCTTCAAATCTTCTAATAAAACGAAGGATATGGAGAGAACCGGAAAAGCTACAATCTATTTTAACAACCCTCCCGAATTCTTCGGTGTTTCAATGTACTGCGACGTTGTTTTCCTTGATGATCCGGAAAGCAAAAAGAAATACTGGGCTGAAAAATTCAAATATTTCTGGACGGGTACCGATGATCCCGAATATAAAGTAATGAAGCTTGTTCCATTTAAAGTTGATGGATGGACGGGCGAACATCAATTTCATTATGATCTGTGAGAACCGGGAGACGGCGGGAAAATGATAAAAAAGGATAAAAAAATCAGCAGCGGAGGCATTCTGTTGTCAAAGGTTCATCAGCTGAGCGGCCGGATATTCAACCGCCTGCTGAAAGATGCCGACATTGATGAACTCAACGGAGCCCAGGGACGCATTCTCTTCGTTCTCTGGGAACAGGACAACATACCCATTACCGATCTCGCCAGAAAGAGCATGCTGACAAAATCGACTCTCACAGCCATGCTCGATAAACTCGAAGAAACGGGATTCATTAAACGCGAATTCGATCCGGCAGACCGCAGGATAATCCGCATCAGGCGATCAGGAAAAGATGGTGAATTCCGCGCACTTTTTGACCGGGTGTCATCGGATATGACCGGCATCTGGTATAAGGGATTCACAGAACAGGAGATCGGGAGATTTGAAAGCGCTCTTGAGAAAATCCTGAATAACCTCATTGAAAAAGATTCAAATCCGTAGAGACGCAAGATTTTACGGGGTTATCAATTAAAACAATATCATAAATATGATTCGGCTGTAATGTGTATGTTCAAAAATCCCATATTTATTAATTGAAGAATATAGGCAGATCAATCCTTCCTCTATCCTTCAACTTCCACCTGAAAACCGCCGTATGCCATCTGTTTCATTTCAAAAGGCATGGAAAAATTTTTATTTTCAGCCATCATTTCCGCCATCTCATTCATCACTTTGGCATTAACCTCGTCACGGTGTTCCTTTGATTTAAAAATGATAAAAGAAAACCATACCGTCTGATTTTCATCTGCACCGGTCATTTCAGGAAATTCCCGCGCTTTATTGCCACCCATTTCCTGAGTAACAAGATCATCCCCTCTGCATTCATAATACTCCAGCGCTCCGTGCTTCATCCACGAATCGCGCCCGCCTTCCGCCATTTTTCTGTATTCTTCTGTTTTATCTTTAGGGACTACAATTACGAATCCGTCTATATATTTTGCCATAATAAATTACCTCTTCAATTATTATACTCCGGATTATGTAAAGTACCAAAAATTTGACTGATTATCAAGAGAGAAAGGACGTCTGAAAAAACTACCACAGCACTTTCCTGAAATAAAATGCTATAATTTTAACTGATGATATATTTTCTGAACTTGACAACACACATGAAAAGAATTTAACTGAATCTGTAAGTCAGAAGAATCAGGTTATAATATCTGTGATTTTTTATGGAAATTTCAACTTGAAATAATTTCCCGTTGAATGTATAAAAGATATTTAAAGTTTCCAGAAATAATAAAGAATAATGGATTTTAAATGGAATCTTCTCCTGTAATTCAATTAGTACCATATATCGTGGCGTTATCAACCGGATTCATTACTATATGCAGTACGGTTTTTCTGTATATCAGGCATCGCGGAAAAGTATTTTTATATTTCTCGCTTCTGTCATTTGCGATGCTTTCCAAGCTGCTGCATTTAATCATTAAATTATATTTCGCCGGTTTCCCGCCCGGAAACGGATACGTAATTATAATTTTAAAAATAGCAAAAGCTGTTGGAATATCACTGTTATTTTACGTACTGCCTGTTCTGATAAACCATGTCATGCTTGTGAAAACGGATTTACCAAAAAAAATAATTTTTGCATTTTTATCCGTTTCCGCTTTAATTATTTATTTTATAGATATCCTTACAGAATCAGGGTTTTCCCATCATTATGTTATAACAAATTCCTTCTTTGTTTTAATAGCACTCTACTGCATCGGTACGGTTATATTCAATTTCAAAAGAATATCCGACAAAAGATTAAAAATAATAATCTCAACATTTTTTATTCTTGCGATAATATTTTTCCCTTTATTACTGTCAGATATCATAAACATGGGAACAACAGTACAGCTGCCGGCATTTTTTATTATCATCAACATACTGAGCGTTATTTTCTGTTTATTCTATTTATCGCCCCCTTCGCACAAAGAAGAAATTAAGCCGGAAGGATATTTTCAGGATAAATACAGGATAACCAGAAGAGAAAAAGAGATAATCGATCTTATAATAACGGGTTGCTCTAATAAAGAAATAAGTGATCAAATGCATATTTCAATCAGTACTGTAGAAAAACATATTTACAGCATTTACCAGAAACTTAACATCAATAACAGGGTACAGCTTATAAATTTAATTCAGTCAGGTTTATAAAACCGGTAGCAGTTATCCTCTATAAAAATTTTTTAATTTTTTTTCCAAAAATAGAAGTTTTCCTCAATTGACGTGATCCCTCTTTTCATTTAAATTCTTTTCAGAAATCAGAAAAATAACCAATGAATTTTATTTTATCCGTATGCGGCAGTAACCGGCTGGAATATCAGCATGCGTTTTGATATGCGTACAACAGCAAAGACGAATCCGGCATATATATTAAAATTAAAGAAGCATTTTAAAACAAATCATACAGCAGGAGAAAATACATGAAAACAAAGAGAAAATTTATTATCAGTGTGATAATCACAATCGTACTAACAGCAGCCGTAACCGTTTATCTATCCTTTCCTTCAGTTCCCGGGATGTTCAAACTGAATCAGCAGCTTCAGGAACAGGGATATTACATGGCTGAGTTTGAATTCAAGATGGTGGCGATTGCATATTATCTTGACAAAGGCAGATATTATACTGCCTTATCCATGTTGCATAAGTTAAATAAACAATTGGAAACCAGGGAAGGATTGATCAAAGTACCTGAATTTAAAAACAAAAATGAAGAGATGGAATTTTATTTAAACCGGCAGAATCCCCGCACCGGCGCTTTCATGGATGACTCTTATCCTTTCTTTACATTCATCAGTCCGACCGGTAACATTCTTAATCATCTTGACGCCCTTGCACAGCAGACCGGACAGCCGCTAAAGCTTAAATATCCATTAAGGTTTCTTGATGAAGTAAACACGCCTGAAAAGCTGAATAATTTCTTAAATGAGATTACAGAAGTGGGATGGCTTGGAAATAAATTCCCGCAAACTACTTTTCATTTCACAAGATGTCTTCTGAGTTTATTTTACGAGGACCCGATTATTGAAAAATATGACCTGTATGAGGTCAGCCCTGAATGGAAAACTGCACTTCTGAAATGGTTCTATGATCACCAGGATCCGGAGTCAGGAATCTGGGGACCAAGATCTAAGAGCGGAAAACTGCTCAGGATCGATACAAGCAACTCGGCAAAAATAATCAAAGCATTTGTAGATGATGACGGAAACGACAGGTTTAAGGATTTTCCACTGAATTACAGGGATCAGATTGCCGCATCTTTTTTAAATCAGTCCTTTGATAACATTCCTGAAGACAGTGATCTTGATGAATGGCATGAATGGAGCCTTAACACTCCAAAGTCGCTAAGGACACTTACAAGATATCTGTGGTCAGGCCTTTCTGAGGAAATGAAAGCGAAAGCAAAGGAGCAGATTGAATATTTCATACGGATCAAATTTGAAAAATTCTACATTGCAGATGAAGGTTCATTCAGTTATTACCCCGGAGCAGAACATGCGACCATAGAAGGATCGGGAATAATCACAGATTTTGATAATTACGGTTTATGCTCGGAAAAAAACCGGATCCGTTTATGGGGCGATCCTGAAAAAAACTGCACTGACCTCGGCTCCTTCAAAGTTAAGCGGATTACCGAAACCGATTTAAAGATGATTGCAAATGCAGCAAAGGTAAACTCAATCCGTTTTTATGCAACGAATCCCGGGACCGGATTTTATACAGAAAAAGCGCTCGGTGTGTTTTATCCTGAAAAGACTGCTGTACTTGATGTTATGGATTTCATCCCTAAAATGAAAATCTGGATAAGTGATACTTCACAGATTATGGGTAACTGGACATCAAGGGAAGACATCCGGCAGCGTTTATCAGAAATAAATATCAAACCGGTGCCTGTATTAAAAGAGGAGCTGCCGCTTAATGAACTGAACAGCGTATTGTTGAAGAACCATAAACTGATTCTTGTCGGCTTCGATATACTGCAGGTACCTGTTTATATAATAAATTTTGAACTGCAGGATTAAAATGAATAAGAAAAAAACATATACCATTGCGTTAGCGATTTTAGTCTCTTTCATAGCTGCTGCCGGGACAGGCTGTACCGGTAATTTTATTTCCATTTCAGAAAAGCAGTCTGCCGGCAGGGCTTCAGCACATATTCTACTGTATTCGGATATAGGATATGCCAACGAGGGGGAATATGAGGTAACAGAAGCAATTGCCGCGCGTCATACTGAATATCCTTTCAGTTTCGCAATTTCAGCCGGCGACAACATTCAGCTCAAACCCGGAATATCCGGACCGCGAAGTATGATATGGGGCAATGATGTAATGAAGGAAACATTTGAACTCCCCTTTGACACACTCATCCGTGACGGAATGCGTTTTTATGCTGCAATGGGAAACCATGATCATCAGGGACTTCGAAAAAAGATAGAGCTCAAATACAGCAAAAAAACAGATGCACAGAAACGCGGTGCCGGCGGATTCGTTCTTCCGGCTCCGGATTACGTTATCCGGCGCAACGGAATAAAAATCGTGTTTCTCGATGTCGCGACCGCATTTTCCAGCCTGAACTGGTCTGAACAGCGCGCATCATTTGTACGCCGGGCATTGCAGACGCAGCAGGAGAAATGGCAGATTCTTGTTTTCCATTATCCGCTGTGGAGTTCAGGCGAGCACGGCCGTGATAAGGCTTTAAGTGATCTGCGCGAAGTCATGCTGCCTGTTCTGAAAGACTGCCCGGTGGACTTCGTAATAACCGGGCACGATCATCATGCTGAACTGTTCTATTATCAGGGCAGAGTAAAAACCCGGATAGCAATTGCCGGCAACACTGCGAAACCTCACGATTTACCGTATGAACCGGAGATTCCCTGCGTATTCCGTACCAATTCACGGGGATTTGCCGAGATCGATATTCAGGATAACCGCGCAGTGCTGACTTTCAGATCAACGGACGGTACAGTGATGTTCAGCGATAATGTTCAGAAATAAAGATATGATTTTTCTCAGCAACCAGGCTGGTATGATGCCAGCCTGCACCGGACAGATTTAAAAGTTAAGTAATTCCGATTTCATTAAAAATTACTTGAGCAGGAATGTATCGCAGCACGGAGCATCAGCGGAGCGTTTGCTCAATGTCATATGAAATAGCGTTTTATTCAGCAACACAATCTTCATTCACATGTACATAAAATCCGATTATGTTTCAAATCTTTCTGTTCAAAATTATAATTGGCGTTTCCATATAATTTTATCTTATGTTTTTTACAATAACGTTCAATTAAATTTAACTCATTCATATTTACATTAAATGCCGGCACGCAATATGAATAGAATCCAAGTTTTTCATCTTTCTCAATTTTTGACAATAAATTCAAAAACTCATTTAAACTATTTACTGTTGTAATTTTTGATTCCTTAACATTATAAAAATTGTATTCTACAATTGAACCATCAAACCCGCCACTAATCATAAACGCATAATTTTCAAATATTTCTGCTATCTGATATTCGTTTTTTATATTAGTGAAAACAAATCTTAATCTATTATTTTCGTCATAATTAGATGGTCGATTATTGTTGGAACACCCGCAGAATAACAATATCAGCAGAATATTTATCAAATATTTTTTACATATGATTTTCATTAATCTAATCACTTTCCTATTTTCTTCCATTATCAAAAACGGCATTTCAGATAACACCTTGCATCCCGAACCAGTTTAGCTTTTCGATTTCGTCTAACGTGCCGCGAATATACAAAGGTGGCCGACAGCCAATTTGCGTGTAGCGAAGCAGAACCGCCTATTCGCTGTTATACGTAGCTATTTTTTCCTACGACAAAACCCTAAAACATGACCTTACCCCGATAATGTAGACAGTAAGTTAAGCCGATTAAAATAACAAGGAGAAAATTAAAATGAAAAATCGGCGTAAATTTG
>JAFGJZ010000042.1 GCA_016928815.1 Spirochaetota bacterium
TGAACCCTGATGACGAAAGAAAACAGATAAAAAACAATGCCGCATAATTTTTTCAAAAATAGCGACAACTTTGTTGACATAAAGCGTGTGAAGGTGATTTGAAATATTACAGGATGAAAGCAGACGGGCATTGTACCGGTAAATCCGAACTGATGATGGAACTATATTGCCCAAAATGCAAATTAATCTACCATCTGGAAGAATATGATGACTAGGGAGAAATACCAAACTGAGATGCTGGATTTGATTAATATAAATCTTAATTTTCAGACAGATTCATATTTATTTTTCCGCTATGATTAAAGAAAGTTATATGGGAAATGAACAAAATCCGGCTGAATTTATTGCTTTAGGCAATGAAGAAGCATTTGAATATATTTATAAACACTATTACCCGAATCTTGGTCTGTGTTCAAATAAATTTATTTGTGATCTGACAGTAGCTGTTCAGGTCTTCCCCTCTTCAATACAAAAAGGCCATATTTAATTAAATTATCTCTGTAAAAATAAATAATAAAAGCAGTTAAAATTTTAAAATGTTACGCAGATTAAAATGCCGAAGTAATTTTTTATGATGAATGGTTAATGGCTGGAAGTTAACTGCAAGTAAAATATTATTCACAATTAACTCCCAGCTTTAAATTTAATTTATTCCTGTCAGCTTTCTTTACCTTTATATTCAAAGTAATCAAAGTCGGCATGTTTTTTCATTCCGGCGATATCCTGACAGCACAGGCCTACAAATGCTCCGGTAAAATGAGCATCACCGCCGCCGGCGTCAAATTCATCAGAAAGTGTGGTTGCGTCGAAAACCGGCCCAGTCATTTTCCAGTCCTTGCCGTTTTCGGAATATGAAAATCTCAATTTATCATAATCAACATTTGCCCGAAGATAAACTCTGCCGCCTGCCGGAATTTTTATTCTGCATTCCAGCGGATAATCAAACTGACCCGCGATACACGTCATGATATCAATGTATTTTCCGGTATCATCGTCTCTGGTAACATGCAGATAATAGAAATTAGTGTTATCATAAAGACAGATCAGACCGGCCATATGCTGAAAAGACTCAGGTTCATATTCAAGACAGGTTTCAGCTGCATAAACAAAAGACTGCTGCCGGCGGGCCAGGAGCGCCTGTGTATGATAGGAACTCAGTGATTCAGCGCCTTTCAATCTCAGGAAACCGGGACGCTCGGTGAGAGAATAATATTCGCTAATGTCTACACGCAGAGACTGAAAATTAATGTTAAGTACAGGCGAATCAAAATCATCACGTGCATTTTCTGCTTCCCATTTATGTTCAGGAAGTCCGGGACTTTCAACAGTGACCTGCGCTTCATTACCGCCGCATTCCAGGCGAAGCCAGCCGTCGGATGACCATTTCATTTTCTGAATTGATGTTTCCCTTCCCAGAGTGCATCTTCCTCTTGAAGGTACATGCCTTCCGCAGAGATGTACCATGTAAAAATCACCATTCTGTGTTTCAACAAGTGACGCATGGCCTGCTTTCTGCAGCTCCAGCAGCGGATTGTCAAAGGACGTAAGAACCGGATTCTGCGGATCAATTTCATACGGACCGTCGATTTTCTTCGAACGTGCCATAGTAACAGCATGACGAAGTACGGTACCGCCTTCTGCAGTCATGAGATAATAGTATCCGTTCCGTCTGTAAAGATGAGGCCCCTCAACTTTTGTAATCTCACTGCCTTTAAATATATTTTTAACAGGGCCTACCAGTTTTTTCTGTTCATGGGAGTACTCCTGGAGAAGTATTCCTGCAAAAGGATGTACGTTTTTCCGATGATCCCACACCATGTTAACAAGCCATTTTTTACCGTCATCATCATGAAACAGGGAAGCATCAAAACCCGAACTGTTCAGATAAACCGGTTCGGACCAGTCTCCTTTAATATCAGTGGCAGTCACAAGATAATTGTGCGCATCCTTGAAAATTCCTTTGAAATATTTTACATCAGTATAAATGAGATAAAATGTTCCGTCATGATATGACAGACAGGGCGCCCATATTCCGCATGAATTCGGATTTCCTGCCATATTCAGCTGGGAAGTTCTGTTTAACGGTCTGGTAATCAGTTTCCAGTTTACGAGATCTTTTGAATGATGTATCTGTACACCGGGAAACCATTCAAATGTTGACGTAGCTATGTAGTAATCATCATTAACTCTAATAATTGACGGATCAGGATTAAAACCTGGTAAAATAGGATTTTTAATTTTCATTTGCGCTCCCTTAACATATAATTGCTCAAATTCTTTTTTGTATGATATATTTAAACATCAGTAAAGATTACTTTGTCAATCTATTTTTGAATCATGCGGTATTGTTTATGTCTTATGCAGGGCAGAGGACTGCCATTTTAAAAAGTAAAATTTCCATCCTGCTGAAATGAAACGCTAATAATCCAATTTCATTCCCAAAGGGAATAAATCCTGTTAAAGTTGTAGGTAATAAACAACAGCCGTTATTAAATAAGCCATTTTTTCCGGATAAAGGATAATGAATTATTCAAACAGGACTCTGAGAGCTGTGCAAACAAATACTAATCGAAAGAAATAATTTTTATTAATACAGAAAAGGTACAACTTTTACTTTCCGTCCTGTTCGTGCATTCTGATGTTTCATAATGAGGAAATATCCAACAGATCCAACATGAAAACATGCTTGACAGCATTCAACGATTTCCTATAACTCCGAAGTATGAAAAAAATACTTATTATTTTACTGATTTTAAGCTCCATCAATATCTATGCTAAAGATAAGGGAATTGGTGCGAATATTCAAACTCATAGCGAATCTGAAATTACAGAAAGCGGCGGCTCAGAGATTGAAGTAACGGATGAAACCTATATATTCGGCGGAAGTTTTCATAATTTCAAAACCAGAACTCTGGAATATGAAGCGGATGTTTTTTTCGGCTATAACCGCAGTGATAACGGTGTCAGCGACAGCAAACAGAATTTTTTCGGTTTAGGCGGCGGAATAAATTTCCATATATTAAACGGAAAAGTATTAAGCACAGGTTTAGGCGCCAGGTTAAGTTTTGAAAAATACATGAAACCTGTCAGGGATCCTGAAGTTGAATATGACAGTTACAATAAATTCAACATTGGTCTTGAAATGCCTATTTTTCTGGATGTTAACATGCATGAAAAATTCCTGATCCGTTTTTCAGCCGTTGCTGCAGGTTTACTATATGACTATAGATCCCAGGAAGTTGAAGGCGTTAAAGAGTCACAGTACAATCTGGATTTTTATACAACACGCACAAGTAATACGGAAAGCCGCAGCTGGTTTCCAATAAGCATATATTTTATCTATAAATTCTAATATAGATCCCTATCTGCGGTATTCTGATTAAACAGCCATTCTATTACTTCCGGATTTTTGAATACAGGCTCATCAGTATGCCCCATGCCGGCATATGTGGTTGATTTGAATATTTCCGTTTTAATCTGTTTAAGTGTGTAACTGGTTATATCGTAACTGACAGTTCCATTCCATATTGAGTAAGTAAAGGTTCCGGTCTTGACGATTTCAAGAGTTCCGGGATAATATTTCTTTGCACTCTTATAATCAGCCTCCTGGTCATAATACGAACTGGCGCTTCCAATGTGGAACCAGCATGAAATATGATCACGTACTTTATTTGATTTAATGTAATCGAACATTCCTCCTTCAGCAGGAACAATGGCCGCGGTAAGATACTCATAGTCGGTAAATAAATCCTGAGCCATATATGTTGTTCCCATGCCACCCATGGAAAATCCGATGATATAAATGCGGTTCCGGTCAATTTTGTAATTCTTATTTTCAATTATTGAATGAACCACTTCGCGGATCCAGGCGGCATTGCTTCCGCCGAAACCTATATTTGTATTATTGGGAGCAAAGTACACGCACGGGTATGCATTCCTGACTTCATTTTTTACATAGTAGGAGGAAGTTGACGTGGTGCTGCCGTGAAGACCGATCACCAGCGGATAGAGATTCATGTAATTCTTCTCATCTCTGAATCCGTCAGGCAGATGGAGCATGTAAGTATGAGTTCCTCCGTCAAGAGAAACAAGTCCTTCCTGAACCGGAGGATATGATTTGTCATCCTGAAAAAGATCGCATCCTGAAATAAATATCAGAGCGACCAATAATGTAAGTGCCTTTATTTTCAAAGCCTGCCTCTTAATTGCTTAATAAAAAAAATACTGAAATAATGATAAGTCATATTGCAATATGCCCTGATGATTTATACGAATTCCTGTATTGTTAATAAAATAGGAAAATTCATTGCAATAGTCAAGAAGATTATAAGGGAACTTCTAAAAACCAGGGTTTTGATGTTCTCTTGTCGGCATAAGTCCGGATAAAACCAGTATTTAGTATATTTTAAATATTGTAAATACCGGTTTTAGGAAGTGCCCATTAATTAAAATTTCTCACTTTTTCGCTGTTTCATGATCAAAAGTGGAAACCATTTCTTTTAATTTCTCTGCCATGGAAGCTATATCTTCAGTACTAGCTGAAATTTCCTCCGTTCCGTTTGCATTCACCTGTGAAATTTCATTAATCTGTGTAATTGATTTAACTATATCGGAAGAAGCAATTTTCTGTTCCTCAACAGCTTTACGGATTTCCACTGAAATATTATTAACGATCTGTGTTTCACTGTTTATCTGATTATTTGCATTCAGCTGTTTGTTCATAAATTCATTAATTTCAGACATAGCTCCGGAAATTGAATTTATGCCGTTTAAAATGCTGCTTATTGTATCAACGGTAACTGAAAGATTATTTTTACCCGTTACAATCTCTTTTTCATTTAAAGATATCAAATTGTTAATACTCTTTACACCTTCCGTTGTTCTGTCAGCAAGTTTTGAAATTTCATCCGCAACAACAGCAAAACCTCTTCCGGTATCACCGGCTCTGGCAGCTTCAATGGCTGCATTCAGAGAAAGTAAATTTATCTGATCTGATATATCATTAATGACTTCAATAAAGTTACTCATCTCCCCGGAACTCCGGCTGATTTTTTCCATACTGTCGTTCATCTGAAACAAATTTTCTTTACCGGTATTAATGAAACCGCTGATATTATCTGCAAGTACAAGCATATCAGATAGTTTTAATTTCGTCGAAGAAATAATTTCAGAAAATTCCTTCATCTTCTCAATAAGAGAGGACATGCTCTGATTTTGAACTCCGGTACTTTGATAAATATTTTCCATGTTTGTATTTATTTCTTCAATTGTTGCGGTCATTTCCTCTGACGTTGCCGCCTGGCTTTGAGCGTTATTTGATATAACTCCGGAAGTATCTGCCATTTCATTGGACAGAGAAGCCAGATTTAGTGAAGTCTCCTGAATGGACTTCAATATATTTGAAATTTTCAAATACTGTTCTTTATTCGCGATTCCCTCCTCTTCCGCTTTTGCTATAGCCCTGTTAGACATTCCGCTCCATAAATTAAACAGAATAAACAGAAGAAAAACCGTAATTAGAATAAGCATAAATGTTGTATATTGAAAATCTGCAAATTCAGTATTTTTTCCGGAGGATAAAATCCAGAAAATACTTATCTGAATAATAAGAAGAATTGTCATTCCGGTAAAGACAATACGGTTTGAGAATATTGACAATATAGCTATACCTAGAAAATAAAGAGGTGCTATTGAAAAAACCTCAAATATATTATTCGTGAAAAATCTGGGCATTTGACTTCCCATAATACTCAGGAGAACAAATATTGAAACAAGGTTTCCAGACCATGATGATTTACCGCTTTTCAGTAAAATCAGTGAAATTAAAATTACAACAGTAATAATAAAATTAGGAACAATTGCGGATATGAAAGAGACTCTGGATAATACATTGATCGTAGAAAAAATATTAGCTATCATTAGCAATGTTACAAGGAGAAAAGCAATATTAAACCACATCAGCAGATAGGACTTCTGCTGAGTCATGTAATTAGCTGATTCATATTTAGAAAGAAAGTAGTTTTTTAAGAATTTATTCATCACCATTCCTCTTATTCAATGCCATTGACAAATTAAAATCAAGTATTAGAGAATTACCTGATTTAATTTAAGTTAAATTTAACTTCTGATCTTTCTTAACCTCAAAAAACATATCACTGTTTTAATGTGAAGATGAAGAACGCCGGAAGTTTCTTTTCTGCCTGGCATTGTTTAGTTATAATTTACCATATATAATACTTTATTAAAGAGATCATAAGCGAATTATTTGAATAAATCAATAAAAAATATTGAAGATAATATAATTTTATTTCTGCCTCATTCACTGATGCCATTATAAAATCAATGTCTGCTTATACAAATGGTAATCATTTTCCCGAATACATATCGCGTTACCGATTGATCCGGAAAACCCTGTTTAATTCTACTTGACCTTTATGGAATAATTTATTATAAACACATAAAAGATTAAAAATATATCGAGATTATCATAATATTTCAATTAAACCTGATGCATCCGTGAGCTCCACTTTTGCAATACTTATCTTGATGCGATATATTAAACTGATTTTCGTACTGGGGATTTTAATTATTCTTAGTCATGCTTACCGCAATTCCGTTAATGTAAAAGTATTATCATAGATGGAATTCCGGCAATAAAAACAACAAAAGGAGGCGCGTGTTTTGAAAAAATGGATATGTACAATTTGCAGTTACGAGTATGATGAAACTCTTGGTGATCCGGACGGGGGCATTGCCCCTGGAACAAAATGGGAAGACATTCCGGAAGACTGGATCTGTCCAGTTTGCGGAGCCGGAAAATACGATTTCGAAGAAAAGAAAATCACTCCTAAATCTGCTTCAACGGCAAAGACAATCGTGTCTGATGAAGATCTGCGGGAGCTGTCTTTCGGAGAACTAAGCGCTTTATGTTCCAATCTCTCAAAAGGATGTGCAAAACAATACAGAATTCAGGAGTCGGATTTATTTAATCAATTGGCAGAATTTTATAAATCAAAAACCGGTTCTTTTAAAGAAAATCAATTGAGTGATATTGCCTCTTTAATACAGCAGGATTTAAGTACCGGATATGAACAGTTAAATTCAGCAGCATCTGCCGCAAAAGACCGAGGTTCGCTCCGGGCATTTGCTTGGGGAGAAAAAGTTTCAAAAATTATCAGTTCTCTGCTTAGCCGATATGAAAAACAACAGGACATTCTGCTTGAAGACAATCATGTTTTTGTCTGCGATATCTGCGGATTTATTTTTGTCGGGAAAGAACTTCCCGAGGTATGTCCTGTGTGCAAAGTTCCAAACAGAAAATTCACAGAAATAAGAAAGGAGGTAAAATAAATGCATGCAGTAAGAAATGTTACTTTATGTACAAAAGACTGTTTATGCCTGTATGTATGTCCTACCGGGGCAACAGATACGGAAACCGGTCAAATCGATCCAGTGAAATGCCTCAGCGGATGCAGGCTATGTGTTGACGCCTGTCCATCTCATGCCATTTCACTGGTTCCGGAAATCTATCCTCCTCAACAGGAAAAAACCAACACCGTCATTAAAGAATTGCGGATATTGGCCGAAAGCAAAGTAAAACAGGAAAAAATAGCAGCTGATATTGCAGCATCCGCAAAAAATCCCGTCTTACGTCAATTAGCTAAAGCAATAAGTGCCTCCAACAGGCTTTTAGCTGAAGATCTTCTTAGGGAATCAGGGTACATGCTTCCACAGAGTAAAAATGTCCAGGATTTACTTCAAAATTTACTTAATACAAAACAACCTGAAGGATTTCCAAAAGATGCTGCAGAAAAACTTCTGAAAATTTTAAAAGAAAATAATATAAACAGGGAGAATAATAAAATGAGCGAAAACAAAACAATGGAAAATCTGATGGCAGCATTTGCAGGTGAATCACAGGCAAACAGGAAATATACCGCTTTTTCCAGAAAAGCTGAAAAGGAAGGGAATAAAAAAGCAGCCAAGCTATTCAAAGTTACTGCAGATGCGGAAACAATTCATGCAATTAAAGAGTTTGAACTGGCTGGTCATGTCGGCTCAACAGCTGAAAACCTGAAAGCTGCCATCGGCGGAGAAACCCATGAATACAAGGAAATGTATCCTGAATTTATCGAAGCTGCTACAGCAGATGATAACAAAGCTGCAGTTATTGCATTTACATATGCCATGAAGGCGGAAGAAGTCCATGCAAGACTTTATCAGGAACTTTTAGACAATATCAATGATACTGAAGAGGTTACTTATTTTCTATGTCCTGTTTGCGGAAACATTGAAAAAGTACGTCCTGACAAATGTTCCATCTGCAATGTCCCCGGTGATAAATTCATTCAATATTAAAAATTGTGTCGGGGCGTATTGCGATACGCCCGCACGATTCTGCTGAGAAATTTACTTATTCTCATAAATTAATTTTTTTAAACCTTATAGTTGAAAATCCTTTGAAGCCCGGATAATTGCTCCATAGCTGTTTAAAAACATTTGTTCATCGGGAATTTCCCCGAATAAATGTGAACGATTTTGCATACAGAGAGTAATGAAATACAACCTTCCCGGGAATAGTTATTTCCTTTAAGCCGGATGGAACAACGATGAACACAGATGAAAATTTTTTACAATATTATTTTGTAATGCCACCTATCCGTGTTAATCCGTGTTTATCTGTGGTCATTTTCACTTCTTCTTTTAGATTTAATTTTAATTAACCACTGACCGGTGATGAGCAGTTCGACGGGCTCACTGACCACACCATTCTGAAGAAAATGCAGCTTATTGTTTTTCAAAATAAAAAAATCATTTCCTCCATATTTCATCCCGGGAAGTTTCGCCCGGATGATGTTCCTGTTAACGTACATGTGCCCGTCTGCATAGAAAACACAATTACGCTTATTTTTATCATCCTCTTTTTTCTGATATCCGCCATAAAGTTTCATTTCATTCTCAATGTTACTGCATAATCCGTCATATCTTACTTTTTTCAAAACAAAACTGCCGTCAGTAGATATCACATAACCCCAATCATCATCTTCTGATTCAAAATTATACACCGGATCATACTGCCACTTTTCTATTTTCTTAAAATCCGACTTGCATGCAAGATACTTGTCAAATATCCAGCCCGAAGTATTTTTCCCATCCAGACAATTCACATTAATCCATCTGCCTGCAACTCCATTTATAAAAGCATCAACTCCTTTTTCATCTTTAACATAAACAAAGCTACCTGCATTCAGCTTAGCAATTATTCCGGATTTTAAATCCGGTTCCTTTCTTACATTTACCTGATCACCGCAAACTATAACCCAATCTTTACTGTAAATATCATTTTCCTGTCCGGCTGAGACAGCAGACAGACACAGAATTCCGAGTAGAATCAGGTGAAACATAAATTTCAATCTCATTGCCATTTCCCTTATATTTATTGATATTCTATATTATTTTAAAAAGATTCAACAAGTTTTTTCATATTAGAATTCATAAATCTCAATATGAGAGATACTGAAAACATGTAAAGCTTCGTAAGACAGTATAGCCTGCGAAACAGCAGCAAATTCGTAAGGTAGATGTTAGGGATTACTCTATATATAAAAAATACTATAATTACATCGGGAACGCTATGAAGTATGTTAAAAATCGAGTAGGAGACTGACAGTTAGTTTGTCAGTCGACCTCTCACACCACCGTGCATACCGTCCGGTACACGGCGGTTTATCAA
>JAFGJZ010000043.1 GCA_016928815.1 Spirochaetota bacterium
ACGGGTTTTGAACCAACTTTACAAAAATTTGTAGACCACTATCATCTTGATCTAAGCGATTTGTATTCAAAAGATAGTTTTAGTAGGTTATGTGTTGAAGCTGGTATTTTAAAAGAATTTACTGAAAAGAATGAACTTTCCATACTAAATGGCTTGAAAAAAATATGTAATATAGATTCGCGTAGATGGATTCAATTTTTACTTCATAATCTACCATTAATTGAATTAAAAACTGAAAATGATTTTAATGAAATGGAAATGAGAATGCTATTAATGTTGCATTATACAATATGGCAAAAATCTGTAACTGATTTAGGATTTAAGAATGTTTTGGAAGGCTTGTTACTTCTAAAACAAAATCACGTTATTTATAAAGAACTTATTACACTACTAGAATATAGGTATGAAAAGATTGATTTTATTGATGAAATTGTTAATTTAGGTTTTGATTCACCACTAGATCTCCATTGCACTTATAATCGTGATCAGATACTTTGTGCTGTCGATTATTACACAATAGATAAAATGCCTGCAATGCGAGAAGGAGTTAAATATATTTCAGAAAAAAAACTAGATATATTTCTGATAACACTTAACAAATCTGAGAAAGATTATTCACCGACAACAATGTATAATGACTATTCAATAAATGAATCATTATTTCACTGGCAGTCACAAAGTACGACATCAGAAACCTCACCGACTGGTTATCGATATATAAATCATCAAAAAGATGATGTAAAAATTGCTCTTTTTGTTCGTGAGTATAAAACATCCAAAACTGGTGCTGCACCATATACATTTCTTGGATTAGCAGATTATGTAATCCATGAAGGATCAAGGCCAATGAATATAACTTGGAAATTAAAAAGTAATATTCCTGCAAAATTTTATAAAAAAACGAACAAATTAATCGCTGGATAAAATTTTAAAAGATACAGTTTTAAATATATTCACATAATAATTAAATTATTGCAATTAATGATAAACTTTTTATAGTTACTACTATATCAATATATAATTAACTATAAGTAGTGAGGTACCATCATGTCTAAAGCCGGTTTCATTGAAATTCAGGACAAAGAAAAATATCTTAAAGATAACTATCCATTTACCGATGTTCCACAACTTTCAGCGAAGAAAAGATGCATTCATTGTGATAAAGTAATTAAAGTCGGTGATTATAAAGTCTACAGAGACAATCATGGTATGGAATTTATTGTCTGTCCTAACAGCCCTGAATGTGATGGTACTATAATCGACTGGATGTAGAAAAACCTTGTTTATTACAGTTTTCAACCGGTTTTAAACACGACAAATGCTTGACACCATCATTTTCATCATTTATACAATACTGATTTAATAAACCGGAGAATCATAATGAATCAGGAAATAATACAGAAACTTAAAGCGGAAAAAAGCAACCTGTATGACAAATATAAGGTAACACGCCTTGGTGTTTTCGGCTCTTTTGCCCGTGGTGAGGAAAAACCTGAAAGCGACATAGATATCCTTGTTGAATTTTCGGAAGTACCCGGCATGAAAGATTTCTTCAATACAGAGGAATATCTTGAAAATCTTCTTAAAAGAAAAATCGACCTTGTTCGTGAAAAATCAATCCGGTCTGAACTTAAAGAAAATATAATGTCAGAAGTAATTTTCATATAATGAGAAATAACTCCCTTTACCTCATGGATATTAAAAATGCAGCTGAAGCAATTATTGATTTCACAAAAGAGATTACTTTTGATGAATTTAAAAACGACGATAAAACACTAAGTGCCGTAATCAGAAAACTTGAAATTATCGGTGAAGCCTCTAAAAATTTAGACCCCGAAATTACTGCCTCACATCCGGATATACCATGGTCATCAATGGCAAGAATGAGAGATAGACTAATACATGGATATTTTGGTATCGATACTGATGTAATCTGGAAAACAATACAGTCTGATATTCCCGAAATATTACCACTGATAATCGGATTATATTCTACGTATAAAGATTGAAACTCCATCTCGTGGTGAATGCAATCGCTCCGACAGTTATAACTTTTCCCTCAATACCAACTTGTTTTGCTTGACACATTCCGCGATTCTTAAGATTAATCAGATATTAACACATTTTTGGAGAAAAAAATGAAATTATCAAAATATATTCTTCCCACACTGAAAGAAGACCCCTCTGACGCTTTTGTGACAAGTCACAAGCTCATGATACGGGCAGGACTTGTACGCAAGGAAACTGCCGGTACTTATGCATATCTGCCGTTCGGACTTAAGGCACTTAGGAAAATTTCTGATATTGTCCGTGATGAAATGGATAAAACCGGTGCAATGGAATGTCTGATGCCGGAACTTACATCTGCCGATCTCTGGAAAGAATCCGGCCGTTGGGATAAAATGGGTCCGATCATGTTCCAGATAAAAGACAGAAATGCACTTGAATATGCACTAGGACCGACTCACGAAGAAGCTTTTACGAACATGATCCGTTCAACGATTACATCATATAAGGAACTTCCTGTAAATGTTTATCAGATAAACACGAAATTCAGGGATGAAATACGTCCGCGTTTCGGAGTAATCCGGAGCAAGGAATTCATAATGAAAGATGCATATTCATTCGATATTGATCAGGCAGGCCTTGATGTCTCATATGACAAAATGGCGGAAGCCTATACGAATATATTTAAACGATGCGGATTAACGACAATTCCGGTAAAAGCGGATACCGGTGATATGGGCGGTTCAGCTTCCGAGGAATTCATGGTTGCTTCGGAAGTAGGCGAGGAAACTCTTCTTCTGTGTGATAAATGCGGATACCGGGCAAACCAGGAAAGGGCGTCACATAAACGCAATTCTTCAAAAAAAACTGAAACTCCTTGTGCTATGGAAGAAGTTTCAACTCCCGACATAAAAACAATTGAGCAGCTTTCAGAATTTTTCAGTTGTGATGCATCTTCATTTCTGAAATCGATAATATATATTGCTGATGGTGAACCTGTAATGGCAATAGTAGCCGGAGACCGGGAAGTAAACGATGTTAAACTGAAAAATCATCTTAAATGCGTAAATCTTGATCTTGCAGATGACAGAACCATCTTTGAAGTTACAGGGGCACCTGTCGGATTTGCAGGTCCTGCAGGAAATGATAAAATCAGAAAAATTTTCGATCTTGATATAAAAAATACTGTAAATGCGATAACCGGTGCAAATAAAAAAGATATACATTTTAAAAATGTAAATCCGGGCAAAGATTTCATCATCAGCGAAGAAGCTGATATAATTTCATCAAATGAAGGGGATAAATGTCCCGACTGTTCATCTGAAATGTATGTTAAAAAAGGTCTTGAAGTCGGACACATTTTCAAGCTCGGATATAAATATACTGAAGCAATGAATGTAACCGTACTTGATCAGAACGGCAAAACTGTTCATCCCATAATGGGATGCTACGGTATTGGAGTAACACGGACACTTGCTGCCGTTATTGAACAGCATAATGATGAAAACGGTCTCAAATGGCCTATCAGTGTTGCACCATATCAGGTTCATCTTGTCGGTCTGGGAAAGGGTGAGGATGAACTTACCAAAATTGAGGAAATATATAATCTTCTAATAAAAAGCGGACTGGACGTATTGTACGATGACAGAAAATTAAGTCCGGGAATTAAATTCGCAAATGCCGATTTAATCGGACTTCCTGTAAGAGTTACTATCGGTAAAAATTATTTTAATGATAATAAAATTGAAATAACTGTAAGAAAAAACAGTGAAAAATCAGAAACATCAAAAGAAAATCTGATTAATTCCGTAAAAAGTATTCTTGAATCGATTGATAAATAAAAATTTTAAAAATATCGTTAAAAAAAGTTGACACATTAAATCTATGATTATAAGTTGACCGAGCATTTCGGGGCGTAGCGCAGTCCGGTAGCGCATCTGGTTTGGGACCAGAGGGCCGAAGGTTCGAATCCTTTCGCCCCGACATTTTCGACATATAATTCTAAAATGCGCCAGTAGCTCAACTGGATAGAGCAACGCCCTTCTAAGGCGTAGGTCAGAGGTTCGAATCCTCTCTGGCGTAATTATGGTGAGTGTAGTTCAATGGTAGAGCCCTGGTTTGTGGTACCAGTCGTTGCGGGTTCGAACCCCGTCACTCACCCATACGGGATATGCGCCCGTAGCTCAGCTGGATAGAGCGTCGGACTTCGAATCCGTGCGTCGCAGGTTCGAATCCTGCCGGGCGTAAGTTTTAAATGTTGAAAAATTGTTGACAATAAGTTGCTATTTTATTTATGTACAACAATAGAAAAGCGAGTGTGGCGGAACTGGTAGACGCGCTAGATTTAGGATCTAGTGTTTAACGCGTGGGGGTTCGAGTCCCTTCACTCGCAATGCGGGAATAACTCAGCGGTAGAGTGCAACCTTGCCAAGGTTGACGTCGCGGGTTCAAATCC
>JAFGJZ010000044.1 GCA_016928815.1 Spirochaetota bacterium
AAGCGTCCACAGCTTTTGATGCTTCGGTAATTCTTAAATCCGAAAACATCGATCTGGTAATATCTGAAGTCGACCTGCCGGGAGACAACTCCTTTGAGCTGTATTTTTACATTAAAAAAAATTATCCGGTAATTCCAGTTATCATGGTAACATCCGAACCTCTTGATAATTTTTTTGATAAAATTTTTTCAGAAGGTATCGGAAATGTACTTCAAAAACCCGTCAGCGGAAATGAAATTTTGAGTTTATCAGATAAACTTACATCAAAAACAAACATCTTCGGAATAAAAAATTATCTTCCCGAAATAAAATCCGTTAAAAGGCTGAAAATTACCAAATCTTCCCAGATTAAAGCAACCGTCAGTAAAATTATTGAAATCATCGAAGAATGGGGCTTTAATATATCCGAAAAGGAGATACTTAACCTTATTTTAAATGAAATAATAATCAATGCCGTATATCATGGTCACGGTTTTTCCGAAGAAAAATTAAAAAGAATTCCGGTGGATCTGCCGGAAAATTCAATTGTTCAGGCTGATGTTTTTTATAATAATGATTCCTACGCAATTTCCATCACTGATTATAACGGAATCCTTACAAAAGATACAATTCTTAAAAGCATGTATAATGTCATACTTGAAAGAAAAACAATAGAAAATGCCGTGATTTCAGGGAAAGACATTACAAGCCATATGTCTGAATCTGGAAGAGGTATCGATCTCGTAAGACAGCTTGCTGCTGAATATTATTTTATACTCGACAGGAACAGGCGGACTGAAATTATTCTGATATTCAATACTGGAGGAAACAATGCAGTATCCGGCATGAATTCATTAAAAATTATTGAAAACTGACGGACGCTGTTTATTATTTTTTTGGTTTTTTCAGAAAATTACCATAAAAGAGCAAAACATAAATATATGAAAAAATTTTCAGTTTCACTTACAACATTAAAGGAAGAATTCACCAACACCTGGACGCTGCTAAATGATACAACCCTCTATCTTCAAAAAGCAGGACTGTTTAACGAATATGAAATAATGCTCCGGAAATGGAGAGTACTCCTGCAGAAAGGTTTTAAAACAAACAGTGACTACGGAAACATAAAAAAGGAAATAATCGCCCTTCGAAGCAATTTAAGAAAAGAAGGCCATGATCTGATGATCGGTAACATGGATATCACGGTAAAGGGTTTTAAAAGTGATGATGCCCTTAAATACGGATTTAAAAGAGCTGTACTTTACTTTTATCAGAATTCAATATTATATGTTACAGGAAACGCCAATCACAGAGACCTGATGCGTGAATTCGAAAACAGAATAAGCGGCGGAAAAAGTTTTAATTACAGATATGTACACAGCATCTGGTTCCGCTGGAACAGAAATACGCTTGAAATAGCCGGCGCGGATTCAGAAGCGGCGGAAGATTATGAAATACTGAAAGATTTTATAGAAAAGAACAGGATGTATACATTAAAACGTCTGAAAAACATGCGGTAACTCAAAACAAAAAAACCTTAAATGCGGAAGGAAAAAACGTAAACACCCTCACCGAAAAACACCGAGATGAGAGCGGGTAATAATTTTGAATTTTGAAGTACCCGAGGACTGTCTGAGCGAAGCGAGTTCCGCAAGGTACGTAAAAATTAAAATTCTTACCCGAACGAATCAGTCCTCGCCTATTTCGCACATCAAATATGATATCTCTCCTTTCGTATGAGTTTTATTGTGGTGGCGATTACAATTAATAAATTGAAATATCTTTGATGCGGAAGGAAAAAACGTAAAAACCCTCACTAAAAAACTCCCAGATGAGAGCGGGTAATAATTTTGAATTTTGAAGTACCCGAGGACTGTCTGAGCGAAGCGAGTTCCGCAGGGTACATAAAAATTAAAATTCTTACCCGAACGAATCAGTCCTCGCCTATTACGCACATCAAATATGATGCCTCTCCTTTCGGGTGGTTTTTATTAATGAAAGTTATTATGATTAATAGATAGAGATAACATAAATGCAGAAGGACTAAAACGTAAACACTCTCACCGAAAAACACCGAGATGAGAGCGGGTAATAATTTTGAATTTTGAAGTACCCGAGGACTGTCTGAGCGAAGCGAGTTCCGCAGGGTACGTAAAAATTAAAATTCTTACCCGAACGAATCAGTCCTCGCATATTACGCTCCCCAAATATGATACCTCTCCTTTTGTGTGTTTTTTATTTTTATGATGGCAATAATGATTAAACGAAAAAAAACCTTAAATGCGGAAAAACTAAAACGTAAACACCCTCACCCAAACCCCTCAAGATGAGGAAGGGTAACAATTATTCAGACCGTAGTGTGCGAAGCCTGTCTGAGCGAAGCGAGTTCCGCAGCGCACGAAGAGATGAATAATTGTTACCTTTCCGAATCAGCCCTCCTGAAAGCGGCGTATAAAAGCAGGAACGTTAAGATCTTCCTGCGAATAATCACGTGAGCGTGAGTTGTATTTAGAATAGGACTGCCCGGAATGATCCATATGAAAACTATTTCCTGAAACAGCTTTCTTTTCAGGCATCTGAAATGAGTCATATGAATTCTGACTGCGTAACACCTTGAGGTTTGTTGCTGCAACCCTCTGATTATCTCCATCCTCGGTAATGTATGAAGTTTTGGTGTTAAGCATGTTCCGTTTTTTATCAAAACCGGTTGCAATAACAGTTACCCTCACCTTATCATCAAGGGCCGGATCAATTGTAGTTCCAAAAATTATGTTTGCATCAGGATCAACCTGTCTTGTTACAAGATCAGTAACTTCTGTTGCTTCATGAAGCGACAGATCTGTTCCGCCGGCAATATTTATAAGAACAGCTTTAGCCCCTTCAATGCTGATCTCTTCAAGAAGCGGAGAATTAATTGCCATCTGTGTCGCTTCAAGAGCCTTATTTTCACCGGATCCTATACCCACTCCCATCAGAGCATCACCAGTTTCTTTCATAACTGTCCGAACATCGGCAAAGTCGACATTAACAAGACCTGTAACCATTATTATATCTGAAATACCCTGAACGCCCTGGCGGAGAATATCATCAGCAAGTTTGAATGCATCATCAATCGGAGTTCTTTTATCAATTATTTTCAGAAGAAGATCATTTGGAATTGTTATCATGGTATCAACTTTATCCTTGAGATTGGCAATTCCCGACTCGGCACGTTCAGCTCTTTTTTTACCTTCAACCTTGAACGGTTTTGTCACCACACCTACAACAAGTGCCCCGACTTCTTTCGCTATTTCAGCAACTATAGGCGCCGCTCCTGTACCTGTTCCGCCTCCCATACCTGCAGTAACAAAAACCATATCCGCACCTTTGAGCATTTTCTGAATCTTATCACGGTCTTCATTCGCAGCTTCTCTTCCAACTTCAGGATCAGCTCCTGCACCTAAACCGCGGGTTAATTTGTGGCCGATATGTATCTGATTGCGTGCCAGAGAATCATTCAGCTGCTGTGCATCGGTATTTACGACAATAAACTCTACACCATCCATTTTTGTAGATATCATACGGTTAACGGCATTTGTTCCGGCTCCACCAACGCCAACGACCTTGATAACCGTGTTCATCGTTTTTTCTTCCTCAAGTTTAAACATATGCAAATTACCCCCGATTAATAAGTTATTATACAGATTATGTCTCATTATGTCATCCAAAATTTTTTTTTAGATGAAATTTTTTTCAAAATTACAGATACTCTTCTATCCAGCGTTTTAACGACTGTCCGAAAGAAGAAAAGTTGTTTTTCCTTGCTTTAATTTTTGTATTGAATCTGCCTGCTCTTACACCGTACTTCAGAAGTCCCACAGCATTTGAATATTGCGGAGACGCAACAACATCCTTAAGACCTGTTATATCGCGGCAAAGTCCTGTTCTTACCGGAAGATTAAATACTCTTTCCGCAGCCTCAACAGTACCATCAAGCATTGAACCCCCGCCGGTAATTACGACACCTGCAGCAAGAAGATCTTTTTTACCGCTTTTCAGAAGCTCATGATCAATCATCTCCATCATTTCTATCATTCGCGGTTCAATAATCTGCGTAAGTTCCTGGCGGTATTGTCTACGCGGAGCCCTGTCTCCGACGGAAGGTACTTCAATCGTTTCAGATGCATCCACAAGATCAAGAACCGCACAGCCGTATTTCTTTTTAATAACCTCCGCCGAATCCTGCGGAGTACGGAGTCCGATGGAAATGTCATTCGTTACATGAATGCCTCCGATTGAAAGAACAGATGAATACGTAACCCCTCCATCAAGATAGATGACGATATCGGTAGTTCCGCCGCCTATGTCAACAAGTGCAACTCCTAGTTCCTTCTCATCGGCGGAAAGAACAGCTTCAGCAGATGCAAGAGGTGAAAACAGAATGTCAGAACACTGAAGTCCGGCTCCGACAAGAGCCTTTGAAAGGTTGTTTATGCTGCTGGCTGAACCGGTAATAATATGAACCTCGGCTTCCAGTCTGACTCCGCTCATTCCGACCGGATCCTTGATGCCGATCTGATCATCAACCGTAAACTCTTTGGAAAGTACATGCAGTATTTCCCTGTCCGCCGGAATAACAACAGCCTGGGCAGCTTCAATTACACGGCGTATTTCGGAATGGGTGATTGTTCTGTTTCTGTTGGATACGGCAACTACTCCCTTGGAGTTTTCCCCCTTAAGATGCTGGCCGGTAATGCTGACAAGAACATTACCGATTTCAGTTCCAGCCATAAGTTCGGCATCTTCAACCGCTTTGATGATGGAGGATATGGTGCTGTCAATATTTACAATAACACCGTTTTTCAAACCTCTGCTCGGTGCAATACCCACACCGGCTACCTCAGCAGTTCCGCTTTCACCCATGAAGCCGATGACAGCACATGTTTTTGTGGTTCCAATGTCAAGTCCGACAATTACATCTTCCATATTTTTCCCCGAATAAGTCACTTTATTACCGTTAAATTCTTTTTTAAATTCAGTTTTTCCGGATAGAATTCAATTCTGTCAAGATATGCAACAATGTTATTAAGTTTATAAAATCCGGATGCAGAATTTTCAATTATGAAATCCGTTCTGCGGTTGAAGCATCTGATTCTTAAGGAATCAAATTCAATTTTCAAAGTCTGAATCTGGTTCCATATTTTATACTTTCCGCGTATTTCACGGTAAAGCTCAAGGTTTTCCATCAGCTCATCAGCCGGAGAACTGTTTTTGAAATATTCCTCTGATACAATTATGACAGGAATATCAGATGCAGCTCTGTCTGTAGATATGACGGATGAATCAGCATTTAAAACAGCAAGCCTGTTTCCGCTGCCGGTTTCTATTAAAATGCAAAAATCAGGTATATGTTCTTCGACAATAATACACAGTGTATTGTTTTTATCAATTAATTTATATTTTTTTATTAAACTTTCATTATCGAGATAATTAAGCAGTATTTTTTCATTGTAGACAATTTTATTGTTCTTAAGGCCTATCTGACCGTAAAAAACGATGTCATTACGTGAAATATTTTTAAGTCCTTCAAATTCAATTGAATCGGCGGTTTTCATGTTATCAGCATAAATCACCGCACTAATGGACAGAATTATGAATAAAAACGCTTTTCTCAATTTTTTACCACCTGATTAAGTATATCTTTTCCAAGCTTATAAATGTCACCCGCACCGAGAGTCAGCACGATATCGCCTTTCTTCAGCTCCGAACAGACCATTGGTATGATGTCATTAAGATTATCAGCAAGTTCAGCCTTTTTACCCTGATGGGTTTCATAAGCATCAGCAATCAGCGCAGAACTTACCCCTTCTATCGGCGCTTCACTTGCGGCATAAATTGGAGCAATAAAAAGTCTGTCACAGTCAAAAAAAGCTTTTCCGAAATCATCCCATAAAAGTTCAGTTCTCGAATAACGGTGAGGCTGAAAAATGACAACTACCCGTCTTCCGAGTGATTTAACAGCATTCAGGGTAGCCCTGATTTCAGTAGGATGATGTCCGTAGTCATCAATTACAGTTATCCCGTCAGCCTCCCCGATAATTTCAAGACGTCTTCCTACACCTTTGAATTCTTCAAGACCTTTGCATATTTCCTGAAATTCAATTTCAAGTTCAGCACAGACCGCAACCACTGCAAGAGAATTTACAACGTTGTGCCTGCCAAGCAGCCGAAGTTTCACAGCACCCATAAATTTATCTTTATAATAGCAGTCATAAACGGTTCTTGAATCTTCAAAGCGGATATTTCTCGCCATAAAATCGGCACCTTCCGACAGACCGTAGGTATAATATGGTCTTTCTATCTTCGGTAAAAGTTCTATTATTGACGGATCATCAATGCAAAGAACCGAGTAGCCGTAAAAAGGCACATAATTTATGTACTGCAGAAATGCCGCCTTTAAACCGTCAAAATATTTATAATAATCCATGTGATCCGAATCAATATTTGTAACAACTGCGATGGTAGGAAGCAGTTTCAAAAATGTACCGTCGGACTCATCGGCTTCGAAAACTATGTAATCACCTTCCCCCTTTTTCGCATTTGATCCGAAATTCAGTACTTTACCTCCAATGATTGCTGTAGGATTGACACCGGCACTCCAGAGTACGGATGAAAGCATTGAAGATGTTGTTGTTTTTCCATGTGTTCCAGCTACACCTATTCCATGCTGAAGCCGCACAAGTTCGGCAAGCATTTCCGACCGGTGTATAATTGGAATTTTCCTGTTTCTTGCTTCAATTATTTCTGGATTACTCAGGTTTATGGCTGTAGAAGAAACAACAACGTTATAATCTTTTATGTTTGATGCATCATGTCCGATGAATACCTTAGCACCTTCCGTTTCAAGACGGCGTGTCACATCCGACTCCCTAAGATCGGAACCGGAAACTTCATATCCGAGATTAATCAGAATCTCGGCTATTCCGCTCATACCTATTCCGCCGATACCTACAAAATGAATTTTATTTTTATTTCGAAACAGCATTATTATAGTCTCCAATAAATTTAAGTATGAAGGATGCTGCTTCCGTTTTCGCTTCCTTCAGGCAGCTTTCACGCATGCCGTTATAGCGGTTTTTATTGTCAAGAATACGGAATACCGATTCGGCCAGGGCCTCTACGGTTATGTCTTTTCCTTCAATTTTTACGGCGGCGTTCGCTTCAACAAATTCATCAGCATTATGACTCTGGTGATTCATTGCGGCATAGGGATACGGTATGAGAATTGACGGAAGCTCCATTGCCGCCATTTCAACCATTACGCCTGATCCCGAACGGCTGATCGCAAGATCTGAAGCCGCATAGGCATAACCGATTTCCTCGACAAACGGAGAAATATATATTGATCCCATCAGATTATTCTCCGCAAGAAGAGCCTTATATTTTTCAAAAGTACCGGCACCTGTACACCAGATGATCCCTGTATTGATCAGCTCCTTGGCATATTTCATTTTCAGCTGCAGAACAAGATCATTTATCTGCTGGGCGCCCTGGCTTCCGCCGATTGCCAGAATGACTCTGCTGCAATGGCTTAAATTGAATTTTTTCAATGCATCCTTTTTATCAACATCAGTGAGTACATTTTTTCTGATCGGATTACCTGCAAGAATTATTTTATCATGATATCTGCTGTCTATGAAACGGGTGCAGTTTTTGAATGTTGAAAAAACGCCCATAGCGTGCCTGATAAAAAGCTGCGTTACTTTCCCGGGAACTACATTCTGTTCACACAGCCAGATGTTTTTTTTCATCTGCTTTGCTGCAAACAAGGCCGGAGCTGAAACATAACCTCCCATTCCTATAACATCTGTAATCCCCTTTTTTCTGATAAACCTCCTGATCTTCAATGATGAAAACAGAAATTTCAACAGAAATAGCGGTATTTTAAACGGATTTTTGGTAAACCTCGGCGCTCCGTAAAACATAAGACTTCTTTCATCAACTTCATTCAGATAAGTAAACCTGCTGTCACGGTTACCGACAAGAAGCCAGCACGGTATATTCTGGTCACGGCATTCTTCATAGATCGCAATTCCCGGACTGATATGACCACCGGTACCGCCTCCGGTTATTAAAATTTTTCTGTTATTCATTCCCACACCTCTGAAAATTCCGGATTATATATATCACTATCATGAACGACATCACTGTATCTTGAGATATTAAGAAGTATTCCCGCAGCAATCATGCTTGATAAAAGAGAGGAACCGCCGTAGCTGATAAACGGAAGCGGAATACCTGTTGTCGGAAGTGATCCTGTAACAACTCCTATATTTATAAATGCCTGAATTACCAGCATGAGGGTGATTCCGGTTCCAAGAAGTCTCCCGAAATCATCAGGAGCGTTCAATGCAATTGAAATTCCTCTCCAGAAGAATACACAGTATAGAATTATCACAGCCACGGTACCGGCAAAGCCCGCTTCCTCGGCAATTACCGCAAAAATGAAATCATTATGCGGTTCAGGAAGTCTGGAGATTTTCTGAGTACCGTTTCCAAGACCTGCACCGAAGACCGAACCTTTTTTAAAGGCGATGAATGCCTGAACAATATGATAACCGATGCCGTATCTGTCCTGCCACGGATTCAGGTAGGCAAGAATGCGCTCCCGTCTGTAATCAACCTGGTAAATAAGAAGATAAAACGCAGGAACGCTTAAAATGAAAAGAGTCAGAATATAAAAAAGGGAAAATCCCGAAACAAAAAGAACAGCTACAGATACAAAAAGCAGATCAATTGCAGTTCCGAAGTCAGGCTGAAGCAGAATCAAAAGAAACATGATTGCAAGAATAATCACCGGAATCAGAAGCTGGAAAAGAGGATTATCCGATGTATCTTTTTTCGCGGAAAAAACTTTTGCAAGATAAATTATCAGTACAATTTTAACAAATTCAGACGGCTGAAGACCGAAGGCCCCGACCCTGATCCATCTTGACGAGCCTTTGGCAACGTGGCCCAGTCCCGGAATTAGAAGAAAAATCAGCATCACAAGTGAACCCAGCAGCAGTACTTTTGTATATTTTTTATAAATGCGGTAATCAATCTGCTGAAAAAGAATGAATGCTGCAAAACTGACAATAAACCACAGAAGCTGCCTTTTCAGAAAATAAAAGGAATCGGAAAATATCTTCTGTGCGAAAACCGCGGAAGCGCTGTAACTCATTGCAATTCCGAGGCCAATCAGAATAAATACGGTAAAGAACATAATTATGTCCGGAGTGCCTTTCCTTCGCGTATCTATTACATTTTTCAAATCCATCAAATTCTCCCTTCTGACAGAAGATTAACTGAATTTTTAAACGCCCGGCCTCTTTCTTCAAAATTTTCAAACATATCAAATGAAGCGCATGCAGGGGACAGAATTACGGTATCTCCGGGTTTGCTCATTTCAAATGATTTCACAACAGCATCATTCATGGAATCAGCACTGGCATGCAGAAAATCAGAAAAAAATGTTTCAAATTCATCTCTTGTTTCTCCGATGAGAACAACACCGCGGACATTATCTTTCATTATTCCGGCAAGTCTGGAATAATCATCACCCTTCCCGCGTCCGCCGAGAATGAAAACAGAATTCGCGTCAAGACTTTTCAGAGCAACCTCAACAGCGCCGACAGTAGTAGCTTTTGAGTCATTTATGAAACGCCTGTTACCGTATGTTCCGCAGATTTCCATCCGGTGCTCCAGACCTTTAAACGAAGTTATGTGTTTTACTAGTTCTCCGATTTCAACATCCAGATTTCTTTTTTTATAAAGTGAATATACAAGAAGGAAACAGACCATTGCATTCTGTATGTTATGCAGTCCAGGGATAAACATTGCCGATTTTTCAAACAGCTCAATTACCTTACCGTCATTTCTGAAGTATACCGATCCGTCCCGGTAAAAGATATCAGCTGCGTCATTTTTAAGGGAATATGACAGCACACCGGGTTTAATATCCTTCGTACCGTCGCAAATCATCTCATCATCAAGATTTCTGAGAAAAATATCTTCTTCTATCTGATTCCGGAAAATATTTTTTTTCGCGAGAAAATAATCATTCATGGAATCATACCGGTCAAGATGATCCATTCCCATATTCATGATGACGGATATTTCGGGTCTGAAATTCACTATTGTCTCAAGCTGAAAGGATGAAAGTTCGGCAACAACAACCGAGGAATCACTGCTTTGAGATGTCAATGAAATGAGAGGAATGCCTATATTGCCTCCAACCAGAGTGCTGAATTTGAGTTTTTCAAGAACATATCCGGTCATGGCAGTTGTAGTGGACTTGCCGTCAGTTCCGGTAATCGCAATCCATGTTCCCTTCATGTAAAAATAGGCAAGCTCAACTTCAGCGATGACAGGAATGCCTGATTGCACTGCATGCGTTATCAAATCGATTTTTGCCGGAACTCCCGGGCTTAGAACAATAAGACTGTACCCGTTATCAAGAAGGGCAATGTCCTGCCTTCCGGCATGAAGTTTTACACGGCTGTCAAGTTTTGATGAAACACTCTGCAGATTGTCAGCATTTTTAACATCACAGACCTCAACGGAAAAATTCCGCTCTGCAAGAAAATTTGCAGTCATGAGACCTGTCCGGTATCCCAGTCCGACAACAAGTATCTTTGCTTTTTCATTCAGAATTTTTTCAAGGTTCAAATTTATTTCCTGATTATAGTATTTTTAAAGTTGATAAACCTATTATGGACAGAATAATTCCGATGATCCACATTCTGACCACTACCTTCTGCTCAGGCCATCCTGATAACTCAAAATGATGATGAATCGGCGCCATTTTAAAAATACGCTTTTTCCTCAGTTTGAATGATGAAACCTGAAGTATTACAGACATTACTTCCACGACAAAAATTCCGCCCACGAAAAACAGGAATATTTCCTTTTTCAGCATAACTGCTATTATACCGATGACGCCTCCCATTGAAAGAGAGCCGGTATCGCCCATAAAAACGGATGCCGGATTTGAATTAAACCAGAGAAATCCAAGGCATGCTCCGCAGAGCGCTGATATGAATACGGTAATCTCGGCCGCAGCCGAAATATACGGAATTCCCAGATATTCAGCTATCTTGACATGCCCGGTAACATATGACATTATTCCAAGCGTAACTGTCACGATCAATACGGAGCCTGCGGCAAGTCCGTCAAGTCCGTCTGTTAAATTCACAGCATTCGAACTTCCGGTAATTACAAGAACCGCAAATATAATCCATAGAAGCGACATATCAAGCAGCGGCTTGTTAAAGAATGGAATATAAAGCTGGGTAGCCGCCTGCTGGTTTGAAGGATACAGGTAAAGTAAAACAGCAACTATGAGGGAAGATCCGAAAAGAAGAATGAATTTCATCTTCGCAGGCATTCCGTTTTTGATCTTTTTAACCGATTTCATATAATCATCCGTAAATCCGATCATACCCAGAACAAGAAACGAACCGCATAGAATTGAAAGGTACAGAT
The DNA here is from genome assembly GCA_016928815.1 of Spirochaetota bacterium. GTDB lineage: Bacteria > Spirochaetota > UBA4802 > UBA4802 > JAFGJZ01 > JAFGJZ01. Next base: position 11,485 of record JAFGJZ010000044.1, read on the forward strand.
TATTAAAATTTCCCCAGAAAAGCATTGAAAACAGTACTGCGGAAATAATTATGATTCCTCCCATCGTAGGAGTGCCTGATTTGGTTTTATGCGATTCAGGTCCAAGTGCCCTTACTTCTTCCCTGAATTTCAGATTTTTCAGAAATGAAATCATGTACTGTCCGAAAAAAAGTACGAAAAGCAGAGAAAAAAGCGCCGCGTAAATTGAGCGGAAAGTAATATATTGAAACAGTCTTAAAAAGGATATCTTATCCTGTAACGGCAGTAAAAAATGATAAAACATAAAATTACCGGACCAGCGAGTCCGTTACCTCCTCCATTTTCATTGATCTTGACCCTTTAACAAGCACAACATCATCTTTATTTAATACACGCTTAACCTCATTAATTAAATCCTGCCTGGATGTAAAGTGTTTTACACAGTTTTCATTCATCCCTGCAAGTACGGCACCCTTGGAAATGGCAGCCGCACCGTCACCCCATGTGTAAAGTATGGAAAAATTATTGTCAAATACCTGCCGTCCTGCAGCAAGATGATAATTGTAAGATTCGTCTCCGAGTTCCTTCATATCCGAAAGAACCGCAATTTTACGGCGGCTATTGTATATGTGACTGATTGATACAAGCGCTGATTCAAGAGAAAGGGGATTTGAATTATATGTATCATTAATAATTATGAAATCATTGCTGATGATCTGACTCCGGTTATCGGCATTTTTGAATCCGGCCAGCGCATTGCTGATGCTTTCCGGTTTAATGCCGTAGAACAGCGAGACGGAAACAGCCGCAAGCAGATTATAAAGATTATGAAAACCGTAAAGTTTAACGGAATATTCAAATTCATTGAGATACATTGATACTTCATTTTCAGCCAGGTCATACAGTGAAGGTTTGAAATCGGCGCCGTTTCTTACTCCGAATGAAAGAACTTTCAACCCCCTCTGTTCAGCCTCTTTTTTCATCAGTCCGAAAAATTCATTATCAGTATTAAGCAGTACTGTCCCGCCATTCCCCATTCCTGAAAAAATTTCCGACTTCGCTAACGCGACATTCTCGACCGTTTTAAGAAATTCCAGATGACCTTCTCCGGCATTAGTGATCAGTGAAAATTCCGGTCTGACCATGCGGGATAAACGCTCAATTTCACCGGGATGGTTCATTCCCATTTCAATTACTGAATATTCATGTCCGGAATTAAGGGTGAAGAGAGCAAACGGAACTCCGATTTCATTATTATAATTTTTTTCATTTCTATGCGTATTGTAAACGGATGAAAAAATGCAGGATATCAGTTCCTTGGTTGTCGTTTTTCCGTTTGTTCCGGTAATTCCAATGCAGTGAGGAGTAAATTTGTTCCGGTACCATGCGGCAATACTGCCGAGTGCATAAAGTGTGTTAGCAGTGAAAACGGCGGAAATTCCGTATTTTTTTGCGATTTCCGCATCAGATTCCCTTGAAGTGAGAAAAACGGATATAGCTGAATTACGGCACAGATCTTCAATAAAATCATGTGCATCGAATTTTTCACCAATGACCGGAATAAAAATGTTTCTGTATGCAGGGTCGGCTTTCCTTGAGTCGGTCAGCACAGTATCAAATGATTCAATGCCGCTGTCAAAAAGCACCCTGCCGCCGACAGCTCCGGTCAGTTCACTGAAAGATATTTTGAGTCCGGAAGTCACTTATTTACCTTCTGTTTCATATATTTTACCGCAATCTCCCTGTCATCAAAATGGAACTTTTCTTTCCCGATGATCTGATAGTCTTCATGACCCTTTCCCGCAATTACAATCAGGTCTCCAGCTTCAGCAATGCTGACAGCTTCGGCAATTGCCTTCTCACGGTCCGGAATAACAAAATATTCCCGTCCTTCACCGCGGATTCCGTCTTCAATATCCTTAATAATGGCAAGAGGATCTTCAGTCCGGGGATTATCTGAGGTCACTATTGTGACATCGGAATTTTCCAGTGCAATACGGCCCATAATGGGTCTTTTCCCGTGATCGCGGTCTCCGCCGCATCCGAATACAGTTATGAGTCTGTTAGATGCAACTTCTCCGGCAGATACGAGAACCTTTTCAAGAGCGTCGCCTGTGTGCGCATAATCGACGACTACATCAAAATCAGCATCAAAATTTACGCGGTCAAAACGTCCTGGAACAGTTTTTAATGATTCAAGTCCCAGTTTAATCTTTTCATCTTCAATTCCGAGACAGCTGCACAGGGCAAATGAAGTAACCGCGTTAAAAAGTGAAAACCTGCCTGGAATTTTAAGATTTATCTCATCATTTGAACCGTCCATTGAAAATTTCACTCCGGAAATCGTAACTTCCGGTTTTTTTTCGGATACCGAAAAATCACTTTTTCCAGTAAATGAAAAACCTTTTGTCCGGAAATTTTTTGAAATGCAGTAGTCATACATTTTTTTCCCGTATTCATCATCAATATTCAGAACAGCATATTTTTCGGACTGCACCGATTTTTCCAGCAGATCAAAAAGCTTTCTTTTTGCGGCAAAATAGTTATCAAAATCAATGTGATAATCAAGGTGATCTCTGGTCATGTTGGTAAAACCGGCAAGTTTAAAATGAACATGGTCAACCCTGCCGAGATCAAGTCCGTGAGAGGAAACCTCCATGACAATAACATCAACACCGTCATTATACATTTCACCCATCAGCATCTGAACATCACGGGATTCAGGAGTGGTATTCGGAGCCGGCCTGACGTTATCAAGCCATCGGTAATTGACTGTCCCGATTACTCCCGGTTTATAGCCGCATGTTTTAAGAACAGATTCCATCATGTAGGTAATTGAAGTTTTCCCGTTTGTTCCGGTAATTCCGATAACGGGAATTCTGGATGAAACTTCACCGTAAAATACATATGATGCCAGCGAAAGCATCCTTCTTGTATCATCAGCATAAATGACCGGAATTCCCCTGATTGAATCTCCGGTTACCCGGCCGTTATTTTCAAGCGCAATGACCGCAGCTGCGCCGTTTTTCACCGCAGTCTCAATATAATCGTGTCCGTCGGAAACAAGTCCGTGTACGGCAACAAAAAGCGAGCCTTCAGTACAGCAGCGTGAATCATATTCAACTGACGTAATTTCCGTATCTTTGACGGCGGCACTGAGACCGCATTTATTTAAAATGTAATTTAATTTCATTCGGATGATTCCTTTCTGATTACAACGACATCATCATACTGCACTTCGGTGAGTCCGTTTTCAACGGCGATCGCTTCAACAAGATCAATCCGTTTCAGTTTTTCAATTTCATAGACAAGATAATCATTGCTCACGATTATTCTTTTCTGTTTCTCAACCGCGTCGGCATAGGCAATTTTCATTTTGAGAACCTCGACATTCTGCCAGACATATACCACGACGAGAATGATCATAATCATTACAAAAAGTGAATATTTAACAAAAAAACCGTTCTCCGCTTCAATGTCTGGTCTGTATCTGAACATTATTAAATTTTCTCGCAAATTCTTAATTTGGCGCTTCTTGACCTGTTATTCTCAGCAAGCTCATCTTCACCGGGCAGAACAGGTTTTTTAGTTACCAGCCTGACCCGCGGAATCCTGTCGCAGGCACAGATCACACTTTTCTCATCACACCAGCAGCCGTTTGACAGACTTCTGAAAATATTCTTTGTCAGCCTGTCTTCCAGTGAATGAAAGGAAATTGCCATTATTCGCCCTTTAGGGGCAAGATATTTCCACGATATTTTAAGCGATTCCTCAATAGCCGATAACTCACCGTTAACATATATTCTGAGAGCCTGAAAAATTCTTGTCGCAGGATGTATGTTTTTAACATGAAACCTTTTCGGAATTGATCTGAGCACAATATCAGCGAGGGCTTTTGCAGTCAATATTTTATCAGTTTCACGTATTCTGCAGATATCTGCGGCGATTTTCTTTGACCATCTTTCCTCGCCGTATTTATAGAAAATGTCCGTGATGTCCCTTTCTGAAAACGTATTTATTACGTCCGCCGCTGAATATTTCACACCGGGATCAAGCCGCATGTCGAGAGGCTGATCCTCCCTGAATGTAAAACCCCGCTGTGCTTCATCAAAATGATATGATGAAATTCCGAAATCATATAAAATTCCGGAAAGATCATTTACGCTGTTTTCAAAATAAAGCCTCATGCTGCTGAAATTATCATTAATAAAAGTAACGCGGTTTCCATAGGCAGAAAGACGCGACTTTGCAATCTCCAGAATCTGGGGATCCCGTTCAAAACAAAAGAGTTTCACATCAGGAAAATTTTTAAGAATAAGCGAGCTATGACCGCCTTCACCTGTAGTACAGTCAACAAATGTCTTTGAACCCACGTCTTTCAAAAGAGAAACCTGTTCCATTATTTCCCTGTAAAAAACCGGATAATGTATGTAATTGCCGTCTGTTTCCATATTATGTCTCATTAAATCCTAAATTAAAATCCCAGATTTCCTTCCAGATATACAGCCGCTGAATCATCATTTCCGGCATACTCGTTATATCTGACAGGCGACCAGATCTCAATCCGGTCATACACACCAATTACAACAGCTTCCTTTTCTATCCCTGCAAAAACTTTCAGTTCAGGCGGAAGGATTATTCTGCCCTGCTTGTCAAGCTCACATTCCACCGCATTTGAGTAGAGAAACCTTGTTTTTCTTCTGTTTTCAGGGTCTGACTGCGAAAGGGTTTCAATACGTTCGGAAACGAATTTTTTCCACTCAGGTTCCGCAAAACCCATTATGCAGCCGTCAAATCCGGGAAGGATGATAAGTGAATTAAGTTCATTACCGGTTTTTCCGGTTTTCCTGAATTTTGCGGGTATTGCCAGCCTGTTCTTTTCGTCAATCGTCGGATTGAATTTTCCAAGAAACACTTATTACCCCATTTAGCCCCATATTTATACACTTACCTCCATTTATGTCAAGAAAAATAATATTTTATATGCTTTTTTAGAAGTTAAAAACTGTCGGTATAACTAAAGCCTTTGATTCCATTTTACCCTTCCGGAGGATACAAGGAGCCATGCAGAAAAAAATTCATTTTTTATTGAAATTTAATATTGACAACTTTTGCGTTATTTTGTTTATTGCATTACATCAACGCGGGTGTAGTTCAATGGTAGAACTTCAGCCTTCCAAGCTGATAGCGTGGGTTCGATTCCCATCACCCGCTCAGAAAAAAAAGAGAGTTTGAATTTCAAACTCTCTTTTTTTATTACTTCATGAATGGATTAATTTCTTCCGGTAATTCAGCCCAGTTTATCGACACCGTACTCTTTTCCGTAATTTTCTACAACAAAGTCAAGGTCTTTGTCACCGCGGCCTGAGAGGTTTACAAGAATCACATCATCTTTGGATTTTTTTTCAGCAAGTTTAACCGCATATGCCGCAGCATGACTGCTTTCCAGTGCCGGAATAAGCCCCTCAACACGTGAAAGTTCAAAAAACATTTTTACAGCTTCCTTATCGTTGATGCTCTGATAATTTACGCGGCCGTTGTCTTTCAGAAAACTATGCTCCGGACCAACACCCGGATAATCAAGCCCTGATGCAATGGAATATACCTCCATAGGATCTCCGTTTGCCTCCTGAAGAAGATAACATTTAAATCCATGTATAATTCCAGGCTTACCATAGGTTATAGTTGCCGCATGATCACCATCAGCCGTTCCGCGGCCGGCAGGCTCAACACCATATAATTCAACATCTTTGTCTTTTATGAAAGCACTGAAAATACCCATCGCATTCGAGCCGCCGCCGACACAGGCAACAACAGACGATGGAAGTTTTCCGGTCATCTCAAGAATCTGAGCCCTGGCTTCACGCCCGACTACGGACTGAAAGTCCCGGACAAGCATTGGAAACGGATGAGGACCTACGACCGATCCGATTGCATAGAGCTGATTGACAGGATCCTTGACATATGCCTCAAAAGCGGCATCAACCGCCTCTTTAAGAGTCTTTCTGCCGTGAGTTGCAGGAATTACCCTTGCTCCGAGGACTTTCATTCTCAGAACATTCGGACTTTCCTTTTTTATGTCAACTTCACCCATGTATATGTCACACTCAAGACCCGTAAGAGCTGCCGCTGTAGCCAGCGCCACACCGTGCTGTCCAGCTCCGGTTTCAGCGATCAGTTTTTTCTTTCCCATTTTTTTAGCAAGAAGCGCTTCTCCAAGGCAGTGATTGATTTTATGTGCCCCCGTATGGTTAAGATCTTCCCTCTTGAAATAAATCTGTGCACCGCCGTATTTGCTGCTGAGATTCTTTGCATGGAAAACCGGACTTGGTCTGCCCACATAGTGTTTGTAAAGATAATGAAGTTCGTTCCAGAAACTTTCGTCCTGCTTCATTTCAATATACGCTGCGGTAATTTCATCAATGATCACCTGAAGCTGCTCAGGAATGAAACTGCCGCCGTATTCTCCAAAAAAACCTTTCTGATCCGGCATGTTCTCCGGATAGTCTGCTATTGCCATGTTACTCCTCCGTGGATGAAAAAATTTTATACAACTCTGAATTTTTATTTTTAAGAAATTTGGATCCTCTGGTAATTTTGCAAAGACTGATTCCCAATGTGGAGGCAATCTCCCTCTGAGACATGCCCTGGGATAACTTCTCAAGCAGTCCCCAGCGCAGCGAGAAATCATGTATTTCAGATTCAGTAAAAATTTCACTGAATAGTTTCTTCATCCGGGCAACATCCGTTTCCGATGCAAATGTTTCCGCCATGTGATCAAAATGTCTGTCCATTCATCCGCCTTTTTATATAACGTTAAATCTGTTTCTATTTAACAGAACAGTCAACAATCTTTTTCTTTTATGGAAAAAAGATTCGTCTAATCCCTTAATTGACGGGAAAAATAAACATTTCACGGTTTTTGATAAAAAAAAATGATTTTTCTTGACAAATAAGTTGTATCATACAACTTGTTTTCATATATAAACGGAGGGCAATATGATTAAAATTAATGAAAATTATCTTAAACTTAAGTCATCATATCTTTTCTCTGATATCGCTAAAAAAGTGGCGGCATTTCAGGAACAGAACAAGGACAGAGAAGTAATCAAACTTGGAATCGGAGACGTAACCATGCCTCTGCCTGATTCATGCATCGAAGCATTTCACAAAGCTGTTGATGAGATGAAAAGCGCAGCGACATTTAAAGGCTACGGACCTGAACAGGGTTATGCGTTTCTGCGTGAAGCCATTGCCGAAAATGATTTTAAAACACGGGGAGTTAACATCTCTGCCGGCGAAATATTCGTCAGTGACGGATCAAAATGTGATACAGGCAACATTCAGGAGCTTTTTTCCAACGATATTAAAATTGCGATTCCGGATCCCGTTTATCCTGTCTATGTCGATACAAATGTAATGGCCGGAAGAACCGGAATAAGTGAAAACGGACGCTATGGGAAACTCGTCTATCTTGAATCAACGGAAAAAAACAACTTTGTACCCGCTCCGCCTGCCGGGGATGTGGATCTCATTTATCTGTGTTTTCCGAATAACCCGACCGGTGCGACAGCTACAAAAGAAGAGCTTGCGGCATGGGTAAAATATGCAAAAGAAAAAAAAGCACTAATTCTTTTTGATGCGGCCTATGTTTCATTTATCAGAGACGAAAATCTTCCTCAGTCTATTTATGAAATCGAAGGAGCCGATGAAGTCGCAATTGAATTCAGAAGTTTTTCGAAAAATGCGGGTTTTACCGGAACAAGATGCGCTTTTACAGTTGTTCCGGATAAAGTTGCTGCATATGATTCGGAGGGCAATGCTCATAAACTAAAAGACCTGTGGAACAGAAGACATACAACAAAATTCAACGGAGTCAGTTACCCCGTGCAGAAAGCCGCTGAAGCCGTATATTCCCAAAAGGGAGCCAAAGAAGTCAGGGCACTGACTGATTTTTACCTCGAGAATGCTAAAATAATTAAAACCGAAATGACAAAAAACGGATATACATGTTTCGGAGGAGAAAATGCTCCTTACATCTGGATTAAAAGTGATCTCGGATCATGGGAATTCTTCGACATGCTGCTGAACAAAGCCGGAGTTGTCTGTACACCGGGAGCAGGTTTCGGTAAATGCGGTGAAGGATACGTCAGAATCAGTGCATTTAATTCACGCGAAAATGTAATTAAAGCAATGGAAAAAATTTCCAGACTATAGAGAAATCAGCCGCAGGAAATTTCTCCTGCGGTTATCTATTTTTTACTGTAACAGCTGCTTTCCTTTATTACTGTGAATTTTTCGGCTATAAGCACTTTATCTTCAATGTAATAATATATTTCAGCAGTCTGACAGATTTCAAGACCGGTCATATCTTTCGAGTATTTGAAGTAATATTCCTTCTTTCCGTATTTTAGTACAATTTCCGATGCCCCGACATAAATCACTCTTCCGTAAACTTTCTTCAAATCAGTCCTGGGTTCTGCCTGCGGAGGAGTGTCAGTAATTACACTGTCATCATCAATTGATTTGTAATAATCATCCCCCTCGCCCGTACTATCCTGATTTTCATCAGTAACAACGCTGTCAGTAACATCTGATGCGGAATCCGATGTTTCTTCATTTATAATGTCTGCAGCAACACCGGCCTGATCCGCTGTATCAGTATTATCATTCAGAATGTCACTTTCACCGGCACCGTTGTTTATCCCGTCTTCCGTGATACCAGACAGGTCATCCGTCATAACAGGAGAGTTTTCTTCATTTACGTTGATTTCTGCATCGCCCGGATCAGATTCCGGATTCTCTGAAACCATACCGTCAGGAGAACCTGAATCTGCCGCTACTACGGACATATCGGATGATCCGTCAGCAGTCATATCATCCTGTGCATGGATGCAGATTGCGGAAAACAACATTAACATCATAAGGGATTTTTTAATTTTATCCATTTCAGGCACCATCCGGATCAAATTTTTCAGGAACATGCAATTTAAAAGCATTCAGCATCAAATAACAAGAACAATATATTAAAAAAATAATTTTATTTCAAATAAAAAAATATTTACAAACTGTATTTACCGAATATATAATGTGAACGTTAAACATTATTGTCGGAGTTATCATTTTGAAAAGATTCACTTTAGTATGTTTTTTAATTCTGCTTTCATCACAGGTTTATTCAGGAAACGGAAATCCAGTTTTTACGAACATCAAATGGTACTGCCAGGATGCGGAAGCAAAAAAATTATATCTTAAATCTGAAGGAATCAGCAGTTTTTCACTAAAATCTAAGCCTGATTACCAGAACCAGATAGTCAATCAGGTTAAGCATATCTTAAATGAAAAAAGCGGTGACATTTCAATCTGCACGGAAGGTAACCGCAACCGCACGGATCTTATGTTTATTAACAGAAAACTTATTTCCATTTCAGAAGAGATATATGACATCAGCGATTCCCGGAAGCAGGAGATTATTGATGAAACGGCCAGGTTCTACAAAAGGGCGCAGGTCAGTCAGAACGGCCCGTATATTGACTATAATTTTGAATTTGACAACACTAAAGTTCTTTTGATTGTAAGACCTAAATCAGGACTGAACGACATCAAGATTTATTATTATGCCGCCGACCTGTTTGAATATATGCTGCTGTACTGATTTTATTTTAAAAATCGCAAATTTTTTTCAATTTTTTTTATTGACAGATAATGGACATAATTACATATTACCTCACGTTTCAAATTTTAAATTAAAAAAGGTTCCGGATTGGCTAATAATAATTCAACAAAAAAACGAATCAGACAGGCTGAAAAAAGCAGACTTTTCAACTCAAAAGTGAAGTCTTCCATCAGAACTGCATCTAAAAAAGTCATAAAACTGATAACTGCAAAAGATACAGCAAAACCAGAAGAAATTTTGGGTGCTGAGAAAAATTTTGACAGTACAATCGACAGTGCTGCTAGAAAAAATGTCGTGCACTGGAAAAAAGCTGCAAGATTAAAATCCAGAATGGCTAAAAAAGTTAATTCTGCTGTAAAATAATCAGGCGCAATTTTGACAAAAAATGATGTAGCAGATATTGTATCAATTTCAACTCAGTCAACCAAAACTGATGTAATGAAAATCATTAACTGCTTCATTGAAACCATTAAAGAAAAAGCATTGCTTGGAGAACAGATAGAGATCAGAGGATTCGGTACATTTTATCTTAACACAAAAGAAAGACGGGAAATTTTTTCCCCTATTTCTCAAAAAAAGATTGACGTTCCCGCGACATCAACTGTATTGTTCAAACCGAGTAAAGCACTTCGAATAACAAAGGGCGATTAGCTCAGCTGGTAGAGCGCCTGCCTTACAAGCAGGATGTCAGCGGTTCGATCCCGTTATCGCCCAATCAAAGAACACTTTTAAGTGTTCTTTTTTTATGCAAAGACGCGATCAATCGCGTCTTTGCATAAAAACTGCTTTTTCCGGATTGTTTTCAATGTATTTTCTTTTACGTATTAATTCATTTTCATTACGGATGATGCGATCATGAAACCGGGACAACCACGTGAAATTTAAATTTTTATTTTTTTGATTTATCATTCTCGTACAAATTGATTTATATGATCCTATTATTGTGGATATTGATCCTTTCCCAGGATTTTGATATCGGGATAATTGTTTCATTTTAATATTATTATGGATTTGATCATTATTATGGTAGAGACAAGGCAATACCTTGTCTCTACCCATGGAATTATTAATTATAATAATTCCATGGATATGATCCGGCATGATAATGAATGAATCCAATTTTATAAATTGAAAATGATCCGGGATTTCCATCCAATATTTTTCTGCAATTTTTCCAATATCATTTAAAATCATTTTTTTATTTTTAATACGACCGAAAAAAGGAATTCGATTTTTTGTGCAGATCGTAATGAAATAATAACCTTCTGATGAGTAATCCCACCCCTTTAATCTTGCAGATTCGATACGGTATCTATTTTTATATAATGTCATTGTAGAATCCCCCTGCTATTAATACGCGATTTTCGAGGGAAAAATTAAAAGTTTTTCCAAAAAAGTGAAAATCAAATCAACCGGGAAAATTTCCATCCTAAAATTAACTTCTTTCATCACATCATCTGAAAAATCTTCTTGTTTTATATATTCTTATTCAGTTTAATGATATCTGTAAGCAGCCGAATATGAAAGTACTCCCCTTACAAATTTTAACATGATGGATGTAAATTTGAAACTCTGTATTGCCGAAAAACCAAGCGTCGCCCGCGAAATTGCTTCAGTTATCGGAGCAAAAGTCCGCAAGGACGGATATATTGAAGGCAACGGTTATGCAGTTACATGGACGTATGGTCATCTCTGTACGCTGAAAACCCCCGATGAATATACACCTGCATGGAAAAAGTGGAGTATGGCGGCACTGCCCATGTTTCCTGATAGATACGAAACGGTACTTATTAAAGCCAAAGGAATTTCCCAGCAGTTTAAGGTTATAAAATCGCTTGTAAAATCATGCGATGAAGTTATTAACTGCGGTGATGCAGGAATTGAAGGAGAACTGATCCAGCGATGGGTTCTTAACATGGCAGGATGTAAAAAGCCGTTAAAACGACTGTGGATTTCTTCACTAACCGAGGAGGCAATCCGCGAAGGTTTTGAAAATCTCAAACCGGGAGAAAAGTACAATTCACTATACAACGCCGGTGAAGCGCGTGCAATCGGAGACTGGCTTTTAGGCATGAACGCAAGCCGACTCTACACATTGAAATTTTCAGGCGGTCAGGGAGTTCTTTCGATCGGCCGTGTTCAGACACCTACGCTTGCACTCATTGTAAAGCGGCAGCAGGAAATTGAAAATTTCAAACCGGAACCATACTGGCTTCTGCAGACTGTTTACCGTAATGTAACTTTTAACAGCTCATACAGAAAAATAACAGAGAAAGAGAAAGGCGAACAGCTTCTTGATGAAATCAGGGACAGTGATTTTACGGTTGATGAAATTGAGAAAAAAAAAGAAAAGGAATATGCACCCTATCTTTTTGATCTAACTTCACTTCAGGTCGAATGCAACAGGAAATTCGGCATGAGCGCTGACAGCACACTTAAAATTGCACAGAAACTTTATGAACGGAAAGTACTTACCTACCCGAGAGTTGACACAAGGTTTCTTCCGGATGATATGTTTGTTAAAATTAAGGGAATTCTCAAAAACCTGAGCTCTCATCATGAGGCAGTTAATGAGATTCTGCAGAAAGATATCAAAAAATCGAAGCGCACATTTGATGACTCGAAAGTTACGGATCATCATGCTATTATCCCTACCGGCAGCAGAATAGCGAATGACAGTTCTCCGGAATGGAAGGTTTATGATCTTGTCACAAAAGCCTTCATTGCCCAGTTCTGCGATGACTGCCATGTTGAAAACACTACAGTCAAAGGTCATGTAAAAACTGTAAAGTTCACTGCCAAAGGCAAGATCATCCTGAAGGAAGGATGGCGTGTTCTCTATCCGAAAGATGAAAATTCGAAGAAAAAGTCAGATGAGGATGAGGAACAGATTCTGCCGGAATTTATTCAGGGCGAATCAGGACCGCATGCTCCGGAACTGCTGCAGAAAGAAACTACTCCTCCGAAACCCTATACTGAAGCGACACTTCTGCGTGCTATGGAAACTGCAGGCAAACAGGTTGATGATGAAGACCTGCGTCAGCTTATGAAAGATAACGGCATCGGCAGACCTTCGACCCGCGCAAATATAATTGAGACTCTGTTCAGACGAAAATATATTGTACGCAGCAAAAAATCACTTCTTCCGACTGAGACGGGCATCGGGCTCATCGGTGTTATTCAGAATGAACTCCTTACATCAGTAGAACTCACAGGTATGTGGGAGAGAAAACTCCGAAAGATTGAAAGAGGTGAATTTACCAAAGAAAATTTCATGACAGAGATGACAGATCTTGTTACTTCTATTGTCGGCGAAGTCAGGTCCAGTGATGCAGGTCCCATCAAAATGATGGCACGGAAAAAGACAGCATCTAAGCAGGCATTTTCAAAAAGTTCAATTTCCAAAAAAGTATCCCGCAGGAGTGTTAAAAAAGACGCTCCTTCTGCAGTTGAAAGTCAGGCAGTTAAAAAAGCAGCAGCTCCAGAAAAAAGCCCTGTCGGAATGAACTGTCCCGTCTGCGGAGAAGGAAAACTTATCAAAGGAAATACAGCATGGGGATGCAGCCGCTTCCGAAGCGGATGTAAATTTGTTCTGCCGTTTGAACATCATGGTAAAAAACTCACAGGCATCCAGGCACTCACCCTTGTTAAAAAAATGACAAACGTAAAAATTAGCGGGTTTAACAATAGAAAGAACAAGGCTGAAGGCATTCTCACCATGACTGATGAAAAAATTGGATCAAAAAATGATGCGCATGAAAACAAGGAAATTAAAAGTGACAAGGCAAAGTCCGGAATGGTCTGCCCCAAATGCGGTAAAGGTAACATTATTAAGGGAAGGCAGGCATGGGGATGTTCAGGCTATGCACAAGGCTGCAATTTTGTGATTCCCTTTGAAAAAATTATAGCTGTTTTTGGGGATGACATGCTCGATCAGATGAGACTGAGCAGACTTCAGAAATCTTCATTGCAGGAATGATATTCAGAAATCTTCATCGCAGGAATGATCTTCGGCAATCTCCCTTGTACAGACGCGATTATTCGCGCCCGTACGAGGGAGATTGAGAGTCAGGTACTTTTTGAAGAAATGGATATTGAAGAACTTGCACAAAAAGCTAACGAGTTCTCCAAAAATTTATGATCTGATCAAAAATTCCATTAAACTGAACACGATTCAATAACCGGGATCAGGGTACATTGAATTTCTTTCTCTTCGGATTTCTGCTGACTTGAAACTTCAATTCGCAAAGTAACATCTATCGATTCTTTTTTCTGATAATTAAAATTAAAAACCGGTTCTGTATGAAATGCTTTGACCTGATATTTCTGTGTACTTTTCCCGAACAGTACGGTCATAGGAATTCATGATTCATTAAGTTTGTGTTGCAATTAGTCTTTTGTTAATATATTTTAATGCAAGAAATAATTAATTTCAAATCTACTCGACCGCACCCCACTTTTTAAGAAATTCTGTTATTTCTTTATTGTTCATTTTTACAGCAATCATTAAAGGCGTATTTCCATCTTTATCTTTTACAGTAACAACAGCCCCCTGTTCAAGAAGTAACTTTACTAATTTCAAATTGCCTTTTTTTACCGCTAGATTTAAAGGAGTATCTTTATATATACTTTGTGCATTTACATCAGCACCATGTTCAATGAGATAAACTGCAATTTCGAATTCACCGCGATTAGATGAATACATTAGTGCCGTAGACCCATTAGTTGAATCGATGTTAATATCGGCTCCATGTTCAACAAGATACTTTATTATTTCAAATTGTCCTTCGCGTGCTGCTGCATGCAAAGCTGTTGAACCATAACCACTCTGAATATTCACATCAGATCCTTTAGAAATTAAAAATTTAACTGCTTCTAATTGATTATACTCCACAGCACCCTTTAAAGCTGTCTTTTTAACAGTACCAAGTGGATTGATGATCGCTCCTTTTGATAACAGATATTCCATTACGTCTACAGCACCTGTACATGATGCGTGATATAATGCATCATACCCGTTTGAATCCGGTAAGTTTACATCAGCTCCATGTTCAACCAGGTATTTGACCATATCCAGATTTCCTCTAATCGAAACCCCTATTAAAACTGTAAATCCGTATTCATCAACAGCATTAATATCAGCTCCATCTGCCAGTGCTTTTTTAACCTTTTCTAGATTATTTTTTTTCGCATGAAAAATCAAAGAAAAATCCGCTTCTGCGAAAACGGAAAAAGGTATCATCACGACTAAAAGGATTATCAGTAATAGTTTTTTCATTTTAACTGCTCCATTTTTTTTAAATTAAACATCATATCACGTAAACAGATTGATTGTAAATAGAACATCACAGATCTGTCTGTCTCTGCTGTTTTTGAACTGACTGCTAATTGATACCAGTCGATCAAGCTGTTCTTTGGATGGTGATGTATATGAATTATTATAATTATTGTTCCATCTCAACAGATGAGTTCTGCACAGTTCATTAAGCTCCGGTTTTTTATTGTAAAATTTCAGAATGTAATATATTTGATTCCATTTACCGGAGATGTCGCAAGCAGCTGAATACAATTTACTCTGACATGAGGTAACTGGTTAAATTTCCCCTGCAGCAGATTCTATTTTCAGCATTATAATAGATTTTTAATATGTAAAGAATAAAAAGTAAATTTTAAAATTGCAGTCAATTATTTATTATATAAGTAAAGTGCCCTAAATCCTAAATTACAGATACTCGTCACTATTCATTTCCCCTATTAATTATTCATTATTCATTGACGCGTCCCTATTCAATCATCTTCTTAATAGCCGGGTTAAAATTAACCAGATTCTGAATATCAACAATGTTTTTCAGACTGATTCCCTGATTACCGAGATGGTCAAAATTACTAATAGCCTTTTCGAGACTTTCATCACGCGCTTTCAGTGTTGAAAATGCGGTTGCGATGCTGTTCGCCATGATGGTAAGGTTTGAAAATGCCGACATGTAATCCTCATTCTTAAGATCAATTTCAGTCTGGCTCATCCTGCTCTCAACTTCCATCAGCTCTCTTTTTAATTTCAGTGAATTTTCATATTCACCCTGAAAATCATCAATGAACAGAGCCATCTGATCCGCAATTCCGGCAATTAAATTCAGAATGTTTGATGAACCGGCAAGGAAATTGTTGCTCAGTGCATTTGGATATCTGTATTTATGATCGACCTCACTCCATCCTTCTTCAAAAATTGTACGGACCTGAATCTCAAAGTACAGAGTTAAATCCGGCTTGATGACAGTTTCTACAATATAATGCACCGATCTGTAACCGAATCTGTGATCTTCGACATCACAACCGTTTTCGTTGAAAAGATTTCTAAGACTGACACTGTCACCCTCCCGCAGAAAAGCCTTTGGTTTTTCGACAGGTTTCCAGTTTTCCAGAATGTAATTATGAATCTGAAGCCAGTCATTTTTTGTCAGATGAATCGCCCTCAGACCGATGATATCCGTAATTCTGGTCAAATAGTTATCCGCGTTTACATCATAATTTTTTCTGATTATTTTCTTTATTAATGACTTTGTCGATTTGACACGTCTTTTGGTTGAATGAACATATCTGCAGTCAGCGAGATCTTCATGTTCTCTTTTCATTTCCCTTATCAGTTTTTCATAAATGGAGTTGTAATGGGTTTCAATCTCCATCAGATTATTCAGGCCAATGTGCAGGTTTTCGATGTCGCTTTTTTCAATATCATATTTAGCCAAAAATTCAGTTTCATTCATCATGCATTCCTTGTTAATATTTGAAATATTTACTAATGTAACCATTTAAAGCATAACTGACAACCGTTTAATCAGTTTGAAGTAATCTTTAAGTTTCTGCTAAAGACCAGTAATATCAGCTTTTATGAATGCTGCATTTATCTGATTTTGGCATAATTGATTTGTCTTCAGGATAGGTGTTATATAGCGGTCAATTGTTACAATAAATTCAGGTTTTTCTGCGCAGTAACAGCCCCTAAATCCGGAGGAGGATTCAGGGGGCTGTCTTAACCTTCCCGGAAATTTTCCCCGGTGTAGGTTTTTACTTCTTTACCGCGTATCAGACTGTTATGCTGTGTCCACATGTCTGATATCTTTGTTTTTTCGGCATTTTCATTAATACCTGCCAGAATTTTTTCAAGCCGTGCAAATGCAAGACGGCGGTTCATCTGCTGCGACCGTTCATCCTGACATTTCACTGTAACACCGGTTGGTTTGTGTATGAGCTTTACTGCTGTTTCAACCTTGTTTACATTCTGCCCGCCGGGACCTGAACTATGTGTTGTCTGAACCTCAACATCATTTACATTAAATGAAAGCTTTTCAGGCTCACCGTAAAAAGATACATTGAAAAACCAGTTTTTCCGCGCATGACCTTTACGGTATGGACTTTCACATATCCATTTTATTGTACCTTCATAATCTGAAAGTAATTCAGAAACAGTTGATTTATCTTCAATATGCAGAAGAATTGATTTGAAAGTACTATTTTCAAAATCCGGTTCCTGTGAAACAGTTTCAAAAACTATGTTTTTACCGGCTAAAATTCTGCACAGTACTTTATTGTAAAAAAGAAATACAGCACGGGAACATTCAACAGGTCCCCGCCCTGCACTAATCTGAATCCACATGTTGTCTCCTTTAAACATCCTTATAAGTTAAAACGGGTTTCAATACAGCAATGACCTTAATAAGTTCAGCTGAAACCAGATCCGCTATAACCTGATCAATGTTTTTATATGCTTCAGGAGCTTCTTCGAAAAGCACATTCACATCATTGCAGATTACACGGCTGCCGAATTTATTCGATCCGATACTGTCCCGGGTATACTTATTCTCAAGTTTCCTTCTGCAGCTGCTTCTTTCCCACTTGCGCCCTGCTCCATGAGAAACTGAATACAATGATCCGGCTGCACTGTTAACCGGTTCAGCAAGATACGAATAACTGCCTCTGCTCCCCGGAATTACAATCAGACCTTTTTCGCCGGACACAGCACCTTTTCTGTGAAGAAAAAATTTCTTATCATCACTTCCCTTTTCCTCAATGTAATTATGAGACAGATCTAAAACTCTCTCCGCATCACAATTCATATTTAGAAGTGATAATAATTTTACAGCAACCGCCTTCCGGTTTAATTCAGCCCAGAGCAAAGCTCTATTATGCCCGCTGATATAATTATCAAATGACGGACTGCCGTAAACAAAGCCTTTTGAAAATTCCGGTACATTAAAACAGTCATCAAATATCCTGTTTCCATAACCTCTCGAACCACTATGAACAAGAAGATAAAGAAACTTTTTATCTAATCCGTTTTTACTAAAATTTTCTTCACAAATGATTTTATCAACAGATTGAAACTCAGCAAAATGATTTCCCGAACCGATGGTTCCGAATTTTTCTTTGAAATCATTATCCGGAAATTGATTTAAAAAATCATCTTC
>JAFGJZ010000045.1 GCA_016928815.1 Spirochaetota bacterium
ATTATCTTTTTACTTCATGTTATTTATTATATTTATTTCAGTCCTGGAATTATTTTCAATATTTCAGCAGTCATAGCTGATTTTCTGCTTATTGCATTATGGCTTGCTGCAGATAAAATGTTTTCTAAAAAATTAAAATTTTCTGAAACACTGCTTAAATTAAGCGGAGTCAGTTCCGAAGCTTTAATTGAAGCGATTGATGACGGAAACAGAAAGAGAAACATGCTGATTCAGCTTTCCGGTTCAATCACAAATCCGGATGTAAAAAAAACAGTGATTGCAATTTCGGAAATCATAGATGATATTTTATCTGATATAGAAAAAGATCCGAAGGACCTAAAATTGGCGAAAAAATTTCTGACCTATTATCTGGATACAACAATAAAAATAATAAAACGCTATATTGATCTTTCGGGAAGGCAGGCTAAGTCGGCTGAAGTAAAATCATCACTTGAAAAAACTGAAGATACTCTTTTAAAAATGATGAATGCGTTCAGGCAGATGCTGACAAAACTTTTGGAAGACGACGTCATGGATCTGAATTCGGAACTGCAGCTCCTGGACAGAACGATTAAAGTGGAAGGATATGATAATGAAAAAATTTAAAATTTTAGCGGTCTTACTTTTTTTATCAGCAGTGGCAGGATGTTCCCAAAAGGACATTACATATGATGAAGCTGTTTTACGGCTTGATAAATTGATAACAAAAATCGACTGGTCTGAAAATTTTTCAAATAAGATCGAGTCTATTTCCGAAACAAAATTATCCGGTGCCGGCGATATGCTTCCGGATATTGATAAGTATCCGATTGTAGTTTACCCTTACGATTCCGCGAACTCCGTAGTTGTTGAAATTTTCTGCTCGACTGAAAAGTCAGGTGAAGGACCGGACGGGTTTATCACTGAAATTGCGGAAAAATTCAACAAGAGCAGCCTAAAAACTTCAGACGGTAAACTTGCGCAGGTTGCAATTAGAAAAATTGCAAGCGGTACCGGATACCAGTATATTTCTTCAGGAAAATATATTCCTGATGCGTTTACACCTTCAAATCATCTATGGATTGAAATGGTAAGGTCATCCGGCGTTGAGGTAAATATGATAGATGACCAGCTTGCTGAAAATATCGCGGGCATAGTAATGCAGACTGATGCCGTTGAAGCCCTTAAAACAAAATACAAGGATATGGATATCAGGAACATCTGCAATGCTGTCATACAGGGTGATATTTTTATGGGTTATACCAATCCTTTCGCATCGAGTACAGGTCTTAATTTTTTACAATCAGTACTCATGACTTTTTCAGGCGGTGATGAATCCAAAATGCTTACTGATGAAGTAAAAAGTTCCTTTCTTGCTTTTCAGCAGGGAGTACCGTTTGTCAGTCTTACTACTCTCCAGATGCGGGAATCTGTTGAAAAGGGGGGATCTCTCGATGCTTTTGTAATGGAATATCAGACATATGTTAATACAAGCAGCATGAAAAGGGGTTATGAATTTATACCTTTCGGAATAAAGCATGAAAACCCGCTTTATTCTACCGGAAACGTATCTGCAGAAAAAACAAATGTACTGAAATTATTCAGTCAGTTTGTAAAAAAAGACAGTTCACAGAAAATTGCTACAAAATACGGATTTAATCCGGAACTGAATTATACTCCGGAGTATAAATCTCCTTCCGGTGAAACACTTATTCTTGCACAGAAACTATGGAAAACTGAAAAAGATACGGGAAATCCGATTGTTGCAGTCTTTCTAACCGATACAAGCGGATCAATGAACGGGGCTCCGATAAACTCACTGAAAGATGCATTGATTGCCGGCTGCGAGTTTATTGATGAAAAAAATTACATCGGTCTGGCGACCTTTGACAGTACCGTTGTAAAACTTCTTCCGGTAAAACAGTTTAATAAAATGCAGAAACAGAGATTTATATCTTCAGTAAAAACAATGGAAGCGAACGGAAGTACCGCAATGTTTGACGGAATTCTTGTTTCGGCACAGATGATTACCGAAGTTAAAAAGCAACTTCCTAAATGCAAGCCTATAATATTTGTGTTAACAGACGGGGATACCAACAGCGGCTACAGATTAGGAAAAGTACAGACAGTGTTGAAAGGACTTAACATTCCTATCTACACAATCGGTTACGGATATAATAATGATACATTGAAAACAGTGTCATCAATTAACGAAGCTGCCAATCTCAATGCTCAGGAGGATGATATCGTTTATCAGATTGGAGAACTGCTTAATGCGGAGATGTAAATAATTGCTGAATTGATTAAAGGGATATAAAAATGAAAAAATCACTCATCTGGTCTGTGGCGGTCATTCTGATTTATGGCGGATTATTTCTGGCGACCCATTTATATTTAGGAAACAATCCTCATAAGGTGACTGTAATTGTAGATACATCATATGAAATGGCTAATTATGAGAAAATGATTCATTTGAAGATGCTTGAAATTTTTTCATTCAGGTATTCTGTTTTTTCACTTTATACGGACAAATCAGCAGTATATGACTGGACCCGGTCTCCCAACACGGGCAGGAATCTTAAATTTTACGGACCTGACAACTTTGAAAATCTTTTATCCGGTCCTCTGAAATCACAGCTTGAAAAATCTGAAAAAATATTTTTTTTATCAAACAGTAAAAATGCTTTTCAGATCAAAAAGGCTTATAAAAATGTTACAATAATCAATTTTTGATTTCAGAATTAATTATGGAATCAAGATGTTCCGGAAAAAAAGGATTTTATTAATTTACAGGATGATTTTATGATCAGCATGGAGTTTGTGATTACTGCACTTGTCGTTGTGCTTGTACCCGGCACTGGGGTTATATATACTGTTTCAACAGGATTGACCGGAAACAGAAAATCAGGAATTGCCGCAGCAGCAGGCTGTACATTGGGTATAATTCCGCATCTGACTACGGCTATTACGGGGTTATCCGCAGTACTTCATATGAGTGCACAGGCATTTCAGATAATTAAATTCGCCGGGTGTCTTTACCTGCTGTTTCTTGCCTGGACAATGTGGAACAGTTCCGATTCAGTTAACATGAACGGTAAAATTCGAAATGGAAGTATTCTGAAAATTATAATTAAAGGTTTACTGATAAATATTCTCAATCCGAAACTGACCTTGTTTTTTTTCGCATTTCTGCCTGTTTTTATTAAACCGGAAGCGGGGGAGCCTCTGAAACAGATGGTTCTGCTTGGTCTTGTTTTCATGGGGATGACTTTTGCAGTATTTGCATTATATGCCTTGCTTGCAAATCTTGTGCAGAAATATATTCCGGGAACAAAGTTCTTTTTGAAAAAAGTGCACAGAACATTCTCTGTAATAATTTTAATCCTTGCTGTTAAATTATCTTTCAGCAGGCAGTAACCATATTCTTTATCAGGTGAATATTTTAATTTAAGGATGGAAATGATGTTCGGTGCAGGTGCGGCG
This sequence comes from Spirochaetota bacterium, assembly GCA_016928815.1. Classification (GTDB taxonomy): domain Bacteria; phylum Spirochaetota; class UBA4802; order UBA4802; family JAFGJZ01; genus JAFGJZ01. The sequence continues at coordinate 3,463 of JAFGJZ010000045.1, forward strand.
ATTGCCTCGGTTATTAACAGTTACAGTTACAAATCAAAACAAAGTATTATTAAATATACACCCGACCCATCTTACAGTTCCGCCAAACTTCCTGCTGATAAACAAAAAATTATTGATACTGTGGAAAACGAACTTGCTGACGATAACCGAATACAGTCAGAAAGAATCTGTCCGGAATGCAGGAATAAATTCAGTCTGATTAAAGTCAATGATATGTTTTTTGATGCCTGTCATCTCTGTCATAGTATATGGTTCGATTTCGGTGAACTGAAAAATCTTACAGGACTGCAGGATGATATTCCTGCAAATAATTTAAAAGAGAAACTGTCTGAATATAAATGCCCGGTCTGCAGTGATTTAATGAATAAAAAAATATTTCTGCAAAAATCGAATCTAATAGTGGATATCTGCATCAAACATGGCATCTATCTTGAAAAAGGTGAATTAAAAAGGGCATTTGAATTATGCTGAAATCCCACTGATTAAATTTTAAATAAAGTTAGTAATGAAAACCTGTGCCAGATGCCCATACGCTTATCAGGCTTGAAAACTCCGGACCGGAGAATATGAGTGACATTAACAGCTTTTTTTGCATGATATACGAAATCATTTTGTTAACCATCTAAAATAATCCTTAAAATACAATGAGTAATTTAAACAATAATTTTCATTAATAGAATTCAGTAATTTTTACTTGACACTTGACTTAAGTCAATGCAATTGATTATACATTGTGTTAAATTTTCTGAGATCCGGATTTATCCCGATCAAGGAGTAAAACATAAAATTTTAATCCGATCCTGAGGTACTTCTGATGGAAAAGAGAATAGGGATCATTGCACTTGTAGTGATCGAAAAGAATTCCGTCCCGCAGCTAAATACTCTGTTCACCGAATACAGCGACATTGTTCTCGGACGACAGGGTCTGCCGCTTAAAGACAAAGGTATTCATGTTATCTCATTAATCGTTGAAGGTACCACCGATCAGATCGGTGCGCTTACGGGAAAAGCAGGCCGACTTCCCGGAGTGCAGGTTAAATCGGTACTTACAAAATTAAGAGGTAATGACAATGAACTACCGGGTCTTGAATGATGAATTAAAAATCGATACAGATAAAATTAATACTCTTATTGCCGGAGCAGAACCGGAAGAAAACCAGGTTTACGATGTATTAAACCGTGCTATGAAATTAAAAGGACTGTCTTTTAAGGATGTAGCGCTTCTGCTGCGTGTTGAATCTGAAGAAGTTCTGAAAAAAGTACTGTCGGCAGCAGGTGAGGCGAAAAAGGAAATTTACGGCAACCGTATGGTTATATTTGCACCATTATATACCGGAAACCGCTGTTCCAATGAATGTCTGTACTGTGCATTCCGTTCAGGAAATAAAATGCTTAAACGCGTAATTCTCAATATGCAGCAGATAGAGGCTGAAACTGTTTCTTTACTCAAAGAGGGGCATAAACGTCTTCTCATGCTGTGCGGTGAATCACGTGAAAATCCGCTGGACTATTTTCTGGATGCAATTGATGCGGTTTACAGGACAAAATGGAATAACCACAGCATTCGCAGAATCAATGTTGAAATTGCACCGCTGGAAACTGATGAATTTGTCCGTCTTAAAAAAGCCAAAATCGGAACCTACATTTGTTTTCAGGAAACATATAACAGGGAACTTTACGGCAGATACCATCTTTCAGGGCCTAAAAGCGATTATCAGTACAGGCTTAATGTTATGGACAGGGCGATGGAAGGCGGCATTGACGATGTCGGAATAGGCGCGTTATTCGGTCTTGGTGATTACCGTTTTGAAGTACTTGCCATGATAGAACACGCAAATCATCTTGAAAAAAAATTCGGATGCGGACCTCACACTGTAAGCGTTCCGAGACTTGAACCGGCTGACGGTTCGGAAATTTCTGCAAATGTTCCTTATCCCGTTTCAGACAGGGACTTTAAAAAAATTGTCGCGATACTCAGACTGGCTCTGCCCTATACAGGCATAATCCTTTCCACACGCGAAAATGAAGAACTCCGTACTGAACTTTTCAGTTACGGAATCAGCCAGATATCAGCAGGTTCCCGGACTAATCCGGGAGCATATTCAGGTGAAAATGACAGCACTGGACAGTTTTCTCTTGGAGATCACAGATCTCTGGATGAAGTTGTGTCTTCCCTGGTAGACAAAGGCTATGTACCTTCTTTCTGTACCGGATGTTATCGAAAGGGACGTGTAGGTCATGATTTCATGGACATGGCGAAACCGGGACTGATTAAGGATTTCTGTCAGCCTAATGCAACCTTCACTTTCAAGGAATATCTCAACGATTTCGCTTCAAAGGAAACTGCTGAAAAAGGCAACAGACTTATCGCTGAAACAAATGCTCAGATAAGCAAACCCGGATTACGCAGTAAAGTTGATGAATATATTTCGCGCATACAGGACGGAGAGAGGGATTTATATTTATGAATGCTGCTGATATTTTAAAATTATATAAAAACAGTGAAAATGATGCCCTGATTGCAGCTGCAGATGAAGTCTGCAGAAATGTTTACGGATCAAAGGTTTATCTGCGCGGACTTATCGAATTTTCCAATATCTGTAATATAGATTGTCTGTACTGCGGAATCAGAAAATCAAATAAAGAAGTTAAAAGATACCGGCTTTCTGAAGATGAAATTATTGACACTGTCAGTTCAGGTACAAAGTACGGTTTCAAAACATTTGTTCTTCAGGGCGGTGAAGATCCTTATTTTACCACTCCGGTTCTCTGCGGTTTAGTTGAAAAAATAAAAAAAATAAATCCGGAAGCTGCCGTAACTTTAAGCGCGGGAATAAGATCATGCGAAAGCTACAGACTGCTGAAAGAGGCGGGATGTGACAGATATCTGCTCAGATTCGAGACTTCTGATCCTGAACTTCATAAATATCTCAGAAACGGAGTTACTTTAAATGAACGTCTTAAAGCACTGGATAATCTCAGAAAATATGATTATGAGGTCGGTTCGGGGTTCATGGTCGGACTTCCCGGAGAAACTGAAGAAACAAGAATACAAAATGCACTGCTTTGCCGTGATTATAATTTTGATATGGTGGGTATAGGACCTTTCATTCCTCATCCTTCAACTCCGCTTGCAGATGCACTGCAAATGCCGCTGGAACTGGCAATCCGTTCGGTAGCGCTTGTACGGCTATTTCTTCCGGAAGCAAATATACCGGCAACTACAGCGGCAGGATCTCTTTCCTCTGCCGGAAGGGAACGTATGCTTGCCGCCGGCGCAAATGTTCTAATGCCGAATATAACTCCTGTTAAGTATAAAAAGGATTATGAACTGTATCCCGGAAAAATATGCCTTGATGAAAGCGGATTTGAGTGTGCCGGCTGTCTGGAAGGAAGAGTGTTATCGGTAAATAAATTCATAACATATGAAAGAGGGGACTCAGCCGGTTTTTTACACGGGAAATCCGCCGTAAGCTGAAAAATGAGTTCTTAATTAAATTGATAATAAATGGAATGTAAAAATGATTTTATATGGAACTGAAACCGCTAAAGCGTTAAGTAATTTCGGCAAAGGTGTTCTTCCCCGTACTCTGGTTTCCGCCTATGCAGATGTTAAAAAAGCCTGTCTGTCATCCATACAGGAAACCGAAAATTATTTTGAAAATGAAATTTTTTCAGCAATCATTGAAGCTCTTGATGAAATAAGAGACGGCAGGCATGCCGATCAGTTTGTAATAAATTTAAAGCAGGGCGGTGCAGGTACTTCGATAAATATGAATATCAATGAAGTCACCGCCTCTCTGGCGGCGCGTCTGTTTTTTGAGAAGTCAGGACGAACCGTATTTATTGATCCTATTGAAGATATTAACCGCTATCAGTCGACAAATGATACTTTTCCTTCTGCAGTGACAATTGAACTGTTAAGAAAGCTTAATACCGCAGAAGAATGTGTAATCGCACTGCAGGAAATCCTTGTCAGAAAAGAAACAGAATTTGATAATGTTATAATGACAGGCCGGACGGAAATGCAGGATGCATTGCCGATGACGGCGGGACATCTGTTCGCTTCCTGGGCAGGCATGATAGAAAGGGATCGATGGAGAATTAATAAAATTAAAGAAAGATTCAGGACTGTCCCATTGGGCGGAACTGCCATAGGAACATCGTTCGGAGCTACCAGGAAATATGTATTCTGCGCGGAAAAGAACATTAGAATGCTGACCGGTCTTCCGCTTTCCAGAAGTCAGAATTTTACGGATGAAATATCTTCCTGCGATAAGTACAGCGAACTTGCAAACTGCATGAAAATCATTGCTGAAAATATATACAAAATTACCGGGGATCTGCTTTTTTATACTTCTTCGGCTGTAAACGAAATTGATCATAATCATATGCAGTACGGTTCTACCATCATGCCTGCAAAAAAAAATCCGGTAATTTTAGAATTTGCCCGCGGGCTGTCAATTGATATACAGCATAACTGCCAGAAAGTGTCGGCGTATTCGGCAAATTCACAGCTTCAGCTGAATCCGTATCTGCCTTTTATTGCAGATGCTTTTGAGGATATATTTGAATCTGCAATCCATATGATTGATTCACTTGCAGATAAATTTTTTTCAGACATAAAATTAAATCTTCCTGTAATAGAAAAAAATTTTATTCTTTCAAATGCTGTAATAAATGCACTTCTGCCGGTTTTCGGGTATAACCGGTTGAAGGAAATTTACATGATTATTGAAAAAATAAAACCTGGCACGAAAAACGAGCTGCTTGGCATATTGTCCGTAGAGTTAAAGGTTTCCGAAGAGGAAATCAGGGATTTATTTGAAAGAAGTTATCTTACATCATACATGAGAGAAAAATAATGGCATTAATAAACACTCCTATTGCTGAACAGGTTAAAATAGTTTTATTCGGAATAAGAAATGCAGGCAAGTCTTCTTTAATGAATAATTTGTTCGAGCGGGAAGTTACCATTGTTTCAGAAAATCCAGGAACTACTACTGATCCTGTGACAAAATCACTGGAACTGGGAAACATGGGGCCGGTCGCATTAACAGATACTGCAGGTTTTGACGATACCGGGGAACTTGGTCTGGAAAGAATAAGACGGTCTGTTGAAAGTTTATCCGTCGCTGACATTCATCTTCTGGTTACCCGTGCAGATACGGCTCCGACTGCTGAAGAAAAGGAATTTGCGGTCACACTGAATAAATCCCATAAACATCTTATTGCCGCACTAACCTTTACTGACAAAAAATCTGATGCTGAAAAGTCGGAATGGATCAGAGGTATTAAGCATGTTTCTGTAGACAATTTAAGAAAAACCGGAATTGATTCACTAAAAAAACTGATACTGTCCCTTTCTGATAAAATTGATTATGAGATGACTCCTGTTGAAGGACTTGTAAGGGAAAACGGATTTGTGATTTTAGTTACGCCTATTGATCTTGCAGCTCCTAAAGGAAGGCTTATACTTCCGCAGGTTGAAACAATAAGGGATCTGCTTGACCGTGACTGCGGTGTCATGATAGTAAAGGAAAGAGAATTGAAGTTTTTTTATGATGCTTTGAAATTCAAACCTGATCTGGTGATATGCGACAGTCAGGTATTCAGTAAAGTGTCTGCTGATATTTCCGAATCACAGAAACTTACATCATTTTCAATTCTTTTTGCAAGAAAAAAAGGAGACCTTGCCTGCTATATCGACGGTGTTAAAGCCTTAAATAGTGTTCCAGAGAAAGCATCCATTCTCATACTTGAATCATGTTCGCATCACAGACAGGCTGATGACATAGGCACCGTGAAAATACCAAGACTGTTCAGACAGCTTGTCCGGAGCAGTGCTGAATTTGTTTTTTCAAGAGAATTGCCGGCTGAACCGGAATTGAAAAAATTTTTTATGGTAATAAACTGTGCCGGATGTATGGCGTCCAGAAATAAAATCATCCAGCGGCTTGACATACTGAAGAAACATTCTGTGCATGTAACAAATTACGGGCTTTTTCTTGCATGGGCCAACGGACTTCTGCCAAGAGCTCTGGAACCGTTTGAATATGAATACAGTCTTTATTCAGAATAGGATTATGCCCTTTGCGAACTGCTGAATTTATCATCAGCCGGTTTATAACCCATGTTATGTGAAATTTCCAGTCCCGCATCCCTGACATATTCCGCTATCTGTTCTACCGGTATATCAGGCGGTGATTTGACATGCCATGATGTACTTACGGCGGCAATTACCTTGCCGCGGTAATCATATATTGGTGAAGCAATGCATTTGACGCCCTGTTCGTTTTCTTCATCATCAAATGACCATTGCCGTTCTCTGCATTTTTCAATATCCTTAATCAGAGTTGGCAGGTCATTGACTGTTTTTTCAGTAACTGATATAAATTCGGATTCCCTGTATAGGTCTGATATTGCGGTATTTGTCATGCCGGTCAGAAGTGATTTCCCCAGTGCCGAACAGTATAGGGGCGTTCTTGTTCCGATTATTGAATATTTCCTGAGGCTGTTGTACTGTTCAACTTTGTCAATATACATGGCCTGATTTTCCTGCAAAGTTGCAAGAAAAACCGTTTGGGTCGTTTTCTTTGAAAGATTTCTCAATACAGGTTCGGCTTCTGTTTTAAGTTCAAGATTACTGAGATAAAGACTGCATAATTCTATGAAAGCATAACCGATATGATATTTTAATGTTGCAGTATTCTGTCTGATGTATTCTCTTGATTTAAGCGAATTAAGCAGTCTGAAAACTGTGCTCTTATGGAGATCAAGACTTCTGGATATATCCGTTATGCTGAGTCCGGATTGCTGTGTTGAAAGCAGCTCGAGAATATCAAATGCTCTATCAAGTGACTGTACACTCATCTTTTCTCCAGTATTTGCGGATTTCATGTTGTTACTTAACTTAATTTAATGTATTTAAAAAGTCAATAACAATTCCGCAATAAGGTTTTTAGTTTCACAATACGGCATTTAATGAAATTCATCATCAAATTAATTAAAAATTTTAATTGACAAGTTTATATAAATACCGTATTAAGATATTGTATTTCACATTATGAAACAAATGAGGTTTTAATGAATATTAACGAGGCTATATCTAAATTAAAAATAATTCCGGTTATTGAAATAGAAGATTCAGGCAATACTTCTGATTTGGGAAAAGCGCTTATTAACGGCGGATTACCTGTTGCTGAAATTACTTTCAGAACGGAATGTGCAGCTGAGTCAATAAGTATACTGACCAGAGAATTCCCTGATATGCTCACCGGTGCAGGTACTGTTGTAACGATTGATCAGGCAGAATCGGCATTGAAAGCGGGAGCCAGGTTTATTGTATCACCTGGATTCAGCAGATCAGTTGTTGAATTCTGCATTAAAAATAATGTTCCTGTTTTTCCGGGAGTTGTTACCCCGACTGAATTAACGCAGGCTGTAGAAGCGGGAATTGAAACAGTTAAGTTTTTTCCTGCAGAATCATTCGGCGGAATAAATTATCTAAAGGCGGTATCCGGACCGTTTAATAAACTTAAATTTATCCCGACAGGAGGGATAAATCAGAATAACATTAAGGAATATTTAAGTTTTGCAAAAGTTACAGCTTGCGGCGGCAGCTGGATAGCTTCAAAGAAGCTTATTTCAGAAAGGAAATTTGATGAAATAGAAGCATTGACTAAAGCTGCCGTAAATCTGGTACGTTGATTATTATTAAATTTTAAAAATATGCAGGTAAATTATGTCCATTATTAATCTTAAACCTGTATCTGAATGCAGATACGATGTACTTTCCCTGGGAGAGGTTATGCTTCGCCTTGATCCGGGCGAAGCCAGAATTCATACAGCAAGAAGTTTCAATGTCTGGGAAGGGGGCGGTGAATACAATGTAGCCCGCGGATTAAAAAGATGTTTTAACAAGAGAGCGGCTGTTGTGACGGCCATAGTTGATAACCAGATCGGGCGTCTATGCGAAGATCTGATCTATCAGGGCGGTGTCAGTATGGAGTATGTAAAATGGGTTCCTTATGACGGGATAGGCAGAACTGTCCGTCAGGGATTAAATTTCACGGAACGCGGATTCGGGATCAGGGCAGCACAGGGCTGTTCCGACCGCGGAAACAGCGCGGCATCAAAACTAAAAAAAGGCGAAATTAACTGGGAAAAAATATTCGGTGAAGACGGAGTAAGATGGTTTCATTGCGGCGGTATATATGCAGGTCTTTCTGAAACGACTCCTGAGGTGGTGATTGAAGCCGTATCAATTGCAAGAAAATACGGTACAATAGTAAGTTACGATCTTAATTACAGACCTTCTTTATGGAAAGATTTCGGCGGAGTGGAACAGGCAAGAAAAATTAACCGTGAAATAGCGAAGTATGTTGATGTGATGATAGGGAATGAAGAGGATTTTACTGCTTCCCTGGGATTCGAAGTTGAGGGACTTGATGAACATTTAAGTAAAATTGAACCTGAAAATTTTAAAAAAATGATCAACCAGGCAGTAAAGGTTTATCCTAACTTTAAGGTTGTAGCCACGACATTGCGAAACGCTAAAACCGCAAGTATAAATGACTGGGGAGCAGTGATTTATTCGGATGGACACTTTTATGATGCATACCTGCGTGAAAATCTGGAAATATTTGACAGAGTGGGAGGAGGCGACAGTTTTGCTTCCGGAGTTATCTATGCATTCCTTGAGGGAAAAACGCCTCAGGAGGCGGTAAATTACGGAGCGGCGCATGGTGCCCTGGCAATGACGACTCCCGGAGATACAACTACAGTTACGCTTAAAGAAGTTGAAAAAATCATTAAAGGCGGAAACGCCAGAGTTGACAGATAATTCTGTAAAAAAATACTGGAGGACATTATGCAGATAAGAGATGCTGTAAGCGCAAAAAATGCAAAAAATTTCGATACAGGTGAATTAAGAGAGAACTTTTTAATTGAAAATCTGTTTGTAAAAAATAAACTGAATCTGACATATTCATTCTATGACCGTGTCGTTGTCGGTGGAGCATCTCCGGCAGACAAAATAATTGCCCTTGAAGTTGATGAAAAAATCATGGGTACCAAAAATTTTCTTGATAGACGGGAAATGGGAATCATCAATGTGGGCGGTCCGGGGACTGTTGTTACGGATTCCGGCGAATATGAACTGGGTCTTAAGGACTGTCTTTACCTTGGACTGGGTACGACCGGAGTGAAATTTAAAAGCAGCGTAGAATCAGACCCCGCAAAATTCTATATTATATCTACACCGGCACATACTTCTTATCCTGCCGTAAGGCAGTCAATTAATGAAGCTGTACCGACTGATCTTGGTTCCGATGAGAACAGCAATAAACGTACCATATATAAATACATACATCCTGAAGGAATTAAAAGCTGTCAGCTTGTAATGGGTCTTACCATTATGGCGACGAATAACGTATGGAATACCATGCCTCCTCATACTCATCAGAGACGTATGGAAGTTTATTTCTATTTTAACGTTTCCAGTGATGATCTTGTTTTCCATTACATGGGTGAACCGGGAGAGACACGTCATGTCGTGATGAGAAATGAAGAAGCGATTCTTTCTCCAAGCTGGTCAGTGCATTCCGGAGTGGGTACAAAAAACTATACTTTTATCTGGGCAATGGCCGGAGAAAACCAGATTTTTTCCGACATGGATGGAATAAAAATAAGTGATATTAAATAAAGGAGATTCTTATGATATTAGATAAATTTAGTCTTAAAGGCAAAGTCGCTGTAGTTACCGGAGCAGGAGCCGGACTCGGACAGGGAATGTCCATATCTCTTGCTCAGGCAGGAGCGGATGTAGTTGGTGTTGATTATGTTGAGATGACTGATACGCAGAAGCAGGTTGAATCATGCGGAGTTAAGTTTCTTGGTATTCAGGCTAATCTGATGTCCATTGAGCCTATTCCCGGAATTATATCCAAATCTGTTGAAAAAATGGGTAAAATCGATATTCTCGTTAATAATGCAGGTATTATCAGAAGAGAGGATGCAATTGAATTTTCCGAAAAAGACTGGGATGATGTAATGAATATAAATATTAAAACTGTATTCTTTTTCAGCCAGGCTGCCGCAAAACAGTTTGTAAAACAGAATTCAGGCGGTAAGATAATCAACATTGCATCAATGCTGTCTTTTCAGGGCGGCATCCGTGTTCCTTCCTATGCTGCGAGTAAAAGCGCGGTTATGGGAATTACAAGATCGCTGGCTAATGAATGGGCAAAATATAATATCAACATAAACGCGATTGCACCGGGCTACATGGCTACCAACAATACAGCTCCTTTGAGGGCGGATGAAGAGCGAAGCTCAAGTATTCTTGCAAGAATACCTGCCGGAAGATGGGGTTTGCCGGAAGATCTTCAGGGACCTGCAGTTTTTCTGGCTTCAGCGGCATCTGATTATGTCAACGGATACACCGTAGCTGTAGACGGCGGATGGCTTTCAAGATAAATAATTTTAAAAACACAAAGATAAAGGTAAATCTGCATGACGGAATTTATGAATGATGAATTTCTTTTAAGTACTGAAACAGCCAGAAAATTATATCATGGATATGCTGAAAAAATGCCTATTTTTGATTATCACTGCCATTTAAATCCCCGTGAAATTGCAGAGAACAGGAAGTATAAAAATATTACGGAATTATGGCTTGGCGGTGATCATTACAAATGGCGTGCCATGAGAAGTAACGGCGTAGCTGAAAAATATATTACAGGTGACGCCGATGATTATGACAAATTCATCAAATGGGCGGAAACCGTAGAAAAATGTATAGGAAACCCTCTGTTTCACTGGACTCACCTTGAACTCCGGAGATATTTCGGCATTAAATCCGTTTTAAACAGGAGAAATGCCGAAAATATCTGGAGTGAATGCAATGAAAAACTGCAGGGTGATGACTTCAGTTCTCAGTCTCTTATAAAAAGATCAAATGTAAGCCTTATCTGCACAACGGATGATCCTGCTGACTCTCTTGAGTATCATCTTGCAGTTAAGAATCAGTCCGGATTTAAAACAAAAATTCTTCCAACATTCCGGCCTGATAAAAGTTTCAGCATTGATAAAGATGATTACCCTGTCTGGATTGAAAAACTTGGAAAGGTTACCGGAAAAAACATTACTTCTTACGATCAGCTTCTTGAATCACTGAAAATGAGAATAGATTTTTTCCATGAATGCGGATGCCGTATTTCAGATCATGCTCTGGAACCGCCGGTATTTGCTGCTGCAACTGGTGATGAATTGAATAAAATTTTCAAAAGCAGAATGAACAACGATGTTATACCTGAGTCAGATGTCAGAAAATTCAAAACGGCAATTATGCTTTTTGCCGGAGAAAAATATGCTGAATACGGCTGGTCTATGCAGCTTCATATCGGAACAAGAAGAAATAACAATTCCTCGGTATTCAAATCACTGGGTCCTGATACCGGATGCGATACCATCGCCGATTACACATACATTGACGCTCTTGCTCAGTTTCTTGATGCTCTGAATTCAAAAGGCTGTCTTCCGAAAACTGTTCTGTATGCCCTGAATTCCCGTGACAATGATGCTTTGGGAACGCTTATCGGATGTTTCCAGGAGGAAGGCATTCACGGAAAAATGCAGTTTGGTTCCGCCTGGTGGTTTAATGACCATAAAGACGGAATGATTAAACAGATGACGTCATTGGCGAATTTGGGCCTGTTGAGTAATTTTATCGGAATGCTTACCGACTCCAGAAGTTTTCTTTCCTTCACCCGGCATGAATACTTCAGAAGAATTTTATGCAATCTTATCGGAGAGTGGGTTGAGAAGGGTGAATTCCCGGATGATTATGATATTCTTGGTTCAATAGTCAGCGGTATCTCATTTAATAATGCGGTAAATTATTTTAACATTCAGTGATTAAACGGAAGGTTTTTTGATGCAAAATATAAGTGAGATATATCAGAATAAAAAATATACCAGTAAAGTTATTCAGTTCGGAGAAGGAAATTTTCTCAGATGTTTTGTTGACTGGCAGATTGATCAGCTGAATGAGAAAACGGATTTTGATGCCGGTATTATTGTCGTAAGACCGATTGACAGTGATTTTCCGCCGTCATTAAATATTCAGAACGGATTGTATACGGCAATTCTTCGCGGTCTTGACGGTACAGGCAGTCTTGTTAAGGAATACAGGGTAATAAAATCCATTAATTCGGAAATTTCCGTCTATCATGAATTCGATAAATTTCTGAATCTTGCAGCGGATGGAAACTTCAAATACATTTTTTCCAACACTACTGAAGCCGGGATATGCTTTAATCCTGAAGATAAGTTCAGTGACGCACCTCCTTCAAGTTTTCCTGCAAAACTAACACGGCTTCTTTATGAACGTTACAGAATTTTCTGCAATGACAAAACAAAAGGATTTATCATCATACCATGCGAATTAATTGATTATAACGGACAGATTCTCAAAGAGATCATATTCAAATATGCTGATCTCTGGAAACTTGAAGATGACTTTAAGGAATGGCTGGAGGAAACCAATACGTTCTGCTCAACTCTTGTTGACAGAATTGTTACGGGGTATCCGAAAGACGAAAAAGAAGAAATTGAAAAGGAACTGGGTTATACGGATAATTTCATGGTAACCGGTGAGTATTTTCATCTGTTTGTAATACAGGGACCGGAATGGCTGAAAGATGAATTCCATCTTGATCAGGTAAATCTGAATATAAGGATAGTAGAGGATATTCTTCCTTACAAAACAAGAAAAGTAGGAGTTTTAAACGGCGCCCATACAATAATGGTACCGGTTGGTTTTTTATATGGTTTTGATACAGTAAGAGAATGTATGATTGATGAAACTGTTGGTAATTTCGTAAAAAAAGCGGTGTTTGACGAAATAATTCCATCTCTTGATGTTGATAAAGATGAACTTAAGGAATTTGCCAATGCTGTAATTGACCGTTTTAAAAATCCTTATGTCAGGCATCAGCTATTATCAATTTCCCTGAATTCGATGGCAAAATTCAGGACAAGGGTGCTTCCGCAGATTTTAAATTTCAGAAAAAAATATGATAGACTTCCGGATTTACTGGTATTCGCACTGGCGTCTATGATAATGTTTTATAAAGGATTCAGAAACGGCGGGCACATTGAACTTAAGGATGATCAGAATATTCTCGAATTATATAAAAAGCTATGGACTGATTATGATGATAAAAAGATATCCCTTGGTGAAGTTGCAAACGGAATTCTTGTGTATGAAAAAAACTGGGAAATGAATCTTGCCGGTATTGAGGGGCTTAATGAAAAAGTGACCGGTTACTTAAAAATGATTCTTGAGAACGGAATGAAGAATACACTTCGATCTGTTCTATAGGATAGCACGAGGAGATATCCCCTGATGAAATTTATCATATTAAATGAAAAAGACAATGTTGCCGTTGCTCTTACTGACCTAAAAAAAAATGATTCCATTAATACAGGAAATAAAGAAATAATAATCAGACATGATATTGAAACGGGACATAAAATTGCAATTGAAGATATTCCTGCCGGTTCCGACATCATTAAATACGGTCATCCCGTCGGTCATGCAGCAATACAGGTTCATGCAGGAGACCATGTCCACTCTCACAATCTTAAAACAAATTTAAGCGGTATTCTTGAATACAGCTATGTGAAAAAAACAGGAAAGAATGATGATCCGGTTTCTCCACCCAAAATAAATGCATTTCGAAGAAGTAACGGTGATGTCGGAATCAGAAATGAATTATGGATTATCCCGACTGTCGGCTGTGTAAACGGTACTTGTGATCTGATACGAGCCGGATTTCTTGAGCAGAATAAAGCTGAAAGAATAGACGGTGTATTTGTTTTTCCGCATAATTACGGATGCTCACAGCTTGGTGATGATCATGTAAATACAAGAACAATACTTCAGGACATGGCAATGCACCCCAACGCCGGAGCTGTACTTGTTGTCGGACTGGGATGTGAAAATAATCAGACAGATGAGTTTTTTAAAACAATGGAAGAATTTGATACTGACAGGATTAAGGCGATAGTTGCTCAGGATTACGAAGATGAAATTGCTGCTGGCATAGAAATTCTGAATCAGCTTTATGATGAAATGAAAAAAGATGTCAGGAGTGAATGCAGCCTTTCTTCTCTTAAAATAGGACTTGAATGCGGCGGTTCTGACGCACTTTCCGGAATAACCGCAAATCCGCTGCTTGGTGTTTTTTCCAACTACATGACAAACTGCGGAGGAACAACCGTTCTGACAGAAGTTCCCGAAATGTTCGGAGCGGAAACATTTCTGATGGAAAGAGCTGCTGATGAAGAGGTTTATGATAAAATTGTTTCAATGATTAATGATTATAAGGATTTTTTTATCAAACATGATCAGGAAATATATGAAAATCCCTCACCAGGCAATAAAAAAGGCGGAATTACCACACTGGAGGAAAAATCTCTCGGTGCTGTTGAAAAATCCGGAAAAAGTGAAATTAAAGATGTATTGAAATACGGTGAAAGAATCACCAGTCCCGGACTTCAGCTGCTGAGTGCACCTGGAAATGATCTGGTCGCAACAACAGCTCTTGCAGCCAGCGGCTGTCAGATGATTATTTTTACCACCGGAAGGGGAACTCCTTTCGGAGGACCTGTTCCGACCATTAAGGTATCCACAAATACCGGTTTATTCAAAAAAAAACAAAATTGGATTGATTTCAATGCCGGAGCATTGCTTGAAAATAAAACCATGGAAACGCTGCTGAAGGAACTTACCGAATATGTGATAATGGTCGCAGACGGGAAAGAAACAAAAAATGAAAAAAACGGATTCAGGAATCTGACTATTTTTAAATCAGGCGTAACACTATAATAAGAAACACATTTCTTTGAAAACCGGATTCAGGTTATTAACCATGAATTTAAAACGATAAAAAGCGGGTTATTGTTTAAATCCCATATGCTGTGAAATTTCCATTGCAGCTTCTTTAACATAGTCTGTTATTTCCGTTTTTTCAATTAAAGGAGCCGATTTAATATACCATGAGGTACTGACAGCTGCAATAACTTTACCGCGGTAGTCGAAAATGGGTGCGGAAATACACTGAACGCCTGCTTCATTTTCTTCATCATCGAAAGCCCATAAGTCGGATCTGCATTTTCTTACTTCTTTAATGAGATCATCCGCATTTTTCAAAGTCTTGTCTGTAAAAGATTCGAATGGAACATCCTTGTACATTGCGAGTATTTCACTGTCGGTTTTCCCTGATAAAAGGGATTTTCCTAAAGCCGTACAGTAAAGAGGCCTTTTGGTGCCGATTATTGTATATTTTCTAAGACTGTTGTATTGCTCAACTTTGTCAATGTACATTACCTGATCATTCTGCATGATTGCAAGAAAAACAGTTTGTGTCGTTTTCTTTGAAAGATTTCTTAATACAGGCTCCGCCTCTGTTTTCAGTTCAAGATTTCCGAGATAAAGACTGCAGAGTTCTATAAATTCATATCCAATTTTATATTTGGATGATTCATGATTCTGACGGATGTAACCTCTTGATTTCAATGAATTAAGCAGTCTGAATACAGTGCTTTTATGAAGATCGAGATGTTTGGATATAGCCGTGATACTGAGACCTGACTGTTCTTTTGAAAGCAGTTCAAGTATGTCAAAAGCTCTGTCAAGGGATTGAACACTCATTATAGATTCCTGTTATTTAAATATCTGCTGTACTAAAAAGTATTTAACAGATTAATATTCGTACCATCAATACGTCTATATTATTTTGTCTCAATTTTGTAAATTTTCAATCATTTTTACCAAATTGTCTTCAAATAACAAAATATACGGATTATTGTCAGTATTTTTTCTGATATTTTATTTTAAAGGCGTGTTAAATTTTAATTGACATTAGTAAATAACAATTTTACATTGAGATATACTGTTTTACATTATGAAACTTAATTTTTGGGATGGTTTTTGGAATGCAATTTTTTAATACTGAAGATATGAAGCATGAAATTGTTGAGGGTAATGTAGACCGTTATATCTATACAGGCGATTCAATGCAGATTGTTGAATACAGATTTCCGCCGAATAAAGTATTTCCCGAACATAAACATGATGACCATGAGCAGATGGGACGCCTGATAAAGGGAAAAATGGGATTTAAAGTCGGAAATGAGGAGAGAATTCTTCTCCCGGGAGATTTTTATCATGTTGAAAAAGGGGTAATGCACAGTTCATGGACATTTAATGAAGAATCCGTGCTGCTTGATATCTTTACACCGCCGCGTGACGATTTAAAATAAATGCACTTAAATTATTTATTTAATATTAGGAGGAGTAAATGGGGAAAAGATTATTGGCAACAGTGCTGGTTCTGTCAGTTGCTGCTGCAGTGTTTTCGGGATGTTCAGGAAACAAAGGGGATGATAAACAGATTGTTTTAAGACTGGCTGAAACACATCCTGCGGATTATCCTACAACCAAGGGCGACATGGAATTTGCACGTCTGGTTGAGGAAAGAAGCAATGGCCGTATTAAAGTTGAAGTTTATCACAGTAAACAGCTTGGTGAAGAAAAAGCGGCAATTGAGCAGGTACAGTTCGGAGCTATTGACCTTACACGTGTAAGTATAGCACCTCTTACAGAATTTGTAAAAGAACTAATAGCGCTTCAGCTTCCTTATGTTTACAGAAACGGTGACCATATGTGGAAAGTTCTTGAAGGACCTATCGGTGAAGATATGCTTAAAAAAGTTGAAGCCGGTAAATTTGTAGGTCTATGCTATTATGATCCGGGTTCAAGAAGCTTTTATAATTCTAAAAAAGAAGTAAAATCCGTAGATGATCTTAAAGGTATGAAGATCAGGGTTATGGAAAGTAAAATGATGATTGATATGATTAATGCTCTTGGTGCTTCTCCAACGCCGATGCCTTACGGTGAAGTATACAGTGCAATTCAGACAGGAGTTATTGACGGAGCTGAAAACAACTGGCCGAGTTATGATTCTTCAAGTCACTTTGAAGTTGCAAAATACTATACTACTGACGGACACCTCAGAGTACCTGAAATTCTTATCATGAGCAAACTTGTATTCGATAAACTTTCTTCCAAAGATCAGAAACTTATCAGACAGGCTGCAAAAGACAGTGTTGCAGTTCAGAAAAAATTATGGGCGGATAAAGAAAAAGAATCTGAAGCAAAAGTTGTTGCAGCAGGTTCGAAGATTACACGTCTTGATGATGCTGAGATAGCAAAATTTCAGGCAAAGATGGAACCTCTGTATAAACAGTATGCGGAGTTTGCGGACTTAATGGAAAAAATTAAAAACACAAAGTAAAATTATTTATTTCTGATACACTGCCAGCAGTGTATCAGAAATATTTATCAGGAGTCGGCTATGTATTATATAAATAAGGTTATGTATGTACTTCACGGTTTTTTAGTTATTTTTGCAAAAATTCAGCTTGTATCAATGTGTCTTATTGTATCTGTGAACGTTTTCTGCAGATATGTTTTAAATCACAGTATTTTCTGGTCTGATGAAGTTGCGCTCCTTCTTGTAGTATGGTTCAGTTTTATCGGTATGGCCCTTGCAGTCATGGATAAACTGCATATCGCAATTCAGCTGTTCATGTCCAAATGTTCTGAAAACGTTGATAAAAATATTGTTCAGAAATTCACTGATCTGATGATTTTATTATATTCTCTTGTTTTGATATTTTACGGTTTTAATCTTTTTCGCGCAGGACTCACAAATACGCTCCCAAGTACCGGCATGCCGACGGCGGTAGTATACGGAGTTCTTCCATTTTCAGGAATATTAATATTCTATGAATCTTTCACTAATCTATTCGGTCTGAAAAAATTTAAAAATAATCAATGTGTTGATGAGTTAGAAAGCTCGGAGGATAAAAATGCCTAATCTTACAGTTGCTACGTGGCTGCTTCTCGGCAGTTTCGTATTTTTTCTTATTGTCAGAATACCTATTACTTTTGCACTTGCTATTTCTTCGGTTCTTACTGCCATTTTTCTGAAGATACCGATTATGACAACGCTTCTTCATATGGTTAAGGGTGTTGAATCTTTCAGCCTGCTTGCAATTCCGTTTTTTATCATTGCGGGAGAAATAATGGGTCAGGGCGGGATTTCAAGAAGACTTATTGAATTTTCGAATATTCTGATAGGACGTCTTAGAGGCGGTCTTGCAATGGTTAATGTACTTGCAAGCATGTTTTTCGGCGGGATTTCCGGTTCTGCAGTTGCTGATATTTCTTCCATCGGATCTGTAATGATACCAATGATGAAAGAAAAAGGTTTTGATGATGATTATTCAGTTGCCGTTACCGTAACGAGTGCATGCCAGGGAGTAATTATACCTCCAAGTCATAATGTAATTATTTACTCAGTAGCAGCAGGCGGAGTTTCTGTTGGCTCTCTTTTCCTCGGAGGTGTTATCCCGGGAATAGTGCTGGGTCTGGCTGTTCTTGTTGTCAGCTATGTAATTGCAGTAAAAAGAGATTATCCAAAGGGTGACCGGATACCTTTTAAAAAAGCTGTTAAAATTACCCGTGACGCGATTCTCGGTCTTATCACAGCGGTTATTATTATAGGCGGAGTTCTTTCAGGTGTATTTACAGCCACTGAATCTGCAGCGATAGCATGTATATATGCATTCATTGTAACGTTTTTTATCTATAGAGAAATTCCTTTAAAGGACATGGATAAAATACTTTTCAATTCACTTAAAACGCTCGCAATGGTAATGAGTCTTATCGCTGCTGCAAGTTCATTCGGCTGGTTTCTGGCATATCTGAAAGTACCTGCTCTTGCGACAGAGGCTTTGCTGTCAATCTCCGGCAATAAAATAATACTTTTATTACTAATCAATGTTCTTCTTCTGGGGCTGGGTTGTATTATGGATATGGCGCCTCTTATTCTTATCGTGACTCCAATATTACTGCCTGTCATGAGCAAGCTTGAAATCAGTCCTGTCCATTTCGGCATCATGCTTATTTTAAATCTGGCAATCGGCCTTACGACGCCTCCGGTAGGTTCCGCGCTGTTTGTAGGCTGTGCAATAGGTAAGGTTTCAATAGAAAAAATGACTAAAACTCTGCTGCCTTTTTACGCGGCAATGATAATAGCTCTGCTTCTAGTAACATTTGTACCTGAGTTCGTTATGTTTTTGCCTAAAATGTTCATGAAATAATTACTGCAGGAGAATAAAAATGAAAATGACTTTCAGATGGTTCGGAGAAGGTAATGATCCGATTTCCCTGCAGGATATCAAACAGATACCGGGAATGAAAGGAATCGTAACTTCGCTTCATCATACCACAGTAGGTGAAGTCTGGAAATATGATGAAATAATCGCGGTTAAGAATAATGTTGAAAAACACGGACTTGATCTTGATGTCATAGAAAGCGTGAATATTCATGAAGACATCAAACTGGGCGTTCCGTCACGTGACATGTATATTGACAATTATATAAAAACCCTTGAACAGCTGTCACGCGCAGGTATTAAAACAGTCTGCTATAATTTCATGCCTGTTTTTGACTGGACGCGTTCTGATCTTGCAAAAAAACTTCAGGACGGTTCCACGGCTTTATCCTATGATGAAAAAGCCGTTCTGAAAATGAATCCTGTTAATATGTTTGAAAATATTGCAGGTGATAAGGATATTCCGGAACTTCCGGGCTGGGAAGTATCAAGACTGAAGGATAAACTAAAACCGCTTTTTGAACAGTACAGCGACATAGACAATGAAAAGCTATGGAAAAATCTTGAATACTTTTTAAAAGCGGTTATACCTGCCGCGGAAAAACTGGATGTGAAAATGGCGATACATCCTGACGATCCTCCATGGAATATTTTCGGACTGCCAAGAATTATTACCGGTTTTGACAATCTTAACAGAATGATGAAACTTGTGGATAATCCTTATAACGGCATTACATTATGCACCGGTTCTCTGGGTGCGAATCCTCAGAACGATCTACCTGCGGCAATAAGGCATTTTGGCAAAATGGGAAGAATTCATTTTGCTCATGTGAGAAATGTAAAACATACAGGGGAACGTGTGTTTCATGAAGCGCCGCACATCACTTCAGAAGGTTCAATTGACATTTATGAAGTTATAAAAGCTTTCAGTGACATATCATATGCAGGTCCGATTAGACCGGATCATGGGCGAATGATATGGGGTGAAACAGGACGTCCGGGATACGGGCTTTATGACAGGGCATTAGGCTCGACATACCTGAACGGATTATGGGAAGGAATTACAAAAACAAAATGCTGATCTTTTCAGGAATCCGCATTTCACGTAAATTTGTATTTTGAAACATTATGTATGAAATTCTGTTTTATAACTGCATATTTAATAAAATTATTTTAAATGTTTATGAAATTTAACGGAGAAGGCTCTTTGTATAATTTTAAAAAGAAAAGCAGTGTAAGACGGAAAATCATAATAATGGAAATAATACCATTGATTTCCGTCATTATGATAAGTTTTGCAGCTTTATATCAGCTTCGTCAGCAGAATACTAGTATGAAATCTCTCGTTAACAATAACATGGATATGATGTCAAAACTTGTATCTGTTAAAACGCTAACAAGTCAGTACCGAAATGAGGAAATTAAATACTTTCTCTATTCATCAATGAATGAAGATGCACGTAAAACTGTTTATGACAATCTGAAAAAAATGAGAATAAATATTCTTGAAACTATTCAAAAGCTGGGCAACGATCAGGATAAAAATATTTTCATTCTGAAAGTAAATCTCGAGGCTTATCTCAAACAGTCTGAGGAATTCATTAAAAATAATCGGGATTCGGATTTCGAAAAATCCCGTTATTACATAACGATTGGTTCAATTGTGAAACATGAAAACATGATGAATGCGATTGATACAGGTATTGAAAAAAGCATATCCTCAGCACATGATATGATCGGCAATTTTGATGAAATACATACGAATTCAATAATATCAATTACAGCTTTTGATATAATATTACTTGCGACAGTTCTGATAATATCATTTTTTGTAATTGTTTCCATAACAAAACCTCTGCATAGACTGCGTGATGAACTGAACGTACTTTCCGTTTCTGGAGGGGATCTGACCCAAAGAATAAATGTCAAATCGAATGACGATATAGGTCAGATGGCTTTTGAATTGAACAATTTCCTCGGATCACTGAAAGACATAATAAGCAAGGTTAAAAATATTTCATCCACCGTAAATGACCGTAATGACAATTTTGTAAAATCACTGGATGTCATTGTTAACGGAAATGATCACGAAGACACTCATCACTGCGAAGGAGTTATTCAGCTTCAGCGGTATGTTGAAAATGTTCTGAATGAAATTATAACCCAAAGTGAAAGTATAGAAAAAATAGTATCTAACCTGGAGGAAATATCCGCATCTTCAGATATGATGTCCGATGCGGCCAAAAACAGTGTTGCCATTTCAAAAAATGTACTTGATGAGGTAAATGGAAGCATTACTTATATGCAGGATCTGAATACCCAGATTTCAGAAATTGGATATAATGTAATTGATACAAAAAACAGAATAAGCGAACTTGTTGAATTGTCTGAAAAAATAACTGAAATTCTGAATTCCATAACCGATATATCCGACAGAACAAATCTTCTGGCATTAAATGCTGCAATAGAGGCTGCCAGAGCCGGTGATGCAGGAAAGGGGTTTGCAGTTGTTGCATCAGAGATATTAAAATTAGCCGAACAGACAAGTACGGAAACCAATCAGATATCATATATTATCTCTGAAATCAATTCCAGAGTAAATTCGGTAAAAAATGCAAATAACAATGTTGAAACAAGCATAAAAAACGGTGAAAAAATTAATCTTCAGATAAATGATAAACTTGACAGGGTTTTAAAGGTAACTCATGAAAACAATTCGAGTGCACATGAAATAGAATGCAGCATATCCGAACAGAGAATATCGATCAACGATATAACTTCAAATATCTTTTTAATAAACGATAAAGGAGTTAACATACGTGCAAGTGAGACGAGAAATAATGAAATTCTTGAAAATATAAAAACGGTGCTGATGGATAAGCTCAATGAAATAAAAAATGTTTCTCTGCTCGTATCTGAACTGAAAATTGAAATGGATAAATTTAAAACAGACTGATCATGAAAATTAATTTATCAGTAAGCATTAAATCACTGCCGTATATGGCAGTTATTACCGGAGCCTCATTGGGTGCCTTGACTGGCGTATTTGTCAAAACAATTAATCTTCCGATAACATCAATCGCTTTTTTCAGAATGTTTATTCCATCATTAGTTCTTTTCCTTTTTTTTGTCCTGAAGAGATCGAATCCTTTCCGCGGTAATTATAAAACCATGCTTGCCGCTTCACTGCTGAATGCAGTAAGGATGTTTTTTTTCTATCTTGCTTTTACCCTGACTTCAATTGGAAACGCAGTGATTATGCTTTATACCTGGCCGATTCTTGTTACAGTACTTGCTTTTTTTGTATTAGGCGAGAAGCAGAATAAAACAGAGATATTTCTCATTATAGGGTCTTTTGCCGGAATAGTACTTACCTATATTGATAAGGAAATTTCATTCAAAAGCCGTGATTTTCTTGGAATGGCCTCAATGGTATTATGCTCCATGATTTACGCAGTAACAATGGTAATTTTTAAAAAAGAAACAGACAATTATTCAAAACTCGAAACTGTTTTTTTTCAGAACCTGATCGGAGGACTTGTTTTTCTGCCATTTATTATATTTAACAGGCCGGCTCCGGTTTCATACCAGTTAGGCCTTGGAATTTTACTTGGACTGCTTGTCGGAATAGGGGCATTTCTGCTTTTCTTTTATGCTCTAAATAAATTAAAAATATCTCATTATTCGGTACTGGCATATTTTGAGGTAATTGCCGCCTTCGTACTTTCAACTGTTTTATTTCATGAAAAAATATCTTGGAATATGTATGCAGGAGCTGCAATTATTATTTCAACAGGTTATATGCTCCAGATATTTCATTATAAAGAAAAAAATCATCCCCGGTTAAATAAAATCTAAAAACGTCATATTTATCCATAAGTTATTTTAATTCATATTTTATAAATCTGCATAAATCATTTATATGTTTTGTAATAAAAAGTTGTTTTTTTATAAAATTTTATGGTATTAAATCATGCTCCTGTTACAATTGGAAATTATTTCAAATTATATATCAGCCGGTCAGGGATAACCAGATTGCTTAAAGCTAATGAAAACAACACAGCCCCTCTTCAGGAAGGAACTTCACTTCAGGTGTTTGCAGATTCTGAACTTGTATTTGAAAATAAGGGGAAATGGCTCTATCCGCTTTTTGAACTTGAAGTTTTTATTAAAAACAGAAAATTAAGAGCAGACAGACTTTTACTTCATGACAGAATCGCCGGAAGAGCGGCGGCAGCATTAATTACAAGAATGGGTTTTAAAAAATGTATTATAGACATTGTTAGCTCTCCAGGTCTGGAAATTTTCAGAAAACATGGAATAAAATGCAGTTATAACAGAATTGTCGATCTGATACAATGCCGTACAGAGCATATCGTTACTGATAAAATGACTCTTGATGATATATATTATATGCTGAAAAAACGGGCAGGTCTCATACACGGGGTTGATCTGAACATAAACGGGCTCTATGCTTCGTATGACGGCCGACCTGTGATTAATAATTTGAATCTTTCATTAAAATCCGGTGACAGTATTGTCATTACCGGTGATAACGGTGCCGGAAAAACAACGTTGCTGAAAACAATTGCAGGGATAATACCCATTGCGAAAGGCAGGATTACCGTTTCCGGAAATAGAGTGGGAAACCTTAAAAAAAGGGATTTTTCAATAGGATACGTAAATCAGCTGAATGCAGTTTCACCCTTTCCGATATCATCTGAGGAAATTGTTTCGTCAGGTCTGGCCGGCAGAAAAATTAAAGGATCTGATATTAAATATAGTGTGGAGATATCAATGCGAAGAACCGGATGTTTCCATCTTTACGGTAGAAATTTTTTCACCTTATCAGGCGGAGAAAAACAGAAGGTTTCACTCGCGCGATGTCTTTGCCATAAGGCAGGATTGCTGCTGCTTGACGAACCGACTTCTTTTCTTGATGGAGATTCAAAAACAGAACTGCTAACGGTTCTTGATAATATTAAAAACACAAATGCACCGACAATTCTGATTGTCAGTCATGATCATGAGTGGATTAAAAAATTGAAATGGCCGGTAAAAAAATTAAAAGGCGGAATACTTTGTTAGAATTATTAACATATAAACCGGTTATCTACGGACTAATTTTACTTGTATCTGCAGGATTCACGTTTCCTCTAAGCGGAGTATTTATTATAAGGATGAATCTGCTCCCGATCCGTTTTCTTCTCATGCATGGCGTACTTCTTGGGGGTGCATTGGGGCTGGTTACCGGAATCAATCCGTCTCTTTTAAGTCTGACTGTAAATATTCTGCTGATTCTCATATTAAACAGGGTATCCAAATATCTTAAAATGGATTATGGACAGCTGACAATGTTTTTTATGATTGCTGCCATTGCAGGAGCATCAATACTTATCAGCCTCTATAATGTTCCGGCAAAGGATACTCTAAGTCTTTTATGGGGAAGTCTTTATGTCGCGGATTTGTTTTCAATAATTTCAGCTTTAATTCTTGGTGGTCTGATTGTTTTATTCTCATGGTATTTTTTCAGACATATGACGGCGGTATTTTTCGACCGGGATGTTGCCGTATCAATGAACATCAGGGCGGGAATGTTTGAATTCGCGATAATGATTATAGTGGCACTGGTCGTTTCAGCATCAATGCGTCTTATGGGAGCTCTTTTACTTGATGCTTTGATACTTCTTCCTGTAGTCATATCCGGTCTTTTTGTAACAGGCTTGCGGCAGATGATGCTTATTTCCTGTCTGCTTGGAGGTCTGTTTGCAATCTCAGGATTTTTCATATCAATATTATTTGATATTCCTGTAAGTGCCGGTATTGCAATTCCGGCAGTATTCATGTTTAGCGTAATGATTTTTCTGAAAAAGGGAGTTATAAATGGAATTAAGAAATAAAATAAAAAAAATAACTGTATTTACAGCATTACTCATATTAGCAATTTCACCGGTATCTGCCATTAAGAAGTTAAACATACTGACAACAAATTCATGGACAACAGCGTATGCACTTGCAGCCGGAGTTGATTCACCTGGACAGCTGGCTCCGTCAAACATGGTGCATCCTCCTGAATATGAACTTAAAACATCTGACGTAAAAAAAATCAAAAATGCCGATTTAATGATTTTTGCCGGATATGAAATTCTGATGAAAACAATAAACGAAAAATTCAAAAAAAACGATGACCAGATGCTGAAGATAGAAACAGGATATGATCCGGTTAAAATGAAAAATGCAATCATGTCAATCGCCGAAAGAAACGGTACTGAAGATTATGCAGTAAAATCAATAAGAGAGATAGATGATTTTTTCAGTACGGCAGTTACTTCACTTAAAACAAAAGGAATTTACGGTTCACCGGTATTTGTCAACTTCCATCAGAAACCTCTTGCTGAAGCGCTTGGTTTTAAAATAATCGGAGTTTTCGGACCGATGCCGCTTAAAGTAAGGCAACTGCAGGAATTCGGTAATTTGAAACCTGTCCTGATAATAGATAATGTTCATAACCCTTTGGGACAGCCTCTTGGTGAAATTACAGGTGCAGAGAGAATTGAACTTGTTAATTTTCCCGGGTATACCGGAAAAGACGGTAAAAAAGTACCGGCAACATTAATAGGTGTTTTAAAGTATAATTTAAAGACGCTTCTTGATTTGAAAATTTGATATCAGGCTAAGAAATTGAAAAAAGAATTTGTTCTGCTGTTTTTAGTTTGTTTTTTTTCATGTACATCCGGCTTTCTTTCATTCGGATCTGATGAAGAAACAATAAGCCCAACACCTGAACAGGTTGCAATATGCAGAAATGAAATGTATTTAAACCAAATTCTTCCTATTGAACCGCTGGGTTATAAATTATTGGGATCAGGCATTGATGACGCCATATGGTTTAAATTTAAAACAGAAGAAAAAAATATTTCTGAATATTTCAGTAAAAATGCAGTAAACACAGATAATTTTAAACATGATTTTCAAATGTTTCCTGAAGATATATCCTGGTGGGATGTTGAAAATAAAAAATTTTTCGGAGGAAATGCAGAGCTTCCGAATGTAAAATTTATGACAATTGCAATTGAGGAAAAAACTGATTACAATGTGGTATATATAATGTGGCATGAAACATAGTTTGATTTGCATCGTCAGCAAATTATAAAAATTTACTTTACAGTGATAATTGCACGATTTTATAGTATATTGATTTTTTTCCCAGGAGAATAGAAATGAGACCGGATTTCAGCAGTTATAAACATAAAGCGGTATTCGATTTTTTCAGTGAAATAAACAGCATCCCTCGTCAATCGGGAAATGAAAAACAAATAAGTGATTATCTTAAAAATTTTGCTGAACAAAGAAATCTGTATGTACGGCAGGATGAATGGAATAACGTTGTTATCAAAAAACCGGGAACAAAAGGATATGAAGACCGTTCTGCCGTAATAATACAGGGCCATAGTGACATGGTCTGTGTAAAATCAAACAACAGTAGTCATGATTTCAGTAAAGATCCTATAAGCATGCTTATTGACGGAGATTTCCTTAAAGCAAAAGATACTACGCTAGGAGCAGATAACGGTATTGCAGTTGCCATGAGTCTTGCATTACTTGATTCTGAAAATATATCTCATCCGCCGCTGGAAATAGTGATTACAACTGATGAGGAAGTCGGACTCACCGGAGCAATGAAAATGAATACAGATGATTTAACCGGCAAGTATTTCATTAATCTGGACAGCGAAGAGGAAGGTGAATTTGTAGTAAGCTGTGCCGGTGGAGTAAGACTTTGCATTACTCAGAATGCAGAGATGACCGAAAACAACACAGAAGGATGTACCGTATACAGAATAGAAATTAAGGATCTGATGGGCGGTCACAGCGGCATGGAAATTGATAAAAAAAGAGGCAACTCAAACCGCATTCTCGGAAAAGTACTTTTAGAACTTGATAAATATGTATCTGGAATAATAAAAATAAACGGCGGTGTGAAGGATAATGTAATTCCCAGTTATTCTGCAGTTGAAATTCTAGTTAATAACGAAAATATTCCTGTAGTTGAAAAGCTGATTGAAAATATAAATGACAGCGTCCGGAATGAATTGGGAAGTGCCGATAAGGATGTTAAAATAATATACAATAAACTTGAAAGCATATCAGATAAAATAAAAATTATTTCTAAAAAATCATATCAGGATATATTATTAATTTTAGTATGTTCACCAAACGGAATACAGACAATGTCTCCTGAAATTCAAGGATTGGTACAAAGTTCGCTGAATTTAGGTGTAATTGAACATCAAGACAGCATTATTAAATATATATGGGCATTGAGAAGTTCGGTAAAAAGTCTCAAGCAGCATATGATAAATCAGATGAAATTATTTGCCGACAGGCTGAATACCGGAATTGAGACCTGGGGGGATTATCCTGACTGGCCGCTGAAACCAAAATCAAAACTTGAACAGATATGTGTAAACACATATAAATCCATGTTCAAAAAAGAACCTGTAGTTAAGGGCATTCATGCAGGTCTTGAAGGCGGTGTTTTCCTGGAGAAGCTGCCGCATCTTGAAGCAATATCGCTGGGACCGGATATGTGGGAAGTACATTCCATCAATGAGAAGCTCAGTATTTCATCGGTTGAACGTACATATGATTTATTAATATCTATTCTTCAGCAGTTAAATTGACCCGGTTTTTTGTTATTACGGTTTAATAAAATTAGTTGACACTAATATTTGTTTTTTTATTGTGTATTTTTACGGAGTGATCATATGACTGAAAATGAAAATCTGAAACTTGATAATATAAAAAAGAGACTGATTGTCATGTCCGGCAAAGGCGGTGTCGGCAAAAGCACTGTTGCTGTCAATCTTGCAGTTGAACTTGCAGAACGGGGGTTTAAGGTTGGATTACTGGATGTTGATGTTCACGGACCTTCAGTTCCGAAACTGCTGGGGCTGGAAAATCAGAAAGTCGGAACCTCTCCTTCAGGAATGGTAAAACCGGTATTTTACAGCGAAAATCTTAAAGTCATCTCGGTGGGATTTCTTATTGATAGAGAGGATTCGGCGGTGATCTGGCGGGGACCCATGAAGTATAACGCTATTAAACAGTTTCTGACAGATGTTGATTGGGAAAATCTTGATTACCTAGTAATAGATTCTCCTCCAGGAACCGGTGACGAACCGCTGGCAGTCTGTCAGCTTCTAAGCGGAAATTCTGAAGCGGTAATTGTTACAACGCCTCAGGATCTTG
This sequence comes from Spirochaetota bacterium, assembly GCA_016928815.1. Lineage (GTDB taxonomy): Bacteria > Spirochaetota > UBA4802 > UBA4802 > JAFGJZ01 > JAFGJZ01. Next base: position 31,969 of record JAFGJZ010000045.1, read on the forward strand.
CATTATCAGATGTACTTAAATCCATTACTTTCTGTGAGAAGGTAGGTATTCCTGTAAAAGGAATTATTGAAAATATGAGCGGTTTGGAATGTCCTCATTGCGGTAAAAATATTGATCTTTTTAAAAGCGGAGGCGGCAGAAAAATTTCTGAAGACAGAGGAAAAACATATCTCGGTGAAATTCCTATTGAAATGGATATGGTTCACCGCGGAGATGATGGCAGACCATTCATGAAAAAATCGTCAAAAGATAAAAGTAAAGCAGCAAAGGCTTTTTCGGCAATTGTTGATGTTATTATTTCCTGAAATGTAATTTCGTTTCACTGTCTGTTTTTTATTCTTTCTGCTTTATTTGCAGTCTTTTTGTGAAAATGTCAGTAAAACATTTATATTTATTATCATTTTTTACGTAACTATTTTGATCAATAGCAGATCTTGTCATTTTTAATCTATCGGCATATCTGAAAAGCAAGGCATCCCAGAAAAGAACAAAAGCCATGAAAGCAAGTTTTGAAATAGAAATTTTGTATTTATGACGAGCATTGCTTAATATATCAATTTCCTCTGAATTTAAAGAATAATAAAATGTTTCCCATCTTTCAGCAGGATGATTCTGATATTCTGTCAGCATTCCTGATATTTTGCCGCAGCAAATTTCATCATTAATCATCATGATTAAATCTTTAAAAATTAAAGTTGACTTTATTTTATGAATTTTTGATGCAATGGTAATCTCATCATAGAAATATCCGTCCATATTCGCAGAAGTGTTTAGTAAAATATTATCCATTATAGTCCTCCTTATTATATAACGAAATCGGAAGTGAATTTTAAAAAATTTTTTAAAACGATATGGAATTTTTTCAAAATACATGTTTAAATAATGGCCATGAAAATGCAGGAGCAATCTCAGATTTACAAGTTAATTCCATTGAAATTAAAGGTATGAAAACTTGTTCAAATTCCGGAATTGTAAAATCAGGTTTCTGAAATAATGTGAATCAAGACCATCTGCAGACAATCAGTCTTCGAAATGTTTAATACAGATGATTTTAACGTAAAAAATTATAAGTATTTCTCGACAACTACTGTATTGGTTGGTTTGATCTACTTATTAGTGCGGGTTATTTAAAAAGGGTTGTAAAAAACTAATGAATTTCAAGAAACCATCTTCGAACGGTTAAATGTCACGTTATTCCTGAAATTGACGAACTCTTATTTTTATATCATTATCGTGTCTTTCAGCAACTATAATGAATGGAGGAGTAACGTTTATATTTTCTTTTTGGATGGCGTCTAAACTTTGAATTGTGAATTCAGGATGTATGTGCCCGGGTCGAAGATAAATTATTCCAATGAATATTTTCTTCTCGAACATGGAAAGTCTGCCAAAATCGCTGTCGTGAGTAAGGACGAGCCTTCCTGTTTTTTTTTGCGAATTCTATGATTTCATTATCTGTTTTCCCGCGTAATTCAGAATCGTAAATAGAGAATATTTCAAAATTATTCTGTTTTAAATACAATATCACATCAGGATGAATGTTTTGATCGGCAATAAGCGGGAATGCAAACGGTTTCATGCAGTAATTTTAGATGTGATAAGTATTTCATTTTTTACTGCATTAGCAGAATATTGAATAGCTTCCTGAATTGCTTCAGTAGAAAGTTGGGGATATGTTTCATGTATCTCCTTTATTGATCCACCGGAAGCCAGAAGTTCCATGATAAATTCAACACTCAATCTGGAATCTTTAATGTATGGTTTTCCTCCGAGAATCTGTGGATCGTATGTTATATAATTATACATTTTTAACTCGCTTACATTTTAAATTTGCCAGTAAAGAATATACTTTTTTATATAGCTTTTATTTTTTTGTGTCAAGCTTTTTTGCTTCTGAAAGTATTTTAAATCTTTTAAGAGTAAACTATAAATCATAATCATTTTGCAATGTTTTATTTTGTTTTATAAAATTTTAGAATTGCAAGATCTGAATAATACTGATAAAATTGAATGCTTCTACAGGATTTTAAACTCGCTATCACAACGCGTCAGGGATTTGCAGGGTTTTAGTCTGCCGGAAGGCAGACCGGAACGAACGTGAAGCC